>NZ_PHUE01000001.1:4040981-4351826 GCF_002813295.1 Flavobacterium sp. 5
TTTTCTTAAAAGCTGGTGGTTTACAAGGTGGTGGAGTTAATTTTGATGCAAAAATCAGAAGAAATTCAACTGATATGGAAGATGTTTTCCATGCACATATTGGTGGTGCTGATACTTTTGCAAGAGCATTATTGACTGCAGATAAAATCATTACTTCTTCTCCTTATGATAAATTAAGAACAGAAAGATATAGTTCTTTTGATTCTGGAAACGGAAAAGCTTTCGAAGAAGGTAAATTAGGTCTTTCTGAATTGTATAAAATTGCTCAGGAAAATGGAGAATTAAATCTACAAAGCGGAAAACAAGAATTGTTTGAAAACATTATCAATCAATATATTTAAAATTAGTTGTTTATCTATTAGATAATCGAGTTAAAGTTGTTGATAAAAGAATAGGGTTGGGAGGATGGATTCTCAGCCCTTTTTTTAGCAGCTAGCTAAACGAATTAATTATTCAATCTATTTTATAACCAAAAACAAACTATAATGAAATTTTTTATTGACACTGCTAATTTAGAAGATATTAAAGAAGCACAAGCCCTAGGCGTTTTAGATGGAGTGACCACAAATCCATCATTAATGGCAAAAGAGTGGATCTCTGGAAAGCAAAATATTTTACAGCATTATGTAAACATCTGTAATATAGTTGATGGTGACGTCTCTGCCGAAGTAATTGCAACAGATTATGAGGGTATGATAAAAGAAGGAGAAGAATTAGCCGCTTTGCATGAGCAAATTGTAGTGAAACTACCAATGATTGCTGATGGAATTAAGGCTTGTAAATATTTTTCGGATAAAGGAATAAGAACCAATGTTACTTTGGTTTTCTCTGCTGGACAAGCTCTTTTGGCAGCCAAAGCAGGAGCAACCTATGTATCACCTTTTTTAGGTAGATTGGATGATATTTCGACGGATGGAATGCATTTGATTTCTGAAATTCGTGAGATTTATGATAATTATGGATTTAAAACCCAAATTCTTTCTGCATCTATTAGACATACTATGCATGTTGTGAATTGTGCCAAAGTTGGATCTGATGTAATGACTGGACCTTTATCCGCAATTAAAGGATTATTGAAACATCCATTAACAGATATTGGTTTAGCACAATTTGTTGAAGATGCTAAAAAAATGAATTTGTAATTATGGAAATTCAACAATTACAATATATAGTATCTCAGACTCGTCGTGATATTTTGAGAATGGTTCATAAAGTGAATTCAGGTCATCCTGGAGGTTCTTTAGGGTGTACAGAATTTTTAGTGACTTTATATAATGAAATTATGTACCGCAATGAAGGTTTTGATATGAATGGGAAGGGCGAAGATTTGTTCTTTTTATCTAATGGTCATATTTCTCCAGTTTTTTATAGTGTTTTAGCGAGATGCGGTTATTTTGACGTTGAGGAATTAAACACTTTTAGGTTATTGAATTCTCGTTTGCAAGGACATCCAACTACACATGAAGGTTTACCAGGAGTACGAATTGCTTCGGGTTCTTTAGGACAAGGATTATCTGTGGCTATTGGTGCAGCTCAAGCTAAAAAACTTAATGGTGATTCAAGATTAATCTACACACTTCACGGTGATGGAGAATTGCAGGAAGGACAAAATTGGGAGGCGATCATGTATGCTTCGGCTAAAAAAGTTGATAATTTAATCGCTACAGTTGATTATAATGGTCAGCAAATTGACGGTTCTACCAAAGATGTACTTGACATGGGTTCTTTGAAAGCTAAGTTTGAAGCCTTTGATTGGGAAGTACTTGAAATTAAAGAAGGAAATAATATCTCTGCTATTTTGGAGGGTTATACTTTGGCAAAACAATTAGTTGGAAAAGGAAAACCAGTCTGTGTTTTATTGCATACTGTAATGGGGAATGGTGTTGATTTTATGATGTATACTCACGCTTGGCATGGAAAAGCACCAAATGATGAACAATTAACAAACGGATTAGCTCAGAACACTTCAATTTTAGCAGACTATTAAAAAAGTAAGAAGCTTTAAGCAGGAAGCTTTGAGCCTATTGCTTACAGTTTATTTCTTATAGCAAAAAAGAAAAAATGAAAAAATATACAAATACAGGAAGCAAGGATACCAGAAGTGGATTTGGTGCTGGTTTAGCAGAATTAGGGAGAACAAATCCTAATGTTGTTGCTTTATGTGCCGACTTGATAGGTTCCTTAAAAATGGAAGAATTCATAAAAGATAATCCAGAAAGATTTTTCCAAATTGGTATTGCCGAAGCTAATATGATAGGAATTGCAGCAGGATTAACCATTGGTGGAAAAATACCTTTTACAGGAACTTTTGCTAATTTTTCGACAGGAAGAGTGTATGATCAAATTAGACAGTCAGTTGCTTATTCTGATAAAAATGTAAAAATCTGTGCTTCTCATGCAGGTCTTACTCTTGGTGAGGACGGCGCAACTCATCAAATATTAGAAGATATTGGACTTATGAAAATGATTCCGGGTATGATGGTTATCAATACTTGTGATTACAATCAAACGAAGGCTGCAACAATTGCAATTGCAAAACATAAAGGACCAGTTTATTTGCGTTTTGGCCGACCAGTAGTTCCAAATTTTACTCCAGCTGATAGTCATTTTGAATTGGGAAAAGCGATTTTACTTAATGAAGGTACAGATGTTACAATAGTAGCAACAGGACATCTAGTTTGGGAGGCTTTAATTGCTGCCGAAACATTAGAACAAAATGGAATCAGTGTAGAAGTAATTAATATTCATACCATAAAACCGTTGGATGAAGAAGCAATCTTGCAATCTGTAGCAAAGACTAAATGCATCGTAACTGCTGAAGAACACAATTTTATGGGAGGATTAGGAGAAAGTATTGCTAGAGTTTTAGCATTACATAATCCGACTCCACAAGAGTTTGTATCTACTCGCGATACTTTTGGTGAAAGCGGTACTCCAGCACAATTGATGGATAAATATGAATTGAATAATGAAGCAATTGTAAAAGCAGTTCAAAAAGTATTGAAAAGAAAGTGATTTAATAGCTTAAAAAATAAGGTTTTACATTTTAAATGTATCATAGAATTAACTCTTCTAATGTTAATTCTATGATTTTTTTAGCAATATAAAGATTATAATAGGAGATAAAATTCCAATAGGAATAATAACTTTTTTTATAATGTTCCCGCAAATACAATCCCAATTCCTGCAATGGTATGAATTTGATTGTAATCAATCATAGCATCTCCATATCCATGAAAAAATTGACCATATCCTTTTAGATTACCATATATAGGGAAAGCCCAGTCAAACTCAATACTGCCATGATTATCCTCACCAAATCGTAAAGAATGTTGTGCTTTTAATGTCAGTAAATGTTTTTTTAGTCTATAATTAAAAGTAACATCAGCTCTACCCATATAATTTTCAATATCAGGGTTCTCAGTATCTTCAATTGCAAACCATGTTCTAACGAACAAGCTCCATTGCTTATCTTCAAAGCCTGCACCCAAAATAACTCGGTTCCAACTTCTTGTAAATTTATGGCCTTCTCTTCCATTTGACTGATGATTAAATGCAAGTCCAAGCATTTTTATGTTTAAAAAATTAAATGTAACAGGATAATTAAAAATAATTTCTGGTTCATAATTGGTTTCTCTAAAAGGTCTTGAAAATTCTACATTATAAACCTGCCAAAATGATTTTTGAGTATAACCCAGCCATAAAGCTCCATTTCCAAAGATTCTTTGAGCTAATTTAGTTTTGAAACTGAATTGCATAGTAGCTTCTACATTTTGTAATTCTACTTCATTTCCGCTATCAGCAACATCATCAGGAGTTACTTCAAAAGGAACTGCTCTCCTATGACTTGAAAACCGGAATGGCATAATATAAGTAGGCTTATAAGCTGTTATCAAAAAGGTTTCACTAGTGCTGTCAGGTTCTAGTTCCCATATTTGAGTAAGAGTCTGATACGAATCCTGTTTCTTAAAAATCGACGATGATTGTCCCCATATTGAAGAGGTCGTAAATAAAAAGAGAGCTACTATTTGTATTGCTTTTACGAAATAATTTTTCATATTTTATTGTTTTAAAATTCCATAAAAGTAATTAATTCGAGTGATACTCTTTTAATATATTATGTCAGCAGAAATACACCAAAATTGTGGAAATTATGAATATGTTATTTAACTAAATTTGTTTTATTACTTTTATAAAAAAATGATAAAATGAATTTAATTGAAATTCATATAAATGATATTCTGTGATTTATGCAAATCTCATAAACCAAAATCATTATATGTTTTTTATTCAGTTTTAACTGACAAAATAAACACCGAAAGCGAGGTTGATTTACTTGTAGAAAAGCAATTAAAAACCCTTTTTTTTAGAAAGACAATAAATCAAAAAAGTAATTGATTTATGGAGAATAATATTAAAACTTGGCTTTATGATATTTTAAGCTCAATCAATGTAATCTCTAACTCTAGAAAAATTATCGATGTTAGAAATAATTATTCACCGATATGATTCAGTTTCAGACAATGTAATTTGGGGAATTGTAATACTAAATCTACCTGTTTTACAAAAAGAAGGTGAAGGATTATTAGGCGATTAAAATAAGTACTTCTGCTAACAGCTAGAGAAGATTTGGGCATTTGGCTTTAAAGATGGTTTTGTACTTGAAAAATTTGTCTATAATGGAAAAAACTCGCATCTTCAATCCCAAACCTAGAGCCAGAACATTCTTTGGTCATTTGGAAAGTTTATCTAATTTAGTGTTTCACCATATTTCGTGCATACTAAAATCAATTTAGTAAGATTTTTACATAAAATAGTTGTTAGCCTCGTAAGTTTCCTATCTAGGCTAGCGCTGTTGAAGTTCAGGTAAGTATTATATATCTATATAATAGGTTTCGTACCCGTCTGAATTATTCCTTGAATGGCCATATAATATGCTTCTTGTGAAACCTCTACCTTAATACAAAGATGTTTTTAATTAGGCTAATTCGATTGATAATGAATGGTTTTAATTAACGCCAGTATATCTTTAGCTGTTATGCAATTTTATCAAATGAGTTCAGAATTTCGTTATATTCTTAAATTATTAGATTATTTTTGGGTTAAATCAAGAAATCTATGAAAAATTTAATTTCTATTACAATTGCTTTCGTTTTATTAGCCTGTCAAAATAGTTCTGAGACAATTATAAAACTCTATAGCTTACCCAAAAAACTAAAAGAAGTTTCTGGAATTATTTATTTCCCTGAAACCAATACCATTTATACACTTGAAGACAGTGGAAATGCTAATAAAATTTACGCTTTAAATTCCAATGGAAAAATAGATAAAGCAATATCGATTACCAATGCAGCGAATGTTGATTGGGAAGATATTACAAAAGATAAAAAGGGTAATATTTATATAGGAGATTTTGGAAATAATGATAACGAGCGCAGAGATTTGTGTATTTATAAAGTAGCCAAAGGAGAATTAAATAAAGAGAATGCTATCTCAGAATATAAAATTTCATTTTCTTACCCAGAACAAAAAGATTTTCCACCCAAAAAGACAAAACTGTTCTTTGATGTAGAAGGTTTTTTTGAATTTAACGGCTATTTTTATCTTTTTACTAAAAATAGAAGCAAGGGTTTCGATGGAACTGCTTTAGTTTACAAAATTCCAAATATAGGAGGAACGCAAAAAGCGGTTTTAATGGGGGAATTTAAAACCTGCGACAACTATAATCATTGTGCTATTACCAGTGTAGCAATTAGCCCAGATGCTACTAAAATAGTTGTTTTAACTCATGATAAAGTAATAATGTTCAATAATTTTAAAGGTGATAACTTTTTAAATGGGACTCAAAAAACATTCAAACTAAATCATTTTTCTCAAAAAGAAGCTATTTGTTTTAAGGATAATAAAACCTTGATTATAGCCGATGAAAAGACGAATAAAACAGGAGGAAATGTATATGAAGTATCTTTAGAAAAGATGAGCTTCTAAGATACTAAGTTTCTAAGTTTTTTTTTATAACTATTAAAGCTTAGCAGCTCAGAAACTCACTAGCTTAGTAACTAAAACCCATACCCAATGCCAACAGCAATTCGGGCTTTGTCATCACCGCTTTTAAAATAAGTGATTCTTCCAGTAATTACATTTAGTCCATTAATCCAAATTCCTCCACCAGCAGATTGGTGCCATTTGTTTGAGTTTTCTCCGTCTAACCAAATTCTTCCATAATCAAAGCCTCCTAAAATTCCGAAAGTCATTGGTATAAGACTCTTTTTTATTCTTCCAATATTCCAACGTAAATCAGTACTTTGATAAAAAGAAGATTTTCCCAAAAAGCGTTCATTTCTAAAACCTCTTAGATCGTAATCACCACCCAAAGTTGCTCCTTGATAAAACTCAAAATTATTATTAAACAATACTTTTGACTTTAATATAGTAGCTAATACAAGTTGACCATCAGCATCAATTTTATGGTTGAAATTTAGTTTTGTCTCTAATGTTGGAAAATTTGCTTTCGTATCATTAACATTCATTTTCCAGCTACCAGCCAGAGAGAAACCGAATCCCATTGTTGGCAGTGAAGGTACATCGTAGTTCTCAAAACTATATTTGATTGCGCCTCCAACAAATTGCTGATTATCAAAAACGTTTGGATTTACTGCACCTGGAATATTAATATAGCGATCAGTGGTTTCTTCGACTTTTATTTTTTCAAAAAGGGTGTATAAACCTATTTCACTTCCATAACGACCTGTTTTTTTTATAGAAGGAGCAGCTCTTAGTGTTCGTAGTCTAACTCTATTATAATCTAAGCCATAGGTTTGATCGCTGTTTATTGTTTCATTTCCATATCCAAAATAATTAATAGTGAAGTTAGGACTCGTAAATTTTGATTCTATCTCGAAGTTCCATTTGCCTAAACGTTGAGGGAAAATACCATTATAAGTAAACTCATATCCACTTGTAGCAAAAAAATAATTTGCTTTTAAAGTGTGTTTCTGACTAAACGGATGTTGATTGAAATTGTTTACCGTGTAGCTAGTAATTGCACCTAATTTTACACCATCATCAGGGTTGTAACCTCCCCAAGGAGTAAGTGTAAAAACATTGTATTTTACTTTTTCATAATCATACAAATTGGTTTCATAGTCGTCTGTCAAAATTGCTTCGGCTTTTGAATCTAAAGTATAGCTATTGGGTTTGGATTTGAAATCATAAATTTTTAATTTCTTTCCATTTTCAACAGTATAGGAGTCATTGTTTTGTCCACCAATTAATTTTATTTTGATCCCCGATTTAGCGTTGCCTTTTACTTCGAAAATGTCATCATCATCTAAACCATAAACCCAAATGTTTTTAGTTTCTTTAGCATTAAATTTTTTAGTGTAAAGTAACTCATCTCCCTCTTTTTTTACTCTGTAAACGGCTATTTCAGTATTGTTCTTTGAAATATGGTTAACAATAAATTTGTCTTTTTTATCCGTTCCAACAACCAAAACGGTTCTTTGCAATACTTCATAATATTCTTTTGCGTAGTGTTGTAGTTTGTTTTTTCTGGTTTTTAATTTACGCTTAATATCTTCAATAGTTTCGTCTTGGACTTCTTTTGGTAAAGAGACAAAAGCATTATCAATATCCTTATCCGTTAGATGTTCTTGAATATATTTAGCTTGAGCTAACCATTCTTTTTCATCAGCAGTTTTTAAAAAAGCTATGTCTTGTGAATACGGTTCACGGTTGAGCCATTTTACATTTCTAATATCTTTTTTGAAGGTTTTTTGATGACGAAGCAAAGGACTTGTCATAATTATAACCATTAATGCTCCGTCATATTTTGTAAAAGCCTGATCACGGTCACGAGGAATGGGTTTGTATATCACTTTTCCGTTTTCTTTATATTCTCCCCAACGCCATTGATCACTATGTCTGTCCCAATCGCCAATAAGCATATCAAATAATCGTGCTTTAATATATGCGGGTTCATCGATGGTGTATTTTTCATCTTTACGCATATTTTTCATCAGATCATCAGTACTAATAATGTCTAATGGATTTCCTAAACTCTTAGCGCCTTTCTGTTCACTAGATAGTTGTTCTTCTATTAAATACAGCTCATCTCCAAAATTAGAATTATACTTTTTTAATGTTTTTTGTTTTGGAATATAATACAAATTAGGATTGGTATGTGGTACGCCAATTTTATCAGCCATACTTCCTACTGCAAGCGGAGTGTATGGGTGAGAAGTTGTGTAAAAATCATATAAAAAATCTTCGGCATAGGTTTTTTTAAATTGATTTGAAACAAACTGATCCTTGAAAAGCACCGATTGAAAAAACCTAGAAGTACTTTTCTTTAAAGCACGCATTGCATATTCTTTTCCTTCGGCATCTACAAGTCGTAATGAATTTGATTGATGTCCACCGCCTTCTCTAACAGGTTTTACTCCTCCAAAAAGAGTGTCTAATGTTGCTGTTTTTGCTTCTACTGGTAAGCTATAATATTTTCGATAATGTTGTCCAAAAAGGAATTTATGTACAATGTTTTTTTGCGTCATTTCCTTAGAATAAATGGATGTTGTAGTTATTGCAGGAAATTTTGTTGGCAGATTTTTTGGAGAGATTGTATCTCTCGCTTTTATAATGATTTGTTCAAAAAGTAATTTTTCCTTATGATTTTCATTGCCATAAAAGGAAACCTTAGAATTACCATTTTTAAACAACATTAATTCGGCATAACCATTACCTCCGTATGAAAAATCGTCTGGATTAACAGCCTTCGCGGATTCCGATTTTGAACCCGCTCCACTAATGATTTGGTGGATATTATTTTTGCTGATATATTGTAAATTATGATCATGACCTGATACCACAATTACATTCTTTTGATTGTGTAAAAGGGTTTTAATTCTTCTTACATAATTATTGTATACTTTGTTTTGAATGTCTTGTGGACTAACTCCTGATGTTTTTCGAATTAAATTCATAAAAGAGCCAATAACAGGTAATGGAATTTTTTCTTCCAAAGGGAAAAGTTCTTTTTCTACAGAATATTGTCCTCCATGAGAGCCATTTGTCATTAATGGATGATGAATGGCAATGATTACCGTTTTGTCTTGGTTTTTGTTTAATATACTTTCTAGTTCATCAAAAAAATCTTCACGGGTTTTTATAGTACAATCGTCATTTATAGTTGGATTGTCATCCCAATCTTCTAAAAACCATTGGCTGTCAATAGTTACTAATGTTGTGGTTGCATTAATTTTCAAGTCATCTATAGCACAATTTTTTTGAGGTAAAAATGCTTTTTTATCATCTAAATAATTGGTTATAAATTTTGCTTGCCTTTCTAAACCTTTAATTCCACTGTACCAATCATGATTGCCAGGGATGAAAATAGTTTTCCCTTTAAAATTTTTAGACAGTTGTAGTTGATTGGTAAGTTTCGTTTTGGCTAAATCTTGTTCTTTCTTATCATCAGAATTTGGAAAACCTTTTGGATAAATATTATCGCCAAGAAATAATAATGTACTGTTTTTGCTAGAATGTTCTAATCTGTTTTCAAGTAGGGCTAGTGTTTCCTTAGATTTATCTTCATCTGCATTTCCGGCATCACCAACTAAATAAAAAGTATGAGCTATTGTTGATGAATCGATTTCACTTTGTTCGACTGGTTTTGTTGCTTCTTTTCCATATTGAGCATGATGTGTAGCGCAGGAATTTAGAATAAACAATAAAGTTATAGTGAGAGAATATTTTTTAATTGAAGTAATAAAAGGATTATCCAAAAACAATTTCATAATTTAGTAAGATTAAAATATTCTTTATGAATCTAGTACAACAATCAGAAGATTTGGTCAGTAATTTACTCAAAGATAAACTTTCTAATTTATATTCTTACCATAATTTAAATCATACTCTTAATGTAGTTGCTGCAGTTAACAAACTTTGCATCAAGGAAAATGTTGAAGATATAGGGAAAGAAATGCTTTTGGTAGCAGCTTGGTTTCATGATGTTGGTTATATTAACGGGGCAGAAGATCATGAAAGTGAGAGTGTAAAGATTACTGTTGATTTTTTAAAAGAAAAAGATCAATCGGATGAGTTTATAGCAGGAGTATCAAAACTTATTATGGCTACTTCCAAATTTTATGTTCCTCAAACCCAATTGGAGAAGATAATAAAAGATGCTGATTTTGTTCATATTACAAGTTTGGAATATACTTCGACTTGTGAATTATTGCGTTTTGAGTTAAAAAACACAATGAATCTTTCTTTCGATAGTCTAGAATGGGCAAAAGAGAATCTTAATTTTTTAATGAATAAGCATCAATTTTATACGGATTATGCTTTAAAAAAATGGCAGCCTCTAAAAGAGAAAAATATAGAAATGGTTCAAAAAAAACTAAATAAGCAAGAATTGAAAAAAGCTAAAGAAATCGAAAATGAAGAAAAAAAGAAATATAAAGAAGATAAACCAGAACGTGGTATTGATACTTTATTTAGAGTTACTTTGGGCAATCATACGCGTTTGAGTGGTATAGCTGATAGTAAAGCGAATATTTTACTCTCGGTAAATGCTATTATTATTTCGATTGCACTTTCTACGTTGATTCCAAAATTAGATAGCCCAAAGAATGTGCATTTGGTTTATCCGACGTTCATTATGTTGATGTTTAGTGTTATTACGATTATTTTTGCTATCCTTTCTACAAGACCAAAAGTAACCAAAGGAACTTTTACCAAACAAGATATTCATGATAGAAAAGCTAATCTGCTGTTCTTTGGTAATTTTTATAATATGTCTTTTGAAGATTACCAATGGGCAATGAACGAGATGATGAAAGACAGAGAATATCTCTATAATTCATTGATTAAAGATTTATATTTCTTAGGAATTGTACTCGAGAAAAAGTACCGATTATTGCGAATTGCCTATAATATTTTTATGATTGGAATAGTCTTGTCAGTTATTGCTTTTGTGATAGCTTTTAAGACGATTAGTATTTAATATCTCGAAGTTGGTGGTAATTTTGAAAAAAACCGGAAAAAAACTAACCTAAATAAGAAAATGAAAACTTTTTTGGATCTCTCATTTTATAAAAAAAGGGAATACATTTTTCCTAATTATTTAAATCCAGTTATTGATTCAAATTTAGTTGGAATAATAACTCATTATGTAGAACTTTCGAAAAGTATTTATGGGGAAAATATTTTTGAAACTTTTCAAGAAAAAGATGATGAAACTTTACTTCAAAATCTTATTTTAAGAGATGGTGTTTTTTTTGAAAAATTTTATGCAAAACATTTGAGATTTAGAGTAAATACTTATTTTAATTCTTATCAAAAAACTTCAGAATTAATTTTATTATGTAATGAATATTACCAAAAAGATTATAGCGAATCAACTGCAATCAAAATTATTAAAGAAGATTTCATAAAAATTTCTTTAAATAATTTGAAAAATCAAACATTATATCAAAAATTGAAGGATTCGGTTAAAACTTTTTCTGAAACAAAATGCTGTGAGATATGTGGCAATCAGTTTAAAGTAATAAATTTTCCTGATTGGCTTTACTTTGGCGTAAATGGAAATATTTCAATTTGTTATGAATGTCCATTAAATCATAGTTCGAAAAAACACGAAATGATACCTTTAATTTATAAGTTTGTTGATGACTGTAATTTTATTCCTAATTCAGATTTTAATCCCATAAATTATAATTTTAGTTCTCGAATACCAAAAGAAAATTGGACCAAAATTTGTAAAATAATTTTTGAATTAGGAATTGAAGCTAATAATTTATCAAGCTCAAACAAAATAATAAATAAAAAATTTGGTTCTTGGTTCAAAGCTTTGATAGAATCTAATGTATTAGCTAACGGTACATTAAAAACTGCTAGAGGAATTAAGTGTTTAGCTAAAAGTGGCAATGAGTGTTTATCGTTAGATGAAATGTTTATTGATAATTGGTTCTTCGAAAATAATATAAAGACAGAAAAAGAACCATATTATCCAACACATCCAATATATAACAAAAGTGGTAAACGTCGTGCTGATTGGAAAATAAACGATTATTATATTGAATATTTTGGATTAAAAGGAGAAGAGACCTATGATCTAAAAACAAAAGAAAAAATTGAATTGTCAAAAGCAATGAATCTTAAGCTAATTTCACTATATCCTTCTGACTTGAATAACTTAAACGAAAAATTCATTGAAATAAAAGCTACCGCCGACAGCTACACAAGATTTGGGTTTTAGGCTGAATTTAAAGATGGTTTTGTATTTGGAAAATTTGTGCATAATGGAAAAAACTCGTTTCTTTAATCTCAAACCTCGGATAGCACCAGGACGTTAAGCTTCGTTTTTTACCACATGGGGAGAAAAGGAGAATGATTTTGGCTAGAAATAGCTAGTTTTTAAACGCAAAGTACACAAAGTATTACGCAAGGTTCGCAAAGCTTTGCGCTCATTCTTAATACAAAGAATATTTTTTTTGCGTTCTTTGCGGTTAAAAACAATCGAATAGTACTTTAATTTTGTTCGTTCAACAAATCTTGGTATGTGTTGTTTGGAGTGTAATTAGTTAGATTAGTATTCATTACTTTTACCCGAATGGCTCTTAATCCAGATACGCCCTGAAGTTCTTCAACTTCAAATTGTTCGATTGTTGGCTCTAATATTTTTTTGAATTGAAGGTATTTGATGTATTTCAAATATTCGTTTTGCTCAGAATTATGAGAGTAGACAATAGTGATTTTCTCCTTTTGAGTAATTCTTTCTTTTGTTCCTTTTATCGTCGCTTTATCGATACGCTTTTTTACAACTTCATAACGTGCATTGTATGTTCCATCTACATCAAAGCGTTTTTCATCCATTCTAAAACGGATTGAAATTGGAGAACTGAATACCAAAATCAAGGAAGTTACATCGAGTTCGTACGGTAAAGTTTCTTTTAACTGATGGTGTTCCAGTTCCATTTCGCACAATGTCTGCAGCTGCCACAATCTTAAATTATTCAAAAATAGATTATCAAATGGTTTTGTGGGGGCAATAGATTCGCCAATGTAGAGGTTGTGTTCTACACCATCGGTTTTAAAACGTTCATAGTAATGTGGATAAATTAATTGGGCTTCTATTTGTTTTTGGTCCAAAATAGCAGCTAACTTTTTATTGATAATCGACATAGTATTATCGAATTTCTTTCTGGAATGATAAAACATTCCAGTTTTTTCGTCTAGGCTTTCAAAATAGTTTTGTTTTACAATATCATGCTCGACATCCATTGTTGTATTTTTTAGGATGGGATGAATTTCGGTTTCAATATAATTCTGAATTTGCTGTTCTGTATCTGCTTTTAATGATAAATCGAGTTCATTGTTAAACGATTGCAATTCAAATATTCGTTGTTCCAATAAAACGAAACTTTCATTTGTTTTTTGGCTTTCAAAGAGATCTATAAGAGTGTTTAATTGATTTTTTAAATCTTCTTTTACCGTTTTATTTCGATGTTCTGAAGAGCCTTTTATATCTATTTGTCCATACAAAGGATATACTTCTTTGAATATGATTTCTTTAAAAATATAATCTTTAGTGGGTGAGTTAGATTGAAAATATTTGAGCGCTTCTCTTTTAAATTTCCAATAAACGCTGGAATGTATGGCTGTATACTCCCGTTGAATAATAGCTTCGATTTGGTTTTCTTTATCGATTTTGTAGCTCTCTAAGTTATCAACCAGATAAGGCAAAAATAAATCTAAATTGATAGCATTGATACTGTTTAGATCTTTTGGATGTGAAGAAACCAATTCGATAATTCCAAGAATAGTGTTGTCTTTAATAACAGGTGCAAAAATACAGCTTCGTATGTCTTGTTGTAATAAATGATAACCTAGTTTTTCATTTTCTGGAATTTTTGAAAATTGTTCAACATCAGAGATTATGATATTTTTTTTCTCTTCTAAAATAGTTTTAAGACAATGACCATACATAGTGTTTTTGCAATCCATTTCCCCAATACCACTCAAGATATAACTATGGGACAATTTATCACCATAAGGCGGAATTGTAAATTTTTCTTCTTCCTCATCGTATAAAATAAAACCAATTCTTAAATCGGGGATTTTAAAAATGGATTTAAAAATAGATTCAAAACTGATATTTGATTGTGATTGTGCCGATTTTGCTTTTAAAAGATTACTTTTTAAATTAGATACGGCACTTTCTCGAGTAACATCAAAAAGACTTACTATTCCAAATCCTTTTAATAACCAGCTTTCGCGGGGGAATTTTTCTTTCCAAAGATTAATATTATCATAGTTATTCATTAACAGATTAATGTCTTCTGGCGTAATTTCAGGTGCATTTTGAATGGGAATAATTTCTACAAAATCAGCATTATACAAAATTCGATAATGAAACATAACGCCTTTAGCATTTGGAATATCGTAGAATAATGGTCTGTTGAAATCAAAATTCTGACCATAAAATACATTTAAAATTAAAATGCAATTCAGAATGTAAAATTGATCTTCTTCAAAATCACGTATTTCCATATCAAAAGTCATTCCTGCATTTTGAAGAATTTTTTTAAACCTTTCCGAATAATTAAAAGTTACATTTTGAAATGGAACACTAACTGCTTTAATCTCATTATGGGTTAATGGAGTAGGGAAGAGGTCTGCTAGTAAATTGTGAATGAGTTCTTCGTGTTTTTTTATAAAATTTAAATCGTCAATTCCATTTCTGAATTCAGGAAAAGCTTCAATTTCTTTTAATAAAGCTTTGGCATAATTAGAACGATAATCTACATTGGATTTAGCAATTTCCTCAAGATTTTCAATCAATTTATGGAAAGAAATTAGAGTTTTAAAAGGACTATTTGTAAATGCAGTATTATCCATAAAAAGAATTGAAGGTGGTATTTGTATTGAAAATGAATTAAATAGCTAATTTTGAGAACTATTTTTATAATTAATATCTCAAATGTGATGTTTAAAATAATTGGAGTTTAAATTTAGTTGAATTTTATTTAACAGAAGTGAAGGAAGTGAAAAATTTATTTATTAACCTGAGCGTAATTATTAAGTTATTCATTTTAGAGGGATTGTGTACTGAGACAGAATAGTAAAGCAATTCAAAGTTACATGCTTATACTTAGTGTAAATAAAATAGCACCACTAGAAAAGGTATATTTTTCAAAACATGCCTTTTCCTGTGATGCTACAATAATATAAATTTTAAAATCTATATATTGAATGCGTTGGTGCAATCAATTATATGATATCTTAAGATAAAATGGATTTAAGTTTATAAAGAATTACACTCTTGTTCTGTTTATCGGACTGATATCTGTAAGTTCTTTTGTTGGATTGAATGTAGAACCAATACTTTGCTGAAAGTTAAAGTAGTTATTTGGATCTACCCTCTTTTTAATATCTAAAAGACGTTTATAATTGCTTCCGTAATATTGTTCTGTCCAATTATGCTGTAAAGGATCAATATAATTGACATAAGCTCCAGTTGAATTACCAGCATCTGATAATCTTTCGAAAAATTCGTAAGCCCACTCAACATTTTTAAGTGTATCACCCGGTTTGTCTAAATCCCATATTGCTTTTATTTCGGGAACAAATCGAGTGTTTCTATGTACATAAGCTGTAGCATCCGAAGCGACATTTTCTATCGCACCGCCCGCATGTGTCCAAACTGCAAAACTGTCTGGAGATGGGGCTTTACTCATAGAGTCGATAATAACTTTGGCCACATTATTATTCATTCCGCCTTTTGGGAGTACTGTAGACCGAATGTAAGAACTCCTGCCTGCTACTCTGGTCGTGTTGCCATTATAAAACTCCCAATCTGGAAGTGTCATATTAAATAAATCGGCATTAATTGGTTTTAGTTTTAAAAGTCCTTGCAGTAGATCAATACCTTCGGCACCATCTCCATTAAAAACAGGAGTTAACCCTAAAACTTTTACATTAGTCGTTTTATCGATTAGGTCTTTTTGATTTCCCATAAAACCATATACAGCCATTTCGTTTGGTACTGTTTCGACCCAATCATTGTAATAGCCTAAGACATCTTCGGCCATTTCTAACGGATATCGAATTTGTCCAACCAGCATTTTTTTGCTCATTGGTTTACGAACCCGCATTTCCATTTCTACTACAATACCAAAATTCCCACCACCACCACCACAGCAGGCCCAAAATAAGTCTATGTCTTCGGCTGCAGTACTTTTTACACCTATATGTCTTAATTCACCATCTGGAGTAACGATTTTTAAACTTTCCAGATTGTCGATGCTCATTCCGTATGATCGGGAAACAAAACTGTACCCGCCACCAAGCATAAAACCAGGAGGTGCAACAGTAGGACAGCCGCCGCCAACAGGAACAAGTCCCGTATTTGTAGCTTGCATAAATTTATAGACATCATACCAAATGACACCCATTTGGGCTGTGACAGTTTCTTTCTTTTGATCAAAAGTAATACTGTTTAAATTTTTCATAGCAATAACTACCCCACCTTCATTAAGACAATAACCAGCAGCACTGTGACCTCCGCCTTTTATCGAAAAGGGGAAATTATTTGTAATGGCAAACTTTAGTCCAATTTTTACATCTTCAATGACTGCCGGGAAGATTATTAAACGAGGTCTGAACTGTATCCGTCCGTTATCGATACGTATAACATCTTCATATTCTAAATCTCCAGGCTGCAGTACATAACCGCTTAATTCCCTGATTAATTCCTGAATTGCTTTATCTGTCATGATTTTTTATTTTTTGATTAATTATATTCTTTAAAGACGCTGAAATTATCTTGTCAGTGAATATACTTTTGACTGGTATTTTAAATAAGAATCGAAAATATAGGTGTTTTGAATCATTCCAGCAGTAGCAGGGAAAAAGTCATCATGCTTTTTGCTTTTAAGATAATCATCATACGCTTTTTTACTTTCGTAGATAATAGAAACCGCAACTTCAAAATTGCGTACCGAAACATCTCTTTTGATATCTGTTAGACCGCCAGTTGTAAATTGCTGTATTCCTGGATGACCAGAAAGATATTCTACACAGATGTCTGTAAACTTTTTAATATTTTCTTCTGATTTGTCTGTCAGTGAGAAATACAGATTATGAAACATACTTTGCGGATAATTTCCATCAGCACCAATAAATTGAGCTTCTGAAGTATTCCCGCCAATGATTAGATTACTTACATTGGCATCCATTACACGTCTTGTCGTCCCAGGAACCCATCTGTTTACATCTGCAACAAATTGATTATGTGATGTATCATTAGCATTGTATAAATTAAAAGCAGCCTCATCTTTAAATAACTGATGCATAGCAATATCATACTTAACGTCATTCTCTGGTCTAACCATATCTGCCGCTTTTGTACCTATCCAGAAAGAGATCATATCTTTAGATTCTGAAAGATATTGTCTGGCTTCAGACATATAAGCCTCAATTATATTTGGCGTATTGCTTGTGCCAAGATTAAAGTAAGTACTATGCAGCAACATTGGCGAAATTTTATTATTTTCCATTTGATTGTTTTTAAATGTTTTATAAAAGATTATTCTTCAGTTTTGAATAAAAAATATTTGGATTACTGAAGAAGAAGTGTGGCTACTGAAATATGAGGCCATTTAATCTCTACAACACTTCCATCTGGAGCAAAAACTGGAAAATCAAGAATCACGGTTTGTGTATATTGTAATTGAAGGAAGGTAGTTCCGTCTGCATTTTGTACCGTTTCTATCCAGAAAATTGCTGATAAACTATTGGCATTTGCATTTACATTTACAAAAGGAATATTTGTAATACCCCCAACTGGACCAGTTGCGCCTGGAGTTGCAACACCATCTACAGGATTAGCATCTAAAAAGATAACTACCGTTTTGATAATATTTTGTTCTTTAATGGCATTTTCAAGAAGTATATTTGGATTCATGATTACGTCTTGAGGAATACCTGGAGGAGCAATAGCATTTCTTAATTGTGATAAATAGGTATCGCTTGTATCATTAACTCTCTTACCATTTACAATAAAAAAAGGAGTAGGATCTGCAACCTCAAATACTGGAGGTCCATCTACAGTAAAAAAAGTTCCCTGAGCTAAAATTGAATCACCATGCGGTATTGAACCTAATCTGGCAATACTTGGTTGTACAACAGGATCTGTACCACTAGGAAGGTTTAGGAATAAACCAGTTTCTAAGTGAATTCCATTTTGACCGCTTGGAAGATTAACATCATCTACTTGCTGTAAATAATGCAAACCCATAAATGTAATATCTGATTGTGCATTACCGCGATTAATAATATCACCTCCAATAGAAGAAAAGGTAAATGTTTCTGCAGTCGAATTTAATATGATTTTGAATTTGTCTACTGGTGGCGGACCTGGTTTTGCCTGATTCATATTTGGCACTTCAATCAAATTAAATCCTGGACCAACCCAGGTACCAATAAGTGATTCTAATACACCTAGATCAACCGGCTGACTAATTGGGGCACTTTCTAATACCGCACTTTTTAAACTTAATTTTGCAGTTTTATTAGTTGTTTTTGCTTCTAATTTATTTAAACCAGACAGGTTTAGATTTGCTAACGGATTGTTTTGTTCTAAAGCCATTTTATTTTTTTTGAATTAATTTATTTATGATAGAATTTAAAAAGTATTTGAAGATTAGCTTTAATTAGTTAAAGTGCTTTTCTGCTAAATCCTTCAATTGTTGTCAATATCTCAGCGGTCATGTAAATCTTTGGAGGAGTATTGAAATCACTTAAGAATAATTCACCATAGTTTTTTACAAACGTTGTAAAAAGTGGACCATTTATATGTTTTAAAAATGCATTTTCGTCTTCATAAACTTCCCAAAAAATAATTTCACCTTCTGGTGGTGTAGGGAGACTTTTTGCATTAAAGTTTGGAATATGCACCATATACAATAGTGTTTCAGGCTCGTTTGCTTGCACATCCTGCGCAAGTTTTTTTAAAGCTTCAGTGGCTTTTACCTCATTTCCAGGTAAGATTGTCCATTTTCCAGTGAGAGGGTAATACATAGTTTTTTTAGTTATTAGTTAAAATTAATAAGCGATATTCAAAATTAAAGTTCAACATATTCAAATGTTGGACCTGCACATTCTCCATTTCCTAACGGAATATTTAATAATTCCAAAGCTTTGTATTTTAGGTCATACATTACTGTGATTCCTTTAATAAGAAGGTCTGGTTCTCCACTAACTGCATCGTTTATTCCGTTAAGAAGTTGAACATATACCTTGTTGAATTCAATTGCTTTTGACATTAATTCAGGATTATGTTCGTAATCTTTCATCTTTGGATTGGCTTTCATATTATAGACTGATGACCAGCTTACTGTAAAGGGACGACCAGTTGGAACACTTTTTACAGGCATTTGAAAATTTGTATCATTGGCACTGTACATGCGTCCATAACTTATTTCTTGGAATTTAAAGTAATGAGCATATTCAATATCTTCGCCAAACATGACTTGCTCAGTTGAAATAGTACCATCGATACCTTCACCTTGTCCCACGATTTCTCCAATAGCTTCTTCTGCATCTTCATAAGTGATTACTTGAGTGATCTTACCGCCGCTTCCATAATAATGTTCTGGAGTAATTTGACGTGTAGGATCTCCAATAAATATTCCGCCAGGAGTTGTTTCGTTTAAACGGAGTAAACCATAACGGATCGCTTCATAAAATTGCCCTATACTATCAAAATGTCCAGTAATTTTGGCTTTAGGATTAGAAGGTCTTTCGATAGTAGAAAATTCATCTAATGCTTCTCTTGAAAACTTAAGCAGCTGAACTTCAAAAGGAGGTGATCCTTTAGGAACTTCGGGTATTATACCGCCTGGAAGTGGAGTAGGATAAACTGGAATGATATCTTTAACATTAAAAAGTTTTTCTCCTTTTTTTATAGTTTTAGGATCGGTTATGGCATTAAGAATATTTGATACGAGTACCATGTGAAGCATTTCTTCAACAACCACACTTCGGATGAGGGCTCCAGCCTCAACATTTGAGCCTTCTTTAATGGTGTAAAGTCCACATAAATAAGGTGGAATTGTAGATAGTTCAAGTTGCAATGCGGTTCTAAGACAATCCTGAAGATGTTTAATGTCTTTGACGTAATTTTTTACATCTTTTACAGACATTTTTTTTAACATTGTTGGCATTTCATTTTTTACAAAAGAGGCTTTCTCTAAAGAAATTGATGCAACTTCTTCGTTAATGTCTAAATCGGCAATTGGTTTAATTAGTTTTTGACGATTTGGATTGTTTTTTTGAAATAATTTATTTTCCATGATTAGTTATTGTTCAAGTTGTTTAAGAATAGCTTCAGCTGCTTTAAAAGTTAAAGCAGACATTGTTAGAGTTGGGTTAGAGGTTCCAAGAGTTGGCATATTACCGCAGCCTACTAAGAATAGGTTTTCATGATCCCAAGTACGCATATTAGAATCTACAACTGAATCTTCTTTTGTAAATCCCATTCGATGTGTTCCTACAATATGGCCAGCCCCAGCAAAAGTGTATCCCTTGCCTTTGTAAGTAACATAATCAGCATCTTGTCCAGGTTTGTATTCTGTAAAATCTTCAATATCACATTGACTAAACATTTGATCAGAAACAATACCTGTTGCTTCAAATGCCTTCAACATATATTCTGTGGCTTTATAATGAATAACAGGTCTATAATTGCCTATATTATCTTTGTATGTTGGATCTATAGTTACTCTATTATCAGGATCAGGAGCTTGTTCGCATTCAAAGTGTGTAAAGAATTGTCTAGTCACAGTTTCTTCAATTTTTGCACGCAGTTTTTTACCGATTATACCTTCATTGACAGCATTAATTACATCAGTTCCAGGAGATGCTGTTGGCCATGCCCAACCCCAGTTATCTAAAGGTAGTATCCATGCTGCATGATTTTTACGAAATTCACCATCTCTAAAAGTTGGAATATTGGTTGTGGAACCAGGACCTCGATATGGATAAATAGGATCTTTGGATAATCCCCATCTCAAAACTGTCATGTGGTCCATTAAATTGCGTCCAACTTGATCGCTACTATTTGCAGCTCCAGAAGCTAGTAACAACTTAGCGTTTTCGATAGCGCTGGCTGCCATTACATATAATGTTCCTTTTGCTACATGTGTTTCATATTCGCTAGAACTGCCATTGATATACGTTTTGTATTCAACGCCATTAATCCAGTTTGAAGTTTCATTAATTAATAATTTGGAAGCTACAGCTTGTGTTTTTACTGTAAGATTCCCCATGTCACATTTTCGGAATGTCTTTAATGCATTGTATTTTGCTTGTACTGGACAAATAGGTACGCAGCTTGCATTTCCTTCACAACGTTGACCAGTATAAGGATCCCAATTAGATCCAACGGGATTATAATCTCCAGATTCGGTTTTTATGATATCTAAAGTTTTTGTAGCTTGATTCCATTCGACACCATTAATGTCATAATCAGGATTTGGAATTGAATTTCGTCCTTGTGGTGTACTTATACAATATAATTCGTATGTCTTATCATTGAGTACAATTTTATTGTTTTTGTCAATAACCTTCTTCATTACACCATCAAGATAACTAGTTGGTATACCTTTCATCGGATATACATAGTCTTTGCCAAAAATACTTTTTTGTTCAATAGGATAGTTTTGATCCTGAACATTGCCAGAAACACCAATTTCATTTTCAGCCATTTGATAATAACGAGACATATCTTCATACTTAATTGGCCAATCTACACCAACACCGTATTTTGATTTCATTTTAAAATCATTTGGCAGCATTCGAAGTGTTGTTCCCAGCCAGTGCAAAGTGGTTCCGCCTGGAGCTCTGGTATTGTCGCTAGCAAAGGGTATCGGTCCCATTTGAACCAAATATCCTTTAGTAGAGGGTTTGTTTTTTTTGATAATTTCTATATCAAGTACATCAATAGAAGGAGCGTCTTTGATATTTGGGTATGGTGAGTTGGGAACTTTTATGGGAGCAGTATAAAAAGTATTAAGATAATCTTGATAATTTTTAAAATTAGCTTCTTGATCCATTGCAATACCTGCCGAAAGACCTGCTTCTAACATTAGAACTTTTTTACCAGCATTGGTAAGTACTTTAGCAATTATTGATCCTGCAATTCCAGAGCCAACAATTACTACATCATAATTATTTTCCATTTGAATGACTTTTTACTATTATTTTTTTACTGAAAGAGGAAGTTCTGCCCAAGAGCCATAACCAGGTTGTTTAGCTCCAGGAGGGTGAGCGTGTATGGCATCCCACATAAGACCTTGAATATATGAAGCTGACGATATTACTTCGCCTCCCCAGTTTCCAGTGTACCAAAGGATAATGATGCTTTTTGCAAGCCCGTTATAAGATGAATTAGCAATAAATTTTGAAGCTAAAATGGCTTCAATATCTTTTTCAGTATATGATTTGTGATTGAGTAGTAAGTGGATATCCAGAAAGAAGTAATCGATATCTTCTTTATCTAGATTTTTGAGAATCGTGTTGTAGTAACTTTCTAGCATTCCAGTCGCTTTGAGTTCCGTTTTACTGAAGCCAGTAAGTAGGGCTGAAACCTCTAAAAAGAGTTTTGTTTGAGAATTGGGTTCCATGATTTTTGTTGTTTGGTTTTTGTTGTTAATAAAGTTATTTTTTGAAATTACATTTGTCATTTAGATCAATATTCAAGTGCAAGTGCTTAGAGTTACAGATGTAGTTATTTATCCAAAAGGTAACACGCCTTTACTGTTGGTTTTTTACAAATTTTGAAACAAAATAGTAACAACTTTAGTTAGTTTCGATACACTAGAGTAGTATTAGTTTATATTGAGCTTTGTTTTGTACAACTAAAAATACTTCAGATAAAAAAACATTTTTTGGAAATTGACATAAGAGGGAAATTCAATGTCATGAAAGGATTTTATGTAGTGTTGAATTATTTTCTTACTTTTAAACTTATTAACTTATTGGTTTTTAATGACTTGAACTTATTTGTTTCAGGAGTGAATTTTCCAATTCTGATAATCCATTTTAATTGATTTTTACTATGCAAACTCAGTATGTTGAATAAATAATGAAAATTAGAACCAGCCCATTAGTCCATTTAACTCAAAACTAACTTTACCATTATTTTTAAGAACCATTTCTCTTTCATATTCATACGTTTCAAAAGGACTTGAACGCTCAATTAAGTGAATATTTGCACCTAGAGCTTTAGGCATTGCTAAATCCATTTCCCAGATATCACCACAAAAAATAGATGAAGATAATTTTGAAATGTCGCCTGATAAAGCTTTGCATATTGCCTCAAAATAAAATGCTCTTCTTAAATATACTGGACGGCCATCTACCGAAATGGAACTATGAATTGCTGGTAAATCTTCAAATGTCTTTCTTAAATTATTAGAAATTGAAGTGGTTTTTGATTGCTCTAATGTTATTTCACATATTCTAAATTTATTTGCTTCACTTTCTACAGAGATACCAGGTGGAAGATTGTTTCTTTCAAAAAGATCACAGAGTCTTTTGGTAATTTTGGTTGAGTCAGAATTTGAAATAAAATGGATATTTATTTCTTTTTCAAGAAGTTTGCTAAATACATCTCGTGCTTCAGTGCGAAAAGGTGCTTGGTTTTCATTATTAGAATTGCTATGTGCTTCGAACGGAGGATCAGTCTTTATCCCTTGTTTTCTCATAACTAATTTAGCACTTTCAAATGCTAATATATACGGATCAGCTGCAGCTGGTGCAGCTGGAGTAGTAGCAATCGTCCAGGAAGCTTTTGGAGAATTTGCTATTATGTAATTTTGTGCTTCTTTCCATTCGGTATTACTTATTGGTGTTATAAATGGAACCAGTTTATTGATTTCTAATAAGTATTGTCTCAGATATGCTTTGTAGATAAGATCTATTTGAGTACATGTACCATCAAAGTCTAAAATTATATCAGTTATTATATTGGTGGAATTTTTAGTCATTTTAAATTATTTTTTAATGTTATTCTAACGATTATATGTTAGCTAATAATTCTTCAAGAGAGATTTTATAATGACCAACTGAAGGAGCTTCATTATGTAAAGCAATATTAACTGTAGTAGGAATGTCTCCAATGTCATGTTTAGCAAGATTATTCCAGTCAAATTCAAAAATTTCTTTGAAATAACGCGCGACTTCGGAATCTCTTACAAGAAGACTGGCATCTCTGTTAAAAAGAGCACCGCTGTTGGTAAGGTTATGACTTCCAAAAAGTACTGCTGCATTATTTTCATCTTCAGGATCAACAATTATAGCTTTGGTATGGCATTTGTTCTGTACTTTAATAGTATTAGTATCAAGTCCAATTTTTTTTAATTCTTCCAGTACCTTTTTATTACTATTATGGAATTCTTCAAGATTTCTAAAAATTATCTTTATAACCAATCCCTCATCTTGTTTTATTTTTAAAACATTAAAAAAGCGCTCAAAGGCTTCATTATTATCTTCGAGTAGAGTAAATGATTGATTTTCTATACTTATTGAAGATTTTGCATTTTGTATTATTGATGTTGCAAAAACCATAAACATTCTTCTTCCTCTATCATCGCGATCAGGAGTAAGTAATGGTTGAATGTTAAGTTTGCGATCTTTTATAATTAAGGGATTAAAATATTTTGGAACAAAATTATTGGACAAAGCATTTTCTTTGATTATTAAAAAAACAGGTTCAGCAATTGCTTTTTCTTCAAGAGGAACACGCTTTGCTTCTTCAAAATCAAAATTTATATAATCTTCAAATAGTGATGCAAGTTTTTTGTTTTCTATTATTGCATGCCATTCTCTATTGTGTTTGTTTAGAGGGGTTTTTGATTTTGAATTTTCATCTGCGGGATTAATATCTGCTTGATTTGAATCTTTCCAATTCCCACTGCTTAACCAAAATTCTTCACGGTCACGTGTGGCTACTTTTATATGATAAGCCTTTGGAATCAGTTTTGTTGTGCCAACCGATGCCCATTGGTGTTGAAACCGATTTTTAAGACGTTGTTTCATGTCCTCAACAGCTTCTTGGGTTCCTGTTTTTTGAGTGACCATTTTTAAATTGCCATCTACATTGGTAATAGCTTCTGCAATAGCGTTGCTGATATGATTAATATCCCACTCGTACATAGTGGCAGTCAAGTTCTTTTTAATACGTGCAATAAATTTTTTGAGGTTTGGAAATCCCGAATCGGGACTGACATGAAATATGGCAGTCATGTTTTCATTAATAGGTTCTAATTTAAGATTCTTTGGTTCTATATAGTTGCCAGAGCGTGGAACACTTTCTGCATTGATATTGACATTTAAATTTTGTAATTGGTCTAGAACATCTATTGAGCGAACATCTACTCCCACACCTAAGAATTCTGAAGGTATAACTGGAGTATTATTTTTCCTTAGCTCTAAAAGATCCTTTTTTTCAAGTACTTCAACAACAATTACCTCTTCATCTGTTATCCATCCTCGACGAAATCGGTAACCAAGTCTTATTGTATGTATATCAGGCCAGTCTTTGAGAGACTGTCTTGCAGCGTTCAATGCTTGTTCTGATACATTTGTTGAACCTATAGGTGTTAAGTTTTTTATATTTGATGATTGGATTGTACCTAGATTCATACCTCCAACTTCAATGGTTATTTTTAAAGGAATATTTAATTCCATTGAGAAAGTACCTGGTGTATCGTTTTGTGTTAGATTTTGTAATTTAACAAAATCTGGTTGGGCTACTGGAATAATTTCATTGCTAGGAATTTTCATTCCAGATAATTCACCAGCTTTTAATTTTTTTAATAGTTCACTTATTTTTGAAGCAGGTACTGCATAATTAGCTTTCATAAAGATGCCCGCAAAGTGCAAGCCAACTGCTTTACCAGTAGCCAAGTTTATTATTGCGGAACCTGAATTACCTCCAAGAGTTGAACAATCGTGCTGTAATTCAACATCACTTATTTTTATAATTTCGCCAGGAGCTAATCTTTTTTTATCAAAAATATTATTAAAAACTTGTAATTCTAATTCCAGATTAGGAAAGTCAGGGTCTCTAGCAGGGTAGCCTATAGTTACAACTACTTGTCCCTCTTCGACGCTTTCTTCTAATTCGATTGGCTTGGGTAGTATAGGTCCATTTAATGGAGTCTTGAGTCTAAGGAATGCTACATCAGGTTGATTATTATCATTTTCAGCCATCCACAATACAGAGTCAACTTCAAAATTAAGGCTGTTGCTTCTCTGGTCTTCTTCCAAAAAATCTAAATGTGCCGTTTGTCTTCCAGTTGGAAAACCTATTTTAAATCCGAACCCACCTCTAGTTTGGGTAAATATGGTAGCAACATGACGATTTGTAACTATGATGTCTTTATCGACCAACCAACCTGTTCCAACCCAATTATATGAGGGATTATTATTTATTTCAATCCTTCCAACTGCTGGTATTACCGTATTAAGAATAGCAGATTGTTCCATTATTCTTTTCATCCATGTTTTTACTTCATCGCCTATAAATTCGGGAACTATTTTATTGTCTCTAATGAGCAGTACAGGTCTGAAGTGGGCAACAATGGATTCGGGTCTTAATTCCATGTTTTCGTTCGATTCAATTGCAATAAGACTTTTTCTGCCTTCAAACATCTTAAAGCTTTCTTCTTTTGTAGTTCCTTTTTCCTCAAATTCTTGGAGTAATTCTTCATCACGGTTTTTAAGACGTTCAATGAATTTGTAACTGTCTATTGTATTATAAGGTGGATTTGTACTAGTTTTGATCATGACTTTAGGTGTTTAGTATTGTTTTAAATATTCAAAAGTTGGTCAGATAGGTATTTACAATTTGGAATCTTCATTAATTCTGTAGCGTGTTCTTTTAGTTTTATATAATGGGTATGCTTTTCAATAATATTCCAGATTTACTATTATGTTTAAATATTGTTTCAATCTATTTATGCAATTATATCAGAATGAAAACTTTGTGAGTGTTTATTTTAGATAAACAGTAATCTCAAAAAAAGGAAGTCATTTTCAGCACTATCCATTTTAATAAAATTTGACATAATTATCCAAAATTTATTAAGTTGGTTTAGTCTTTTGTTAATATTTCTATTAATGATTTCTGTTCAGGATAGCTTTCAATTAGCTCTTTCCTATCACCAATTGAATAATCGGTTGGACTAAATCCAGGAGCCATAGTTACTCCCATTAGAGCATAATTCCCTCCGGTTAACAATCGTGAACCCAACCAAGTACCACCAGGTATTGCTTTCATTGGTTTACCTCCAGCTAATACATCATTACTGAATATGCAAATTTCTGTTCTTATTGGATATTGTTCAGGATATAGTAATAACATTTCTACAGGATCACCACTATAAAAGTGATATACCATATCTCCAGTTACCTTATGTAATATTGAACATCCTGATTGGTCCAGAAAATAGTAAATTGCTCCTGAGAGAGGACGAAGATTATTGGTAGGAGGAAAACCAGGCAATATAGTGTTTGGAATTAGGATTTCGGATTGATATACAGATGCAAAAAAGCCTCCTTCTTCATTATTGGGTTCTAATTGCAATTTTATTTTTATTTCTTCTGGAGTCATCATTTCATTTGTTTAATTATTATTTCTAAAAAGTATTTGTTAATGGGTTAATGCCGAGAGGAGAGGTTCTATTACGTTAATAGAGTTTATTGGTAACTTTGTGACTTTTTAAATTGTTTTGTTATTCTATGAGTGATTTTAAGAAACTGATGTGATAGGTGGAAAAATACTCACCTCCTTTATCCTTAACAAATTTCACAAATTAGGTATTTTTATATCTTCCCATATTTTGTAGCCAATCTGTATTTAAGTGATTAAACCTTTGCTGTTTTTTTACAAATTTTAAAGCATAGGTATGAGCAATTTTAACCTAGCTTTTATATGCTGGATTAGTCTTGGTTTTGTATTTTATAAACTAAAAATACTTTAGATAAAAAATCATTTTTTAGAAATTGACATAAGAGAGAAATTCTATGTCATGAAAGGATGTGATGTAGTATGAAGTTTTTTTTTTTCGAAACAATAATAACTATTTGATTTTTAATATTTTGTAGTTAATTGTTTCAGATGAGAACTTTTACTGTTTTAATAATTCATTTTTTAAAACTGAATACTTAAATGTATCAATCCTATTTTAATTGATTTGTATTTTAGTTTTAAAAAACGATCAGCTAGATTATTACTTTAGATTCTTAATTATAAAAATTATAACCATTCTCCAGAAGTATCATAATCATCTGGTAAGTAGGTAAGATATTGAACCATCCTTGGGCTTTTTCCTTTGTTTGGAGTAGCACAATGAGGTAATTTATTGTTCCAGATTATAAAATCACCAGCATTACCAATTATAGGCTTGGGATGTAATGTTTTGAGAGCTATTTCTCTTGGGTTTTCGTTTGGCTCAAGGTTGTCTAGCCAGTGATTTATTTTGTTATGAAACTCTGGTACGCAATGAAAAGCTCCATCGTTAATGCCACAATCTGTGAGATAGAGTAGTCCTTGGAGTCCAAATGGAATGGGTTGATATAAACTAGTATCCCAGTGGAGAGAGCTTCCTAAAAAATTAAACTCTTCAGTTTCCGGAGGATTAAAACTTACTTTGTCAATGGTTTTGTATATTTTGGTTGTATTGTAAAGTTGTTCATATGCTTTTTTTATCCTTGGAGAAAATCTGTTTTTATTTAATGTTTCATGATCTGAAAAATTAAGCATTAATCCTTTTTGATTTTGATGTCTTTTATACCAAGTTTCTTTTTTGTCGGGATCCATTTTTAAAAAATCCCAAATAGCTTGTTGTGTTTCTTCACAATCTTTTTTTGAAATAGCATTTTTTATAATAATGTAACCGTTTTTATTCCAAAATTTGAGATCCTGATCAGAAAGAACTTTATGAGTTACATCTTCCAATTCATGATTTTCATTTTTCTGTCTATTAATGATCCATTTTTTAAAAGTTTCAAAATCAGGTTTTTCAAAGTATAAAAACTCTAGTGTATCTTCTATACTAATGCCCAGTTTATACAAAGTTTTAATTTCTGTATCCCAAGTTCGAGTATTACTTGCGGTAGGAACGCTAGATGGGTGTAATGCGTTTTTCCATAATTTTTCAAGAATAATCCAAGGCATTTTCTGGTAGTTTTAGTTTTTAGACTTTTTAAAAATTAGTTCTTTGACCTTAATCAATATTTAAATCTCAAAATAGTTTGAACTCTCTATATGTAGACAAAATTTCAGCTTACTATAAAGATATTCATTTAAAGTTACGTATTAAAAGTATGAATACCGGTTTTAATATTCAAGTAAAATTCAAGTTTTGTCACATTTAAAAAAAATGACTTTTATAAATCTAATCCTATTCATAAATTGGTAAGAGGTCGTAAAAAAAGCTCAATTTGTATAAATTGAGCTTTTTTTACGACCTCTATAATGCAAATTTTAGACCAATTTATACATGATTTAAAGAAATTTGATTATAAAAGACGAAGAATGAATTTTTATCCTAAAGGAATCTAGTGTTCTGTTCCAGCTGCTCCTTTATCAACAAGAAATAATAATTCTCCCGAAATAGGTTTAATTAACTGCATCGGATAAGTATTAGGATTATAATCTCCATGAAGTACTTCTTTAAGAGCATGTGCTTTTTTTTCACCGAATGCAACTACGACAATCTTCTCTGCTTTATTAATTACTGGAGAAGTCAAAGTAATTCGATGCATATTCTGAGATTCCAGACGATATGAAACTACCCATTTTGTCTGTTCTTTTAGGACAGCTTCTCCAGGGAAAAGTGATGCAGTATGTCCGTCGTCTCCCATTCCTAGTAAGATAAGATCAAATTTTCCGTCTTCCCCTAAAATGCTTTTAACAGTTTGTTCATATGTAATTGCGAAATCTTCGGGTGAAGTACTATCCGCATACATTGGGAAAATGTTATTTTTAGGAATAGGAACATGATTTAGAATAGTATCAAAAGACATTTTTGTATTACTGCGGTCATCATCAAGAGGAACCCAACGTTCATCTCCCCAAAAAACATAAACATTCTTCCAGTCTATTTTTGTTTTGTAATTTGATGATGCTAATAGTTTGTATATACCTGCAGGAGATGAACCTCCAGTAAGTACTACAGTAAATTTGCCATTTTCCTGTATTGCTTTATTGGCAGATTGTACAAAAATGTCTGCAGCTTTAGTATTAATATCTTCTATATTGTTAAATATCTGTATCATTTTTCAGTGTTTTCGGATGTATTAGAAACCCAAGCGTGTCCTTGACGAGCAAGTAATTCATCAGCCGCTTCAGGTCCCCAACTTCCTGCTTTATAATTAGGAAAATTTGTAGGAGCATTATTTTTCCATACTTCCAAGATTGTATCGATTGCATCCCAAGCTTCTTCTACTTGATCCCAACGCATAAAAAGGGTTGGGTCTCCTGCTAAAGCATCTGCTATTAAGGTTTCATAGGCTTCTGGAGACATCGTCGAGCATGAAAAGTAATTAAATACCATTTCTGCAGGGCTTAATGACATTGACAGTCCTGGTTTTTTTGCCATAAACTGAAGTTTTATATCCATTGAGGGCTGAATATTTATGATAAGCCTATTTGCAGTCATACCTTCATTTCCATAAGAAAAAGAGGAATGTGGAACTGGTTTAAACTGAATAATTATTGAAGACTGCTTTTCTGGCATTCTTTTTCCTGTACGCAGATAAAAAGGAACACCTTGCCATCTCCAATTATCCAAATAAATTTTCATTGCCACATACGTTTCTGTATTGGAGTCTGGTGCTATTTTTTTATCTTCCCGGTATCCTGGTACAGGATTTCCTTTTATGAAACCTGCATCATACTGCCCTCTAACGCTGTAATGATTAACTTTATCAGGTTTTATACGGCGAATAGATTTCAGTACATCTGCTTTGCGGTTTCGGATATCATCTGCTCCTAACGAAGCTGGAGTTTCCATAGCAGTCATGCATAAAATTTGAAGAAGATGGTTTTGAATCATATCTTTTAAAGCACCGACTCCTTCATAAAACTCACCACGATCTTCAACACCTACTTCTTCTGCTACAGTAATCTGAACAAAATCAATGAAATTACGGCTCCATAAAGGTTCAAACATTGAATTTCCAAAACGGAAAGCAAGGATATTCTGAACGGTTTCTTTACCAAGATAATGATCTATGCGGTAAATCTGCTCTTCTTTATAGGTTTGTGAGAGAATTTCATTTAGCTCTCTTGCTGTATTTTTATCGTAACCAAATGGCTTTTCAATAATGATACGATCCTGTTTAACATTCGGCATAAGGTCTATCTTATGTATGTTTTCGGTGATAGTAGTTATTAATGAAGGTGAAATAGAAAGGTAAAACAGACGATTGGCGCGTACACCAAAAGTTTGATCGATAGCTTTTAATTTTGAATCTAAATCATAATACGATTCTTCTTTGTCAATATCATGCCTCAGATAAGTTATATGTGATAGAAATTTTTGAGTCTTTTTATCAGAAAGCACTTTTTTTCTTGAAAATAGATTTAAATTTTCAATGACATAATTACGAAACTCTTCATCATTTTTTTCTGCCCTTCCAAGTGCGATAATCTGAAATTTTTCTGGCATACGACCATCTAGAAACAAATTTTGAAATGCTGGAAAAAGCTTTCTTTTTGCTAGGTCACCGGTTGATCCAAAAATAACAATGATAGTTGGATCTATATTTTTGACATTCCTCATTTTGTTGCGCTTAAAGTTTTTTAATCAATCCATTGGGTATGAAAGATACCTGCTGCATCTATACGTTCATACGTATGCGCACCAAAAAAATCACGTTGTGCCTGAATTAGGTTTGTTGGAAGATTTGCAGATCTGTAAGCATCAAAATAGGCTAAAGAATTCATTAATCCTGCAGTAGGTATTCCTTGTTGAACTGCAAATTGAATAACTTCTCTAATTCCATTTTGGCTTTCATTGAGTTTAGATGCAATATCTGAATCTAAAAGAATATTTGCTAAATCAGGATCTTGAGCGAATGCTTTTCGGAAATCTTCAAGAACATCTGCACGGATAATACAACCTCCACGCCAAATTTTACAAACGGTTTCTAAATTTAGTCCGTAATTGTATTCTTTAGAAGCAGTTTTAAGCTGCGCCAATCCTTGCGCATACGTTGTTAGTATAGAGAAGTATAAAGCAGATTTAAGAGAGGCAATTACTTCTGGAATGTTTATATCTATTGGTTTACTGTTCCAAACTAATTTAGTTGCTGCAACGATTCTTTCAGGCTTGCTTTTAGACATGTCGCGCATTACAACTGCAGCATCGATGGTCGGAACTGGTACCTGTAGGTCCATAGCATTTTGAGAAGTCCATTTTCCTGTTCCCTTAGATTTTGCCCAATCGGATATTTGATTTATCAGCCTGAGACCATTTTCGTCTCTCTTTTTTAGGATAAGTCCCGTTATTTCGATTAGGTATGATTTAAGATCGGTTTGGTTCCATTCTTCGAATATTTGCTCAATTGTATCTTCATCCAAATTATAGCCTCTTTTCATCAGGTCATAAATTTCAGAAATAAGTTGCATAATTCCATACTCGATTCCATTATGTACCATTTTTACATAATTTCCAGCAGATCCATTTCCTAAATATTCCACACATGGTTCATTATTTACTTTTGCAGCTATAGCTTCAAAAATAGGGCGAAGTCTTTCGTAGGCCTTTTTATCACCACCAGGCATCATGCTAGGACCAAATCTTGCCCCTTGTTCTCCCCCTGAAATTCCCATACCAAAAAAATGAATTCCTTTGGCAGATAATTCTAGGAACCTTCGGTCTGTATCGGTAAAGTAAGTGTTACCACCATCAATTATGATATCTCCTTCATCTAAATGGGGTAGAAGACTTTGAATAGCACTGTCTACTGGTTTTCCAGCAGGAACCAATAACATAATAGCTCTGGGACGTTGTATAAGTTCAGCAAAATGTAGAACGTCTGTAGTTGCTTCGATTATATGGTTTGGATCTGCTTCTTTTTGGAGTGAGCTAACTTTTTCGGCATCCAAATCTAAACCAACTGCGGCGAATTTTTGACTGGCAATGTTTAAAAGTAGGTTGCGCCCCATTACACCAAGTCCAACAATTCCAAAATCAAATGTGTTCATAAATTTTAAAATTTACTAAATTATTATTATGCTACTGTAGATCGAATTTTAAGAGAATGTACTGTACAAATTTTTTTGATACTTCGTAAAATGTGTTTATTTTGAAGTAAGTTTTGCTTTACAGCGTTTATTTTCGCTACTTATCTTGTGCTAAGTTAGAAAAAAGCTAGGAATATTAGATAATAAACTTCATTGAGGAAATTTTGCGAATAAACGGGATATGAAAATATAAAGTAATAATTAAACTCAATAGTTTGTTTTTGTTGCATTTAATGTGAGACGTCGCTTTTATATTAAAAAAATATAAATTAAATAATTATTACTTTTACTCGATTCAATATGACTTAACGGGACATTAATTGAATAAAAAAAGCTCATTTAATGAATTGATTTTTTTTGTAATGCCTACGATACAGATCTCAAACTATTTTATTTGAGATTTGAAGAAATTGGAATACATTTAAAAAGTTTTGTGAAGATTAAATATTAAATCTGTACCCGTTAAATAATGACTTTTTGTATCTGTGTCTAGTAGTAAAGCTTGATTATTTTTGTATTCAAAATAAGTGTATCATTATGAAAACAAAAATCGAAAAAGCGGAATTGTTTGAGTTTAAACCTATAACGATATTTGATCTAAATGTAATTTTAAATATTTATCAAAATAACATAAAAAGTGATACTAATCTACTATTAACAGAAGCATTCGGACTTCCGCTTCAACTAGTTAGTTTTGCAGATAAAGTAATTGGATATTCTTCAGCTGTTATTAATACTTCAGGTATAATTAAAATAAACTCATTTTTTATAAATGAACCTGACGAAGAGAAAATTAAATATCAATTAGAAGAAAATGCTAAAAAGCTACTCTTTCGTTCGTTTCTTAATAATAAAGAATTTGATTTAGCTTATACAGCCAAATTTAAAAGACAAGTTGAGATATTAGTAAACTGGATAAACCAAACCGAAAAATTAAACTAATAGAAGAAAATCAAGTATTACTTCTAAATTCATCATTAATAAAAATGAAAAAAAATATTGTTATAACTCCAAAGCATATTCTTTTAGCACTTTTAACAATTGTTATTTGGGGTATTAATTTCATTGCAATTCATGAAGGTCTGAAAGTTATTCCACCTTTTCTTTTTTGTGCTATTCGTTTTGGATTTGCGGCACTTCCTTGGGTATTTTTTCTTCCAAAGCCTAAAGCACCATTAAAGTACATCATTGGTTATGGTGTTTTTACTTTTGCTTTCCAGTTTGGGTTTCTTTTTTGCGGGCTCCATCTTGGTTTAACGCCCGGATTATCCTCACTAGTTCTTCAAGTTTCGGTGTTCTTTTCAATGGGATTAGCAGTGTTATTCTTCAATGACAGACCGAGTCTTTGGAAAATAGGAGGTTCATTAATTTCATTTATCGGAATTGGAATTGTCGCTAGTCATGTTGATGCAGGTAGTACATTTTTAGGACTTATAATGACTTTATTAGCAGCTTTTTCTTGGTCTGTGGGAAATATGTTTACCAAAAAAGTAGATGCTCAATCGCCACTTTCATTGGTGGTATGGGGAAATCTAGTAGCATTTCCTCTGATGGCAATTTTCTCTTATTTCATGGATGGTCCAACATTAATTTTGGCTTCAGTGCAAAATATTTCTTTACCTACAGTTTTAGCAGTTATTTATGTGGTTTATTTCTCTACACATATTGGTTATGGAATTTGGGGATTTCTAATGAAAACGTACTCAACAGCAGTTGTAGTACCGTTTACTTTATTGATACCAGTAGTTGCATTTTTGAGTGCAGGTCTTTTTTTAGGTGAAGACTTATCTTTATGGAAATTAGTAGCTTCTTTGTTTGTAATGAGTGGTTTGATTTTTAATCTTCTTGAAAAACAGATTCAGAATCTAATATGGATAATATTTAAAAAAGATAAATATAACATTATTGATAAAGGAAAATAATAGTTTAGAAAGAAGTGGAAGCTAGATAAAAAACACTGTTAGATACAGTTGTGTTTTTTGTAAATTTACAGGACACAGAAAAAGTTTTTAAAAAATGGAAAAAGAAGTTTTATATCTTAAAGTAGCAAGAATAATAGAAGAACAAATTTTTTCTGAAACATTAAGAATCGGAGACAAGCTTCCATCGTTACGATCCATTCAAAAGCTACATAATATTAGTCTTAATACTGCAAAACAAGCATTTTTGGAGTTAGAGAGTAAGTCACTGATAGATTCTCGGCCAAGATCAGGTTATTATGTAAGTAAAACAAGTCAAAGGAAATTTGCTCTTCCATCGATTAGTCAACCAGATATTTTAGGTAAAGAAAAAAATCCTGATGGATTAATCAATAAAATATATGATACATTAAATTACAAAGATATTAGGCAGTTTTCCTTGGGGATTCCTGACAATAGTTTGTTGCCAATTGCAAAATTAAATAAAAGTGTAATTAAAATTGCCCGCAATCTTGAAGGTAGCGGTATGACAATTGAACCCGCGCAAGGAAATATAAATCTTAGAAGAAATATTGCTAAATGGGCATTGTTATTTGAAGGAAAATTATCTGAGGATGATGTTGTTATTACTCCAGGTACTATGAGTGCTATATTTAATTGTTTGATGGCAGTGACGATGAGAGGTGATACAATAGGTGTAGAAAGCCCAGTATATTTTGGAATTTTACAATTAGCAAAATCAATGGGGTTGAATGTAATTGAACTCCCTACGCATCCAGTATTAGGAGTAGATATTGAAGCTTTAAAAAAAGTAATTCATAAGATTAATGCCGTTTGTTTTGTTAGTAATTTCAATAATCCGATGGGAAGTTTGATGCCAGATGATAATAAAAGGATGTTGGTAGAAATGTTGACTTACTATAATGTCCCCATGATAGAAGATGATCTATTTGGAAATCTTTATTTTGGAGAATCGAGACCTAAAGCCTGTAAAGTATTTGATGAAGCTGGAATTGTTATGTGGTGTGGCGGAGTTTCTAAAGTTTTAGCCCCTGGGTATCGAGTAGGGTGGGTTGCGCCAGGAAAGTTTAAGAATAAAATCATATCACAAAAATTATTACAGACGGTTTCAATGCCCACATTGTATCAGGAAGTTATAGCAGATTTTATGGAATTTGGTGGGTATGATCATCATTTGAGAAAGTTCAGACAGACTTTGCATACAAACTGCCTTAAATATCAGCGAACTATTGAAGAACATTTTCCTCCAAACACTAAAATATCTCAGCCACAAGGAGGTTTTTTTTTATGGTTGGAGTTGGATAAAAGACTCGATACAAATGAATTATTTGACCTTGCAATAAAGCAAAAATTAAGCTTTGCACCAGGGAGGATGTTTACACAACACAATCAGTTTAATAACTGTATGCGATTAAATTTTGCATTGCATTGGGATGATAATCTCGAGCACGACTTAAGACGACTAGGAGAATTTTTTAAAAAAGTGTTGTGTTGATTTGAAAAGAAATAAAAAAAAGCTCAATTCGAAAGAATTGAGCTTTTAGTTTCGTTACCTCTACTTGACAAATTTCTATAAAATTTATGGAAGATTTGAAGAGATTGGCTTACTATATCTAGAGCCTGTCTTTCATTGGCTTTATGAATTTAGTTTGGATGTCCTGTTTGGGATTGATAGGGTATTATAAAATAAGTAATTAGGGTTGGATAATTAGCTTAGACGAAGAACCAGCCTGCTTAAAGAATGCAGAGTACAATAAGTCCCAGAGGATAGGGAGGCAGAGGGTAACCATTATGTATGTTATGCACCCAACGGTTTACAATTAATTTTTTATATTTGGTCATTAAATTAATAAAATGAGCAAAAAAACTAAACCGTATGCCTTAATAACTGGCGCCAGCAAAGGCATTGGGAAATCTATTGCTTATGAATTGGCTAAACAAGGTTATCCACTATTGCTTGTTGCAAGAAGTGAAGAAGAATTAAAAGCACTATCTGATGATATTCAAGGTAAATACGGCGTCAATGCTCCTTTTTTATCGATTGATCTTTCGACAAATGGTGCGTCGCTAAAAGTAACGGATTGGATTAAAACGAATAATTATCCAGTTGGCTTTTTAGTTAATAATGCTGGTTACGGGGTGTGGGGCGATTTTAGTCAGTCTGCTCTAACCGATCAGCTTGGCATGATGCAACTTAATATGAATGTAATTGTAGAACTTTCCCATTTATTAGTTCCAGTACTTTCAAAAGAAAAACAAGCTTATATTTTAAATATATCGAGTACTGCGGCCTACCAAGCTGTACCTACGCTAGCAGTTTATTCAGCGACAAAGGCTTTTGTTTTATCGTTTACTCGCGCCTTGCGTTTCGAACTTAACAAAACTTCAATTTCAGTAACCTGTTTTAGTCCAGGGCCAGTTGATACTGGTTTTGCTGCGAGAGCTGGTGTAAACCCTCTTAACAAAATGGCTGAAAAGTTCAATATGCAACCTGATGAAGTTGCAAAAATTGCAGTAAAAGCCATGTTCAACAAAAAATCAGAAGTTATTCCAGGTTTTACAAATCTCATTTCGGTTTATGCTAACCGTATACTACCAAAGGGATTTATCGAGAAAACGGCAGCTGGGATTTATAAAATTTAATTTTTTCAAAAAAAAATAAAAAATATTTCTTTGCGAAAGAGAAATTATATTACATTTGTATTAAAATCTACTAATTCGATAGAATATGTATAATAAAATAAATATGTTTAATTTTTCTGAAAACAGAATACACGCAAATATGTGCGTGTGTTGTTGCTGTTGCTAATCTCAGATAAAATTACAAACACATTTATTTCATTTATTATATCTATATATCATGGTATCTTCTTATAAAACATTTACCCTTACGGGACAATTAACTGATGAGCAAATTGAATTTTTTAACCAATTTGGCTTTATCCATTTCAAAAAATTTATAAATCCAGAAACTGTTTCATCCATCATTGATGCTTCGAAACAAGTGGAGCAAAACTGGATTGGTAATAACCTTCAAAAAGTAAATGGCGTTCCTATTAAATTTGGAAAAGATCTAGACGGATCTCCAATTGTACAACGTTTTGCTTTTATCAATCAACATCATCAAACTTTAAGCGGTCTTTTACTTGATCCAAGATTCAATAGTTTATTACCATTGGCAGGAGAAGGCGCAAGATTGGGTACGGAGGAAAAAGACGGAATGGTTTTCAATCATTATATCAATGGACCAGAAAGTAAGTTTACTAAAATGGGCTGGCATACAGATGGTTTGAGAGATATTTTTTATGGTGCAAAATTAAACCCGATGCTAAATGTGGGTATTCACTTAAGTACTTTACAGCCTGAAAACGGTGGACTTAAAATCATTCCGGGTACGCACAAGCAAAGTATTTATCAGATGCTTTTCCGTAAAAAATACTTTTTAGATAATAAAGCCGATCCTGATGAAATTTCCATCAATCCAGAAGCTGGAGATTTGACTATTCACGATGGTCGTTTGTGGCACAGAGTTGCCGAATCATCTATCCGTGGCGAAGACAGTAGGAGGAGAGTTATTTATATTCCAATTATTGCGGGAAAATATGCTCCTAAGGACGAGAATAGTCCAACGGTTTTCTATCAACGTTTTGCAGGAATTGTTAAATAACGATGCTGTTTGTTCTTGCATTTAGTTATCTGATTAGATCAGGTAAGCTAAAAAGTACCACTGATTTTTTTAAAAATAAGCAAAGAAAAATAAAACTAAAAATGATAAGAATAGAATTATCTATACTATCAAGTTTGCAAATATTGGGGTACTAATGGAAAAAGAAACACAGCTTGCGGATTATAGCGCAATTGTACAAAGAACATTTTCAGACCGTAAACGAACTAATATATTAAAAAGTGCAGAACAGTTAACGATTGTATTTTTGCTTCCAAAGGTGCCTAAATTCATTTCGCCAAACTTACTCACTTTAATTGGTACACTTGGTTCGGGATTAGTTTTTTTAGCTTTTGTTTTAGGCACTTATTTAACAAATTGGTATTTGATTTTGGGTATTATCGGTTTGGTTATAAATTGGTTAGGCGATTCTTTAGATGGAAGATTAGCTTATTATAGAAATATTCCACGCCGTTGGTATGGTTTTGCACTCGATATTATTTCCGATTGGATTGGTATTGTACTTATAGGCTTTGGCTACTACATTTATGCTAAAAATGGCACACAAATAGTAGCCTTTGCTTTTGTCGCATTGTATGGTTGGTCTATTATCATCAGTCAGTTACGCTTCAAAATTACAAATGAATACAGTATAGATTCTGGCTTTGTAGGCCCAACAGAACTTCGATTTATTATTGCTTTCATTTTAATTTTAGAAGTTTTATTTCCTGGATCAATTACCTATTTGGCGGGTTTAATTACTATTGTTTTATTAATAATCAATGTGATAGATAGTTTTAAACTTTTGAAGTTGGGCGATTTAAGAGATAAAAATCAAGAATGATATGTTCGATAAAATATCCATTTTTACTTTTCTAAAAGCACAAGTTGCGGCATTTTCAGGAGGTATTACCGATTATGGTTTAATGATTTTATTGACAGAAGTCTTTCAATTGCATTTTACCTTTTCTATTCTAATCTCTGGTACTGTTGGTGCCATTATCAATTTTAGCATCAATAAATTTTGGGTATTTAAAAATCAATCGGGTTGTAGTAACCGCATCAATAGTCAGCTTTTTAAATTTGCGTTGGTGGTGTTGGGGAGTATTTCCTTAAAATCATTCGGTACGCTTATTTTGCAAAAATCATTTCAAATCGATTACAGAATCGGAAGATTAATCACGGATAGTTTTGTTTCGTATGGCTTTAATTATCCATTGATTAAATATTGGGTTTTTAGAGTAAGCGAAAAACACAATGTAATCGAATCAAATTAGTATAAAAGTATTTCGTTATGAATAAATTACCATTTAAATATTTTACAAATTCACTAATCGTTATAATGATCTTAGTGAATATAATTTCTGGAAATCTATTGGCACAATCCAAAAATCCATCACCATTAAATTTTCCAACGCCTAAAAATGTAGATAATATGCTATTTTACATACAGCGTGACCCCAATATAAACACGGCTATTTATGCCATAAACTATCAAGAAAATGGAAAAATAGACAAAAGCAATCCTATAAAAGCGTATTGGATTCGATATGCTGAGAAAGGAGAAAAAAAAGATTTTAGTTATGTACAACGCAAATTTGCCTACGGAATAGAAAGTAAAACTTTAAATAATGAGGAGTTTGAGTTTCAATTTGTATCGTATAAAAAGTTACCCTTAACTTTGAAAAAGATAGATTCAGATCAAAAATATCATGTTTTTGTAAATGTAAATCAGAAAAAAATACAGGTAGAAAAAATATTTGTGCGCATTGAAGGAGGTTCTTTTTGGTTCCCAAATGTAAAGTATGCCGAAGTTACCGGAATTGATGCTTACTCAAATAAAACAATTACTGAAAGGATGTTATTATAATAATATACCTTATATACTAGGATATACCAAAGGTTGTCCATCACAATTTAATATTTTTACAATGGGCAGAAAAAAATCAACTGGTTTGTATTTATAAAAACTTTTGCTCAAAATATTTTTTATAAATTATTTGCTTTCGAACAGCAATTGAAAACAGTTTAAGAGAATATAAAACTTAATTTCGGCTGTATTCTTGGTGTTCGAATCCTGTTAAGTTATCGATCTTTAAATTAAAATTTCTCTTATTTTTATTGAACATGTCTATTTTACAGGTTATTTTCTTGTTTTCGATGTCTTTTTAAAAAAGAAACGAAAATAAAAAAACTTAATTTGTAGATTAATATGGTTTTGAAAAAAAAGCTCAATTCGTATGAATTGAGCTTTTTTGTGACCTCTACGGGACAAATTTCTATAAATTTTTATGGAAGATTTGAAGATATTGGCATACCATATATAGTCTCTGTCTTTCTTTGGTTTTATAAATTTGGTTTAGATGTCCTGTTGGGGTTGATCTAAAAATCTATTTGATTTTTTAAGCTAACTTAAACTGAATTCGCTTTAACTTTCTGTGGCACTTTTGGAGGCAACACCAATTTTGAAGTACTCTAGACAACTCCAATTTAATCATATCTAAGTTCTCTAAAGAATAATTATCTGTTTTTTTCATTACTATATTCTTAAAAAGATTAATTATCTTAAAAAATATATTTAAAAAGAATAATTATCTAATTTTAAGTATAAATAAAAATAATTCATCTTTTATTTTCAAATTTGTAAGGTAAAAAAACTAAATATTGCCATCAAATGAAAGCGAATATACAAGAAGATTTAAGAATAGATGAAAAGAAAGATATTGAAAACATCCAGAATACCAGCAAGAATGATTTTGTGTTCGCTCTAAAGAGCACCTGTTTAGATGAAAACTATCACCCCTCAAGTAAAACACGTCTTACTACCAATTTTGCAAATTTGGCTAGAGGAGAAAATCGCCAACAAAACTTGCGTAATGCCTTAAATATGATTAATAATCGATTCAATGCATTGGCTCATTTGGATAATCCAAAAGGTGATCGTTACCTAGTAGAACTTGAAATCATGACAGTAACGATGACTATTGATGATAAGAATGGGGTTAACGATCTGCCGATGATTGAAGTTTTAAAAACGAATATTTTTGACCGTAAGACGAATCAGTATATCGATGGAGTTGCCGGAAATAATTATTCTTCTTACGTACGAGATTATGATTTCAGTGTTTTATTGATCGAGTACAATAAAAACAAATCTAGTTTTTGTGTTCCTGAAAATTATGGTGATTTACACGGAAAGCTTTATAAGAGCTTTGTAAGTTCAGCTACTTATAAAGAACACTTTAAGATGTCACCGATCATTTGCCTAAGTGTATCGAGCAACAAAACGTATACTCGCACCAAGTACCAACATCCGGTTCTGGGTTTTGAGTATCAGCAGGATCAGTATTCTCTTACTGATGAATATTTCTCTAAAATGGGCTTAAAAGTTCGTTTTTTTATGCCTCCGAACAGCGTGGCGCCAATGGCTTTTTATCATTCAGGAGATCTACTTACTGATTATACTGATCTTGGACTAATAAGCTCAATCAGCACGATGGAGACTTTCCAGAAGATTTACCGTCCTGAAATTTACAATGCTAATTCAATAGCTGGGAAAATCTATCAACCTAGTCTTAAACACGAAGATTATTCGCTGACTCGCGTGGATTATGACCGCGAAGAGCGCAGCCGACTGGCTGTTGAACAGGGTAAATATGCTAAAGAGCATTTTATCAAGCCTTACAAGGATATTCTTGAGCAGTGGTCTGCTAATTTTGGACTTTAATTAACATAACTTAAAACTAATTTATTATGAAGAAGATATTATTACCAACCTCAATTGTTGGAAGTTTACCTAAACCTGCTTGGCTTGCACCACCCGAAAAACTTTGGTCACCTTGGAAATTAGAAGGGGATCAGTTATTGGAAGGAAAACAAGATGCTTTACGTATCGCATTGCAAGAACAAGAATTAGCAGGCTTGGATATCATTTGTGATGGTGAACAAACACGTCAACATTTCGTAACTACTTTTATAGAGCATTTAACGGGTGTAGATTTTGAAAATCGTAAAACAGTGAGAATTCGTGACCGTTATGACGCGAGTGTTCCTATGGTTGTAGGTGATGTTGCACGTCAAAAACCTGTTTTTGTGGAAGATGCTAAATTTTTACGCAAACAGACGGATAAGCTTATAAAATGGGCATTACCTGGCCCCTTGACTATGGTAGATACATTATACGATGGTCATTACAAAAGCAGAGAAAAATTGGCTTGGGAATTTGCAAAAGCACTTAATGAAGAAGCCAGAGAACTGCAAGATGCAGGAGTAGATATTATTCAGTTTGATGAGCCTGCGTTTAATGTTTTCTTTGATGAAGTAAATGATTGGGGAATGGCAACATTAGAAAAAGCCATTGAAGGTTTAAAATGCCAAACGGCAGTACATATTTGCTATGGTTATGGAATACAAGCGAATAATGACTGGAAAAAGACATTAGGTTCAGAGTGGCGTCAATACGAAGAAATTTTTCCTAAAATTCAAAAATCTAAAATTGATGTGGTGTCATTAGAATGTCATAACTCAAATGTGCCTTTAAATTTAATGGAACTTATTCGTGGTAAAAAAGTAATGGTTGGTGCAATTGATGTGGCTACGAATACTATCGAAACACCTGAAGAAGTAGCTAATACACTACGTAAAGCTATTGAATTTGTAGATATTGAAAATCTTTACCCTTCGACAAACTGTGGTATGGCTCCGTTATCTCGAAACGTAGCTAGATGTAAGTTAAGTGCTTTAAGCGCAGGATCCGAAATTATACGCAAAGAACTTGGAATTTAGTCCAAATGTATTAATTGGGTTTATATAGTCAACAAGCGTTGGTAAAATAAAACACCATTAAGTATTATATAATATGGTATTGGCAAAAGTTTATTGAAATTCGTTTCAATAAACTTTTTTTATTTATGCAAAAATAAAAACAAAGGGCTTTCTCAGCTGTAAATGTCTTCTAACAATAAGATTGGAAAATAAGAGAAAATAAACAACGATTAAGTATGAAGATTATGGACTATTATTTACTTCTAACAAGTAAATTTGATTCAAAAATTGGATAATTGAAAAAGATACCTTTGACAAAATATCATCTGAATCATTTATTCTGGCGAACGTTTAGCCCTGCCTAAATTTGGCATTCTTTGCAGAAAAAGGATAAATATAGACCATAAATAAAATTATGACTATCCGTTACTTGTGTCAAAATTAAAAAGCAAGCAGATTTTGCAGATTCAAAATGGATTAACTGTAATAAATCTGCTAAAATCAGCAAAATCTGCGTGACCTATTTTTTATTTAGTATGCAAGCGGAGTCAAATAAAAATTATACTTCCTTTCGGCGAGCCATACTCTGAGCGATGATGCTGGCGGCAATCAGTTGTAAGGCATGGTAAAGCATGAGTGGTAATAATATGATGCCGGTGATGGTACTGTGTTGAAAGAGCACTTTTGACATGACAGTGCCGTGTACCAATGATTTTTTAGATCCGCAAAATAAGACAGTAATACGATCTTCATCTGAAAAGCCAAACAACCGACTGAGTAGTCCAACACAAAAGAATACGACAAAAAACAAGGTCATCATCCCTGTGGCAAGTCCAGCAAGTTCAACGGCGCTGAAGCCTTCAAAAAGATGTTCGGAGAATGACTTACAAAACGACGTGTAAATGATGGTAAGGATGATTGCCTGATCAAAATATTTGAGCTGTTTCTTATATTTTTCGGCAATGGCGCCAAAACGGGAGTTGAGACTGATACCGATAATGACAGGTAACAAGACTTGAAGAATCAACTTTATGACGATATCAGTGATATCAAAATCGCCTGTTGCAGAAGCTATGAACAGCCCGACCCAGAGCGGCGTAACCAATACTCCTATCAAACTAGAAATACTCGCATTGAAAATAGCTGCGGGAATGTTGCCCTTGGCGATGGAAATCATTACCACGGAAGAAGAAACTGTGGATGGTAAAGCTGCCAGAAAAAATATACCCAACCAAAGCAACTCGAAGTCGGTGTTGATAAATAAGGGGCGTATTGCTAAAACGATGAGCGGAAAAAGCAAAAAGGTTGTCAACTGGACGACAATGTGCATTTTCCAGTTGGCAAGCCCAGTTTTTAGTTTCTCAACACTCAGGCGCAAGCCATAAAATAAGAAAATCAACGAAACACCTATATTGGCAATCTCCTCCAACGAAACAGGTTCTTTAATCATCCCTGGCTCCGGCAAAAAATAAGCCATCAGAATCATGGTGGCTATCATTAACAGGAAACCGTCGAAACCTGCTTTACTTAATACTTCTAATAACTTTTTCAAAGCGCTCTTACTGTTTATTTTAGATTTTTATACTGCAAAAATAAGCTTTTCAGGTCATTAAATCTTCTGTTTAATTAAAATAAGGTTTTTGTATTTATTTTTAATATATTTGAGGTTTATTATTCTTTTTTGTGAATTAATTCAACCTTTTTTAGTAAAATATTCTATGGAGCAGATAGACGATATTGATCTTCAGTTATTAAATATACTTCACGATAATTCTAAATATACTGTAAAGGAGCTTGCCAAGATGGTAAATCTTTCTGCATCTCCTGTTTTTGAGCGTATAAAAAGATTAGAGAAAAGCGGTTATATTAAAAAATATATAGCCCTGCTGGATGCTGAAAAACTAAACAGGGGATTCATCGTTTTCTGTAATATCAAGCTTAAACAGCACGATAAAAATATCGGGAATCAGTTTGTTAATGATATTATGAAAATAGAAGAAATTGTGGAATGCTATAATATAGCAGGAGATTACGATTTTTTGATGAAAGTCTCTGCCAAAGATATGAAGCATTATCAGGATTTTGTCTTTAATAAATTAGGGGCAGTTAAAAGCATAGGCAGCACCCATAGTACATTTGTAATGGCGGAGATAAAAAACATGTATGGATAGGTCCGCGGGTTCTGTCGCATCTATTTGATAACTATTATCTTTAGAGCTTCAAAAATGTATTAAATGAATGCCAAAGGGCAATATTAATTCAGGCTGGGTATTTAAATTTACTCCATTGATAAGACTTAAGTGGTATATAAATTCATAATAAAAAATCCCTAAACATTGAAAATCAATAATTTAGGGATTTGTTTTGTGACCTTGATGAGACAAATTTCAACAAAATTTATGGAAGATTTGAAGATATTGGCGCACTACTCGTAATGAATGGCTTATTATGTCTTCAATATTTTGGTTTGGATGTCCTGTTTGGGATTGATGTAAAAATTCATTTAGTTTAAATTATTTTGTAATAAAAGTGATTAGAATAATTATTTACCTTGATTCAAAATATTAATTCATGTAACTTATAGCTGAATAGACTGTAAGTTATCTGTAAATTGTATATTCATTTCCATACTTCAAAAATGAGTTTTTATACAGCCTTCAAAAAAGTTAGTGGTCAGACACCAAATGAATATAAGAACACTAGCAAATAAGTACCAATTTATATAGTTTTAAGCTTTTGAAACCTTTTCTAGTTTTTCTTATCTGAAGTTTGCATTCAAATAATTAAGATCACATTTTATGAAAAAGTTTTTATTACTAGCTGTTGTTACTTTTATCACCTCATGTAGCAATGACGATTCCAAACCCTCACCTGATAAAAAAGCGCTGGCACAGCAAAAACTTGAAGCAGCTTTGTCCAACTTCCCTGGACTAAGCCTTAGTGTAAAAACACCTTCCCAGAGTTATACCCTAGTTGTAGGAAACGCGGTAATTAATGAAAAGCCAATGGCTACTTCTGCTCTTCACTATATGCAGAGTATTTCAAAAACCTTTACCGCAGTTGCTGTACTCAAACTGAAACAGGAGGGCAAAATCAATCTCGATGCCAAAGTAAATACGTATCTTCCTGATATTTGTAATAAGCTGCCAAACGGAAATATCATTACGGTAAGGCAACTGCTTAATATGACATCAGGCCTTCCTGATTATTTAGATAGCGAAGAGTTTTTAAATGATCTTGTTGCAGGGCCACTGCCTATGACGAGCGAACAGGTATTGAGCTATGTATATGATCAACCCGCAAAATTTGCACCCGGCGAGTCATTTGGTTATTGCAATATAAATTATCACTTGCTGGCAATTATTATTGATAGTGTCACTCCAAACGGACATCGAAGGTATATTACCGACAAAATAATTAACGGCATTGGACTTTCCAACACCTATTATATCGCGGGCTCGGCAAGCACTGCTGCTCCACAAGGCACAACGGCTAACTATCTAGAAATAGACGGCACTTTTACCGATGTGAGCGAATTGCAGTTGGGTACAGTACTTACCTTCATTGGTGATGACGGTATTGTTGCTTCTGTTCAGGATATAGCTGGGTTTTACTACAAGCTGCTCCATGATAAAACAGTACTATCACCCATATCGCTGGAAGAAATGAAGGTTGCCGTTAATTATCAGGGTACGCCCATATATGGTTTAGGACTGCATTTTTATAAATCCAATGGTGGCCTGCAGGCAATCGGCCACGAGGGTAGTGGAGCCGGAGCCGGAGCCTATGCTTTTTATTTTCCTTCTAAAAATACCAGCGTCGTCCTGTGTACAAACACGGGAACGTTTACCGATACTATAAAAGAGGAACAGTTACTTGCATTGTGGGAGCAAATTATAGGTATATTACTTGAGTAGGAATTAGCTGATATCTTGGTAAGTAAAGAACGCGATGCGTGGTACTTCAATTTATATCATACCGGGAAGCTTGTCACGCTATTTATAGGAAGATGAAAGGCAGGATAATAAAATCGGTAATGATGGCCTACAGTGATAAATCTAATAAGGATAGGATATTAAAAAAACATATTTTTGAAAGGTGTTTTTTTGGGGAAAAGGAAATTTCCTGGTTCTATCGCATTTGGGAATAACTTTATCTTTATAATTTCAAACTCATCAAAAAATGAATACTAAAGGTCATTGTTATCCAAAATATATCATTCTACAGGCAGTGTATTTTAAATTAAGATTTACACTTAGTTACCGTGATGTTGAGGAAATAATGAAAATTAGAGGAGTGCTTGTGGATTATGCCAAAATTCAGCGCTGGGTTTATAAGTTTACACCTTTGCTTGAGTCAGAGATGAAGAAGAGAAAAGGCAGAGTGGGGGCGAGCTGGAGATTAGATGAGACCTATATCAAAGTAAAAGGCATTTGATGTTATTTATATAGAGCAGTAGATAAATTAGGCAATACAGTAGATTTTCTTTTGACCAGAAAAAGAGAGAGAATGAGCGCTCAGTCATTTCTAATTAAAGCAATTAGTAATAACTGCCAGCCAAGAGTAATAAACATTGATAAAAGCGGTTCTAATACTGCCGCTATCAAAGTCTATAACAAGCATTCGTTCTCAAAGATTAAAATCCGGCAGTGTAAATATCTCAACAATATTGTAGAACAGGATCATCGTTTTATCAAGTGGCGCATACAAAAACGGATTAGGTTTTAAAAGTTTTGAATCGGCCAGACGAACATTGAGCGGAATTGAAGTTGTACATATGCTAAGAAAGAATCAGGGTTAGACCAGGAATATCTATGTTTAAATCATTCTGAAAATTGGCGGACTAACTTTAAAATTACTTAAAGTCTTATATTGGATTCTGACAGATGTGACAGAACCCCTTTCAGAAATGAGAGGTTTTTTTGTGTACTTTTTTATTTCTTTCTTGATTCTGACCTTGCAGACCATTATTAATTTATAAATAAAAAATTTATGACACATTCAGAAGTACAAAAAAAAATTGAATCTATTTCTTATCCTGAAAACAGGTATGTTCATTGCGGGGCATTAAATATATGCGATGTAATTTTAAAGTCTAACAATTTTTCTGCAGAAATTAAACTGGAAGTTAAAATGTTAAAATTAGAACTTAAAGAATATAGTGAGCCTTGGGTAGGGTGGGAAAGAACCTCACTTGACTACAATATGCTTAGAGATATTCAAGACTGTTTAAATTCTATTTATGAGTTAATGGAATAATAAACTAATACAATGATTCGATTATCATTTTTGTTCTAAGGCTAAAGACTAAAATCACTGAAAAATGGTGTTTTAAAAAACAGTCGTACAATAATCGTACAAATATTTAAATAAAAAATCATTAAACTCCTGATGTACAGCACGTTTAAGGATTTTTATTGTGACCCCTACGATACAAATTTCAGACCATTTTATGCAAGATTTGAAGAAACTGGCATATTTTTGAGATTTTTTATAAGGTAAATAGTAGTTATTAGATAAAAAGCGGTTTAATGTCCTGTTGGGTTTAAAAAGTTAAATATGTGTGAAATATTATATAGTATTGAGATATTTAATATCAGTATGAATCCTTATTCGATACAATTTATGGAAAGTTTTTTATTTCAACTTAATAATTTTGGTTTGCGAGTTAAAAAATACTTCAATAGAATCTTTGTATTTCTTTTTAACGATTAGACCATTAATAGGTTTATTAAGTGTTAGTTTGCATAGTTTTGAATCTATTTTTAGTAAAACCAATTCTTCATTTCTTTCTTTAGATCCAATGTATCCGTAATAAGTCAGTGTTGGCCAGTTAATATTAGGTATAGCTTTTTGAACTACAGGAGTTATGATTTTTTTTACAGGCAAATAATTTGAAATTGGCCTTCTAGTAGTAACGACAGTATTATATTGTTTGTTAAGAAAAGGATCTCGGTTTATTTTTTCTAATTTAAAGGTGTCTTTGTTAATTTGATTTATAGTAACATTATCCTTTGAATTTTGTTTTTCAAAAACGACATTACTGTCAGAAAATTGACGATTCAGCGCTCTGTAGCCTACTGTTCCCCATAGTCCTAAAACAACCAGAAGTAAAATTATATTTATTTTTTTTTTGGCCATGTTTAATTTACCGTGAACTTAAATCCTGTGCTATTTGTACCGATATTTCCAGCTCCGTCAATAGCTCTCACTCTCCAATAATATGTACCAGTTGCTGAAAATGTTTGTTGTAGAGTTGTTGAATTACTATTCTGTGTTTGTATAATTGAATTGAAGTCAATATCACTGGCAAATTCTATTACATATGAAATAGTAGATTTAGCATTACCTGTATCAGTTGCAATGTTCCAAGTATAAGTAATACTTGAATTGGCTGGTTGAGTTGAATTATCTGCGGGTAATGTGTTTTTTGGTTGATTCGGGGCAGTGGTGTCAATATTAAATTTTCGTACAGAATACTGTTTTGTTTCACTATTTGCATTTTTAGCTTTTAAACGCCATTCATACGTCCCATCTACTAAATTGGCTATATTGAGTGTTATTGATGTATCTGTTAAATCAGCTTTAGTATATATTTCTTGAGTTGTTGCAGTATTGATTATTTTAATACTATAACTTGTAGCATTATCTAGAGTTTCCCAATTTAAGGATACATTAGTGAAGTTTAAAAATTTATCATTTTCTGGGCTTGATAAAATTACTTGCTGATTGGTCAAATCATTTGGAATATTTGTTGAGAAATTTAATGGGAATGAATAGATTGATTGATAGGCATAATTTTCACCTCTTACTCTCCAAATATAGCTTCCGGCTTTTAATGGTAAAGTTAAATTCGTTTTATTCGTTAAAGAATCAAGCAATAGGACCTGATTGGATTCAAACACTTGGATGCGATATTTATCAGCTCCCTTAATACTATTCCATTTAAAGTTTACCACATTACTTTCTATTATGGCATCATTTGTTGGCGAAATAGCTTGGATAGTGTCATTGCTAATGTCTTCTTCAAGGATATCGTCACATGAATAGGCTAGAATTGCTAAGGCAATTATTATCAGTTTATTTATTGTTCTCATAATTTTGGAAAATCATTTTTAAATGTAAAACTTCGGATTTATTATTCTTTTTTGCGGTATAAAAATTCATACTTACTATTCTTGAAAAATCGAATTTTTTTTCAAAATCATAAGTTAATTTTAGAAGCTGATTACTATTTCCAGTGACGTCTAATTGGTTCGTAATAATATGATAATTATCTTCTTGGAAATCATGAATTGGCTTCAAATCACTAATAGAAATTCCTCTGGAATTTTCAGAAGCAAAACTTACAATGCCTTGTTGTACCATTTCTTTTGATACTCCTTCTTTACCCATTATTTTATCTAAATAGGCAATATCCTTATTTAAGCTATTAGTGTTTTTTGCTTTTCTATTGATGTCTTCTGCCTTCTTTGATAATGTGTGATATTCGGTAATAACTTCATATAAAGTATGAAATGACCTTTTGTATGCAGTAATCGACAGCATGAAAAAGACTATTATCAAAGCATGAAATTTTTGTTTATGTGAATAATTCTCAAACATTTTTAAGTGTAATTTTTATTTCAAATATTGATTTGTTTTTTTTGTCTTTTTTAAGACTTATAATTTCAAAACGCTGTAGCCAATTCATTTTTTTTAAATCTTCTAACCAGAAATTGAATGAAGATTCCTGAAACGTTTCACCTTTAATAATAATCGTTTTATTATCAAAATCAGCTTTTTTATTTTCTTTATATTCTTCTTTTAATGGAATGATATTTACTTCGTTTAAAGAGATGTTTTCTGGAATTGTTTTTATAATTTGATAGCCATAATAGGTAAGGAACTTTGATGATAAAACTCCAGATTCTTTTAATATAGAAAGCTTCTTTTCTTTTTGAGATTCTAAATTTAATATTAATTGATAGGATTGGTTTGAGTATATTGTCTGTAGGTTTAACTCTGTGTTTTTTGTTCCATAATATTGTATCATAAAATAGCTGGCCAATAATGAAGTTAAAAAGAATATAAGCATACTCAATCCTAAAATGTTAAAAGCTTTTTTATAAATTAATTCTTCAATATTTAAAGTGGAATTTATCGTTTTCCGTACCTCCCTAGGTTTGACAAAAAAACAAATAACAGCACCATAAAGTGGTAAAAAAGTGTTTGAAACACTATCTTCTCCAATTTTGTAGTTCTCTGTTTTTGTATTTTCATTTTGTTTTGAAAAACTTAGTAATTTATCATTTTCAAAATCTAAACGTAAATCGGCAGAAAATAGCATTTCTCTTTTTAAAACATTGCCTAATAACGCCGCTAAAAAGGAACCAATATAAACATCAATAATTTGAAATCCATTTTTTTGAAATTTTAAAATGGTTTCTTCAACAATGTTTTTTCTGCAAAAACTGATGAAATTATACTTTAAACCTTTTAAATCGGTATAATAAATGGTAGTATAATCGATGTTTTTCTGCCAGTTGACATCGGTTTCATTTTCAAAATCAATTTGCTTGTTTAAAACACCTTTTCCTTCTGCCACTATAAGAACAGGGATTTTTTTGTCTGTTGTTTTAGTTAATTCTTCTATTGTTTCAAAAGTTTGTTGTGAAACAATAGTAATCTTGTTTGCTTTCTTTTTTATAGTAAGCAAATTATAGATTTCGTAACCTTCTTTTTTGGTTACTCCAACAACATTTAAGTCGTTTATCTTTATAAATTTAGATAGAGTTGCGACCATTAATAAATTACTGTTGGTTTGATAAAGATATGAAGTTTAGAATCACTTTTGGCTTTTTTTCTACTACTAAAAAACCATTTTATTATTGGAATTCTTGATATTATTGGTGTTCCTGTACCTGAGTTTTCTTTTTTTAATTCATCTAAACCACCTAATAAAATCATTTCTCCATTTTTAACTCTTACTAAAGATTCAAATTTTTGAGTGGCTTTTCCAGGAGGTGCATCTTCACCAGCTCTAGCTAAGAAAGAACTCTTTTCTACAGCAATGGTTAATGTTACGTTTTCGTCTGTAGATACATATGGTTTAATGGATACTGTTAAATTTGCATCGGTAGATTTCCAAGTTCCTGAGTTTAAAATATCACTTCCAATATTATTGTTTATTAACCGGTTATTTTGTTCAAAATAATAACTAGTTTCGCCAATGGATAACTTTGCTTCATGTCCACTAATAGTTGCAATTTTTGGTGTTGATTCTATTTTTAAAGCTGAATTGCTTTCGAGTAATTTTAGGTTAAGGTAAAAAGAGGAAGTTACTTTCCCTAATTTAAAAAGACCAAAACCATTAAAAGCATCTATTAAACTATTTATGGAAGATCCGTTTAAAGAAACATCAGCATTAGGATATGTAACACCAGTAGTTTGGACTGTATTTAGTTTGTCCAAACCAGCTTTCAAACCTGTTTGTATATCATACGACTTATTATACTGTACAATAATGACTTCAATTTGCACCATTGGTACAACTTTGTCAATTTGCTTGATGTACATTTTTAATTCGTTGAGTGTAGATTTGGAACCCGAAACGATTAATGCGTTTAATTCTGTAAATTCTTTTATTTCTAATTTTTCTGTGAATACTTTTGGTAGCGTACTGATTACTGTTTCTATAGACCTGTTTTCTAAAGGAATCATTTCGGTTACTCTTAGTCCTTCGGTAGCTTCTTCACCAATTAAATATAGATTATCTTGTTTTTTGTAGGTGTATTTTTTTCCTTTAAAAATATTTTCTAATAGTTCATCAAAAGTAATATTATCTGCTGAAAGTGTTGTTTTTTCATTTTCAGGTTTATTGTATAGAAAATAATTGATGTGTAGTTTTTCAGCTGCTTCAGTTAATAAATCAGAGGCATCTGCGATATAAGCATTTACATGTAAAAAACCATTCTTGTTCGTGTCAATTTCATAGAAACCAGGTACCCCAAGGCTTGCTTTAGGTTGTTTTGTTTTTTGATTGGTAATTGCATTGTTTACATTAGCTGCTGTATTTTTTTGTATAAAATAAATACCGTTTTCATCTTTGATTGCTGATAAATCATTTGATTTAGTCATCATTTCAATCACCTGATCAAATGGTCGATTTAAAATATAAGAAGAAATTCGAATATTTTTTATTTCTTGTGCCAATAGTAAGTTTTTACCTGATTTATCGATAATTGCTTTTGCAACTGCAGATAAAGTATCATTTTCTATTTTTATTGATAAAAAATCATTTTGAGAATTGTAATTTACATCAATAATTTTAGCGAGTTTTTTTTCGACAATAACTACAATTTTTCTTTTTTTAAAAATAATGATATTATTCATAAAAGAAACTTCTAAATCATATTTTTGAACGAGATGTATAAAGACATCTTTTACCGTAACATCAAAGAAGTTACTCGCTACTGGCTGATTAAGATCGGCATCAACATCTATGTTTAGTTGATGTTCTTCAGCTATTGAAGAAATAAAATCGTGTAAAGTTAGTCCTGAAACATCAATTTTGATGGTTTCATTTAGCCCTTTTTTTTGTAATGACAATTCGTCAAATTTTCTGCTTAATTCATTTATATCTTGCTGAGCTGTAATATTATGTGAAAAAAGCAACGCAGCTAGTACGTAAAAAACTTGTTTAAGCATTTTTATTTATATGTTTATTAAAATTGAATATATTTCCTCCAGAGAAGTTTCTCCTAGGGCTAAAATCTCAAATGCTTTTTCGGGCAGTGATTTATAGTTTTTATCATTATTATATAGTTTTGTGATAGTATTATTTTTAATTGCTTCAGCAATTACATTGTCAATATTTATGATTTCGTAGATTGCAGTTCTGCCTTTATATCCAGTATGAAAACATTTATTGCATCCAACTGGTTTAAAATAAGTGGAGATTTCATATGGAAATTTAAAATTTAAAGGAAAGTCTTTAGGATTGCACATGGTTTCTTTTTTGCAATTATTACATAGCTTTCTTACCAGTCGTTGTGCTACAGATACATTTAAAGTCTCAGCAATTAAATAGGAGGGAACTCCCATATCAATTAATCTCGAAATAGTTCCAATTGCCGAATTAGTATGTATAGTTGATAATACCAGGTGTCCTGTTAATGATGCTCTAATTGCCATTAAAGCCGTTTCAGAATCACGAATTTCCCCAAGCATAATAACATCAGGATCTTGACGTAAAAAAGATTTTAGAGCCGATGAAAAAGTAAGTCCAATATCTTCCTTTAGTTGTACTTGGTTAATTCCCTTTAAAGTATATTCAATTGGATCTTCAACTGTTACAATATTTCTTCGGTTGTCATTTAACAATCTTAAAGTTGCGTATAGTGTAGTAGTTTTTCCAGAACCAGTAGGTCCGCTGATTAGTATTATTCCGTTGGGTTTTTTTACTGCTTCTAAATAACTCTCCAGTTCTTCTTTTTGAAGCCCTAAAGTGTTTAGATCTATATTGGATGCATCCTGACCTAATAAACGCATTACAATTTTTTCTCCAAATAAAGTAGGCAGAATGGAAACTCTTATATCAAAAGATTGGTTCGTTATTCTTCCGTCTTGCGGAAGTCTTTTTTCTGTAATATTTAATTTGGCTTTGATTTTTACCTTATTGACTAATTCAAGATAATTATCTCGTTCTATTTTATATCGTTCAAGTAATTGACCATCTATCCTAAATCGGATTCGTGAAGAGTCTTCATAAACTTCAAAATGAATATCACTGCATTTTAATGATTTTGCTTCGCTTAATAAATTTTCAAGAAAATCACCTTTGTCTACATTTAATGATTTATTTGAGCTTGTAGCTCTTTCTTTTCGATAATAAATAGACAATGCTTTTTCAATTTCTATTGCATTTGTTGGATGAAAAATAATATTTTTTCCTAAAAAAAGTTCTAATTCATCTTTAGTATCTTCGCTGTTATTAGAATCATCAACATATAGTTCTAAGGTGTTTTCAAACATTAGCTTAGGCAATATTCGATATTGATTAGCCAGGTCATTAGTGACAGTATGTTGAAGTTCAGAAGGAATTATGATATCTTGATGCATTATAATAAAGTGATTTTTTGAAAAAGCATAAAGTTGTCTTTCAATAGTATAATGAATAAAAATAAGGCTGAAAATCCAGCTAAGGGAACAGTTTCTTCTTTAATGAATTTTTTTAGTCCAAATTGCAAGCAAATCGCAAAAAGTAACGATAGAATAAAAAATAAAACATAATTTTGAAGTAAAAATAAAGGAGTAATAGCAATATAAAATAGTAAGTCACCCAATCCAAAATAATGCAGGAAAGGATTCAGAAACTTTTTCGATTTTAAACTCATGTAGATTGTTAAGATGCTTAGTGTAATTAAAAAGAAAGTAGTATTAAAAATTACAATTTCTAATAGATCATATTTTTTAATTGGAATCAAAAAGTAGGATACAGCAAAAACAACAACAGGTAAAGCAATGTGTATTTTCCTGTATTTCCAATCTTGTATAAAAACAATTACTAAACAAAGTGATAAAACTACTTGGGCTATCTTCAACTTATTCCTTAGTTACTTCTGTTAATAATTTTTTGCTGTCAATTTCCCAAGTATTGAAACTTCCATCACTATCTAAATCAGATGTTGCTGTTGCTCTAGCAGAAAAGGAATCATTTGAAGCTTCAAGAATTTCAATTTTATAAACGGCTTGTCCACCTTCATCAACTGTTTTTTCTTGCTCAAAACCAATCTCTTCCAAATTATTTGAGTATTTAGAATGTCTGTAAAAATAACTTTTTTCTAGACCATAAACTTGATTTAACATGGCTTGTGCTTCGATAGCTTTTGCTTGCCCAATCACTGAAGTTTGATTAGGTAACACCATTAATAGTAATATTCCTATGATACATAGTACTATTAAAATTTCTGTTAAAGAATAGGCTTTAACTGTAGCTTTTTTACTTTTTTGCAAGTATTTTTCAATCTTAGCTAACATATTTATCTTATTTTATTTATTAAAAAGCGTTAATTTAACGCTGCAAAAATACACATTGTATTAAATGATTCCTATTTATTTATAATTTTACTCAAATCAAACATTGGGGCATACATGGAAACCATTATTACCCCCACAATTGCGCCTATTACAATAATAATCATAGGTTCTAAAATGACACCAATCATTTTGGTTTGATGACTTATTTCTTCGTTATATTGTTCTGTTAATCTTTCAAACATGGTTTCAAGTTGATTTACTTGCTCGGCCACTTCAACCATAGAAACCATTTTATTTTCAAACACATTGTGTTTTTTTAAACTTTCATTTAATGAAGCTCCTCTTGTAATATCTTCTTTTATTTGATAAATAGCAACTTCAATTGGGTAAAAGCTTATCATTTTGGCCGTTAGAGACAATGAATTGATAAGTGTGGTTTTTGATGTTATTAATAAATTCATCGCTTGACAAAAACGGGAAATATAAATTTTGCGAATCAGGTTTCCGAAATACGGTATTTTTAAAACCATTTGAGTTGTAAATGCGCGATAACTTTCTTTTTCTTTTAATAAGGCATGAATTACTAGCAAGCCAACTATAAATCCAATTACAACAGAAAACAATATTCCCGAATGATTTGATATTTTTAAAATGATTTGTGTACTCTTTGGTAATTCACTTCCAAATTGTTTAAAGACTGAGCTAAACATAGGAACTACTTTGTTCAGCATAAAATAAAGAACCAATATTGTGACTAACATGACGATAGTAGGGTAGGTCATTACCGAAATAATTTGCCTTTTCATCTGAATTTTTCGATTGAAATACTTTTGTAATTCTCCCAATACTTCTTCTAATTTCCTTGTTTCTTCACCAATTTGAATGCTGTAATACTCATAAGCCGAAAATTGATTACTTTCCCGCATCGATTCATATATACTTCTACCTTCAACTACTTTTTCTTTGATTTGAAGAATAATTTCTTTCTCAAATTTATTACTGGATTGATTACTCAGGATTTCTAACGCTTTTTTAAAATCAACACCAGATTTTAAAAGCATGCCTAACTCTCTGTAAAAAATTTCCTTTTTTTTATCAGAAAGCTTTTTTGCCAATTGAAAAGAGCCAGTTTCAATTTTGAAATCTTTTTTCTCAGGCTTTGGTGTTTTGTATGTACTTAAATCAAGACTCATTATTTCTTTATGGTTTGTAATAATTCATTTGGATATACTCTTTTGTAAAATCGTAAATCCAATTCATTTTCGTTCGATTCTATATTTAATTTTATCTTTTGAAAAACAAATTGTTCCGATTTACTTTTGACCGTGTCTATCACCATTTTGTTTAACTTGATTCGGAATGTATCAATAAAATTTTCACTATTTCTTAAAATATAATCTTCGGAAAACTGATAAGAAACTTTTTCTCCTGTATAGCCATTAAAATAGATTTCATTTTCTGATACGGTCATTTTTTCTTTTTCGAAAATATCTTTGTTTATGCTGTAGGTTAACCGATTTAAATCATTAACCAATTGATTTTGACTTTTAAAATCTAACATCCGTCCCGTAATAATCGCAAAAATAACAAACAATATCCCCATAATAATAGCGGTTATTGCCATTCCTACAACAGCTTCTATAATAGAAAATGCAGGAACTGATATAGAGCTATTGTGCCTTATTTTGAACATAGAAACTTTTTTTAAACTTAAATTGTGCGCTGTCTTTGTAATCTATTGAAATCTTTTTCAAATCATCATTAATGTATTCTTCTTCAAACAGAAGATTCTCACTTTCACTTTCGTTATCTAATGAATCGCTTTGTAATTCTTTTAAATAAAAGAGTTCATTTACTTTGTTTTGAGTACTGTAAAACTTGGCGGATGTTTTTGGAGTATATACTGTAGCAAAAATTAATACGGCAAAATACAGGCATATTGTAATAATCGTTAAAGCAATTACCGATTCTAATATAGAATTGGCCGATAGATTATAATACTTTTTTGATAACACCATAAGTTGTTTTTTGAGTATTAAACAATGGAATTGAAATAAAATAACTAGGACGCTTATTTGTATTTATTTCAATATCACTAATCATATTATCATAGGAAGATGAATTTGTTTTTAGAAAAAAACGATTGGTGTAAACGGAACCATAAACATTGCTTTTGAGCATCAATTTTCCAGTACAATACAAATCACCAAAGAGTAAACCATCCTCGTCCATTTCAATAGTGTTTTTGTCAGCCATTTCTATTGAACTTCCAAACAAAACAATAGCTCCAGTTATTTGTGATTCTTTCTTAATTTTTATTTTGCTTACCTCGGGTGTGTCATTATAGACACAAATGACAGAAGGATAATTTAGCGTTACTTTTTCTTCGAGTTCAATACATTTTGTAGCAAATGCTTGTACAGTTCCTGTAAAACCTTCTTCAAAAGTTATTTTTGGTGCTATTAAAATGATATCTTCAAGGACTGTATTTTTTTTAACTCGGATTGAATCTTCAGATCGTAAAATAAAATTGCCTTTGAAAATAAAATTGCCCAAATTCGGTTTTACTTTTATCTCTTTGGTTTGATTAAAAAAAGAATTATAATACAAAGAATCCATTGGTCTTTCTGCATCAGATAATTTGATTCTTTCAGATGATATTCCTTTGAAAATTTTTTGAAAAGCAGCGTTAATTATTGGTAATTGAGATTCCGAAAGACTGTTTTTGCCTTCTGTAAGAAGCTGATTTGTACTGTTGTTGATATATGATGCTTCGATAAAAGTACTTGGCAGCTGATTGTTACCTATAAGTTTTACTTTTCCAGAATAAAAAAGAGATTTTGATAAATTAGAAAGATAAATAGCATTTTTGTCGGCAGTATGTGAACCAACAAAATGTACTGAAGCTACTGTGTCGTTTGCAATATATGATTTGGCTAAAACCAAAGTTAAAAGCCCGTAAGGTTTTGTTTCGTAGCTGCTTTCAATACCTGAATTTTCATCTTTTTCTATTTCAGTTGGAATTGTTTTATTGCCTAAAGCAAAATTGACAACCGATTGATTTTGAATATAAAGTTCTTCTTGTAAGTTGTAATAGATGTTTAGCTGATTGTATAGATTAGAAAAATATAACAGTGCTCCACAAATGATAGATACAATTAGACAAATATAAATGGCATATAACAAACTGTGAGCCTTTACCATTACTTAGCCATTTTGCTTTTTTTCTTAAAAAGGTTTTTGAAGAAAGTCTTTATTTTTGAGACTTTTTTGGGTTCATTTTTGGATTGTTTCTTAGTTTCTTTTAGTTTTTCTCTTGCTGCTTTTTTTGCTAAATCTTCTGTTTCTTTTTCCTTTTTAGCTTTTTCTCTAGCGATTTCTTTTTCTTCTTTTGCTTTGGCCTTGTAACTGGCAAGCTTAAGTGCATCAGAAGTTATTTCTAATTCTTTTTGGTTTAATTCGTTTTTCTCTAATTTAATGCCTTCTTGTTTTAGTAAATATTCCTCAGATTTTGAATAATTTGGTTTTTTCTTTACTATGATACCTTTTCTATATGTAGTAATTTCTTTAGTTTCAGTATTAGTCCATTTTCCAGTTTTGAGATCCGAACTGAATTTTCCATTTTCTACTAACATGCCACTTTCATCATATCTGAAATATTTTCCTGAGCGCAAACCACTTTTCCAGATTTGTTTAGAAGACAAAATGCCGTTAGGATGCCAAGTTTTCCATATGCCCACTTTAAGACCGTTTTTAAAAATGCCTTGCTCCGCCAGTTGATTGCTATGATACATTTTGGTAAACTTGTCATGAAGTAATTCACCAGTCATTCCTGCCTGAGAACTATGAATTAATCCTCCTTTGAACCAATAATAGGTTTTGTTTTCTTTCGTATTTATTTTTTTATTTGTAGTGTAAAATTCATATCTGAAATCTTTGTCAGAAATTCTTTTTATGGCATAAGGATCTGTAAAAGAGATTAAAATAAAGGCTAAAAAGAACATGATAAAGCGTGGCAAAATAATTTTTTTCAAAGGTTTTTTTTTATTTATAATCATTGGCAAGGTAGTTTTTTTTTATTATCTTACAAAATATTTTGTACCTTTGGTACTACTAATTATTTATTAAATAACGATTTTGCAAAAAAAAAGCCCATTAGTTTATAGGTGATATGCTGACCAGTGAACTCTGGAGCGTAAGAAGTAACAGCTTGCGATAGCTAAACAGGTAGAAGTTAGCAGTGTTTTTCAATTATCTCCAGCATTACATATACATAGTCATCAGAATTTATTAAACAATAACAACAAAAGCCACCCCGTAATAGAAGTGGCTTTATTTGTTTAAAACATAGCAAACGCTAGATTTTGTATACTGATTTATCAAAGTATTCTTTCTAATAATTACCAGAGAACTTGGACAAACGAGCAACAGTTGGTGTTAATTATGTTTTTTTTGTTCGTCTTTGACGGGTACGGTTTACAAAACATAAGTGTTCGAAACCTTATTTAGGTTTTAGAATGTCATCAATCTTATCTGGATTTCCTCCACACTTTTCTACAATATCTTTGATTATTAATACTTCTAATTCGTTGACAAACTTAAGTTTTGGGATTTAGTATCCTTTTAGATTGTTTGTTTTCCTTTTTATAAACAGTTATGGTGGAATCAAAAGAAATGATATTATGCTTTTTCTTTAAATAGTTATCCTGAAATTGAGCAAAATAACTATTAAATATTGCTTCAAAATAATCTGGATTAATAGTAACTAATCGCTCTCTTATTGAATTGTATTTTACGTCTCCAAAGCTTGTGTTTGCAATACTTTTAAACGCTAATGAATGATAAAATTCTTCCATTACTCGCAAGCTATTTTGTCTTGCGCGTTAAGCATTGAAAATAGTAATAATTGAAACATAGTTTGTCCATCTAGTTTCTTTACGTGATAGTCAACTTTGTATTCTAATGATAATTTTTCTAATTCAGCTTTAGGAATGTAATTTAAAACATCTGAAACGTTCATCGTTTTTCATTCCAAAAAAAGTTATTTTTAAGGTTTCCAACACTTATGTTTACAAAACCGCGCGATCAAATCGCATGCGCAACACGTACTATATCATAGACGTTTGGGCTGTAGTTTTAAAATAATGTTTTTAAGATCACTTCAATATGAATGGCTAATGAAAAAAGTTATAATATTATTTTATAAGTACTTATTTTACCGTTTTCCAAAGTGACTTTTACAATCAAAATTTGGTTTTGAGCCTTAATTTTGTCAATAAATAAGCTATTCATATCTATACTATTGTTTTCGTACATTAATTGCCCATTTATATTATAAATAGCTACTTTTTTTAATACTTCATTAGTCGATTTTATATTTATTTGATTTGCATTTGTTGCTATAATCAAATCACTTTTTGTTTCTGCATTAATATCTTTAGATGTGTTTCCTTTTTTTCCACTGATAGAAGAATTGGTGTAACGGAGCACAAAGCGATCTTGAAATGTTCCAATTGCTGTGGTAAAACTATAGAGGCCATTTTTTAAATTATGAACAGTATTAGTTACTTTATCTTCCAAATAAACAGCTTGATTAACAAAAATACCATCAACTTGATAGATCCTGATGGTAAATGTTCCTCCGGTAATGGCTCTGTATCCTAATGGAACTACATCAGCTATATCAAATGGTACCGCACGTCCCTGAATGTTGTAATTCCGTCCATTATTAATACTGTATAAATCTGTATTTATAGTAGTTGTTGTGGCATCATATAATTTATCATATTCATTAGTTGCTCCTGTGACATAACCTAACAACATTTGTCTACCTCCAGCATCGCTCTGTAAATTTAACCAAATTCTATTTCTTTCAATGCCTGTGGTTCCTATTTTAACAATTATGGTGTTCGAATACAAACTAGTCCCACAGTTGTTTAATGATTTTATTCGTACATAATAAGTACCGCCACAAAGTACTCCTGTAACGGTCTCTGCTGTTACATTACCCAATTCTTTATTTTGATAACCTGTCAAAAAAGTGGTAAAATTAGGGTCTGTTGCTATATCTAATCTATAACCAGCAGCGTTTTCTGATGGCTGCCAAGTCTGAATAAAGTAAGATTGGCACCCAATTGTCTGTAAATTTAAAACAGGAATTGAAGGGGTTAAGGGTGAATTGATGATAATATCTTCAGAAGGTACCGAAAAACATCCATTATCATTCGTTACTGTAAATTGATATGTGCCAGCAGTTAGTCCAGATATTGTAGTACTTGTTCCTGTTCCAATAATATTTCCAGGATTAATTGTCCAATTTCCAATGGAAGGTAAGTTTTCTAGAGTTGCGCTGCCTGTAGATTCTGGACAAATTGGTTGCGTAATCAAACTCACAATTGGGGTTGAAATTGAAGGAATTAAAGCTGTGATTATATTTGAATTTTGGGTTATAGCACATTCGTTATAGGCTCTTAATCGAATATAGTAATTTATATTTGAAACCATTCCTGTAACGGTGTCTGCTGTTACATTGCCCAAATCTTTATTTTGATAACCTGTCAAAAAAGTGGTGAAATCAGCATCTGTTGCTATATCTAATTTATAACCAGCAGCGTTTTCTGATGCCTGCCAAGTCTGAATAAATGAAGATTGGCATCCAATTGTCTGTGAATTTAAAACAGGGATCGAAGGTACTAAAAGCTGTGAATTGATAATAATATTTTCAGAAGGTATGGAAACACATCCATTATCATTCGTTACTGTAAACTGATATGTGCCAGCAGTTAGTCCAGATATTGTAGTACTTGTACCTGTTCCAATAATATTTCCAGGATTAATTGTCCAATTTCCAATGGAAGGTAAGTTTTCTAGAGTTGCGCTGCCTGTAGATTCTGGACAAATTGGTTGCGTAATCAAACTCACAATTGGGGTTGAAATTGAAGGAATTAAAGCTGTAATTATATTTGAATATTGGCTAACACCACATCCGTCAAAAGCCCTCAATCGTATATAGTAAGTTATGTCAGGAACCATTCCTATAATGTTTAGGGAAGTTGTATTACTTAATTCTTTATTTTCATAATCAGATAAGAATGATGTAAAATTACCATCTGTTGCAACATCTAATTTATACCCAGCAGCGTTTTCAATTGAATCCCAACTTAGAAGATAAGATGTTTGATTACAGCTTACAGCGGCATTGTTTAATATTGGACCAATAAGTAAAGAAGTAGGAGTGATAATAGTCACATCTGGTGAGGATGTGGATGCACACCCATTTTCATTAGTTAGAGTAAAGCTATAATTTCCAGGATTTAATCCAGATATTGTGGTAGTAGATCCTGATCCTAAAATAGCCCCAGGATTTATAATCCATGTACCTGTAGCTGGTAAATTATTTAATGCTATACTTCCCTTATTTTGGGAGCATGTAGGCTGAGTCACCGTTTCTATAGTAGGAGCAGCCGATTTTGGATTTGTAGTAACTACTTTAGCTATAGAATTATTACTTGTACATCCATTAGAAGTTATCTGTACCGTGTAGCTGCCTGATGTTGTTGCTGTTATTTCTTGTGTTGCTGCATTTCCTGGTGTCCATTTATAAGTTGATCCAACTGGACCTTGGCTGGAAGTCAAAGTAACACTTTCACCCGCACAGAAAATCGTTTTGTCACTTGCCGCAATAAAGGGTGTTGCTGGTTTTGGTTTTACTTCTATTGTTGCAGTTCCAGAAACTGGAATTGATACATTTTTGGCATCTACTACAGCTGCTAAAGCATAAGTAGTTGTGGAACCTGGAGCAACTACAATAGAAGACCCACTGAGATAATTAGTTCTGTTAACAGTAATACCTCCAGCTGTATATGTTATTTTATAAGGAGAAGTACCACCACCGATAGTAACTCGCATCGTTGCGGTTTGCCCACTGCAAATAGTTGTGGGAGGAACAAAACTAAGCACCGCTTGTGCTTTTACCGAAACGGATCCGATTAATAAAAAAAGTATGAATGAAATTAATTTAACATACCTATTAGAACTTGTTTTTTCAGAGTTTGTTAAGTTTTCATTAGAGGAAATTCTCTTAGATTTTTTTTTTTTTCGAATAAATTGAAAATTACATTTAGTATTTTTTGTTTCATGTTTTTTTAATTAGCATTCTAAAGAATAATTTGGTTGAATTTATTTGAATATAAAAAAGTGGTTAAAAACTTATATTTTAATTTTTAAATTTTGTTAAAAATACTATTAAAAAAAATACAAATGAAATATTATAGGGGAAATTTATGCATTATGCATTTTAAATACGATAAACCGCTAAAAATAAATCGATTATAAATATCTCTGTTGTTTTTTAAATGTTCTGAAAAAAATCAAACAGCATAGTACTGTGTAGTTGTAGCTCAACTGGTATAGTTGATACGATATTAGATAGCGCATTGAATAAAGAGGATGGTCATAATCCAAGAGCATGCCATACCCCTGAAAACTTTATAAATAGTGCTTAAATAGGGTAACTTTTGCTCCTTTGTAAAACAACAAAAGTAACTTGGTTAGGAGTTTTTTGTTTAATTCTCTGTGTCTAATCGTTGCGGGTGCGAAGTCAAGAGACATTCTCACAGCACACACGTCAAATTTATTTATTCATTAGAACTCTTCGAAGAGCTGGGGATACGGCAATAGATAATGATATGCTTTACTGTATGCAGGAAGTGCAAAAATTACCCGATTCTGAAAATGATAAAATCAATTCTATTATTGATGCCTTTGTTCGTGACACTAAGGTAAAACAGGCTTTTAGGATTTTCTAAAATAACAAAAGCAACCCAGTTAGGAGTTGCTTTTTGTTTTGATTATGTTTGTGACTTATCGTTGCGGGTGCGAAGTCAGAGACATTCGCACAGCCTACATTGGGGCTTCATTTATAAAAGGCACTGGAGCTTAAAAACACATTCCACAGAAGAATCTTTCCCGAATAATACTAAACAAAGTTCGGTAATCGGACTCGGTTCGCTGACAAAAAATCCTCCATAAATACTCGGTTTCACCTCCATTTATTGCGTTGCTTTTTGCGCTCGCTCCCCTATTCCCGTGCCAGTTCTATTATTAATCTTAAAGTATAGAAATCATGGAAAAACATGCAAAAAACCAAAATTGACTAACAGTATCTGAAATAGAGCTAAGCTACAAAACTAAAGTAAAAGCGTCTGAGGGTCCACAAATTACATCTTCAAAATCCGCTTATGAAATAGCACTCCAAATTTGGAACCCAAATACCATCAACTCTTCGAAGAATTGAAGATTCTACTCTTAAATAATAGCAACAAAGTCCTTGGTGAATGCGAAGTTTCATCAAGTGGTATCACTGGGACAGTTGTAGACATTAGACCCATATTTGCAGCAGCGCTGAAAGCCAACGCCTCTGCAATTATCATGATTCACAATCATCCCTCTAGTAAACTAATTGCTTCCGAAGCTGATAAACAAATTACCGAAAAAGTTAAAGCAGCAAGTAAACTTCTAGATATTCAACTTTTGGACCATCTCATTATTACCTTTGATGGTTACTACTCTTTTGCAGATGATGGGGGTAATTTAGCCTCATTATTATTATTATTAACCCGTTGGGTGTAATTATTTGAAGTAAAAAATAGGGATTAGATATTGTTCAAGATACTGAAATTCAGTATCTTGATGTCGCTAAACAATACAATATCTATGTCAAATATAGTAAAAAATTATCTAAGAGTTTTAGAAGTTATAAGTTCGTTGAATTGTGAATTAGAATTCAAATCAGGTATCGGAAGAAAAGATAAAATGTCTGATTTAGAAGTTGTTGCATTGAGTTTAACCGCTGAATTTATGTCAATTGACAGTGAAAATTCACTTTTCAAACAGCTAAATTCTAATGAAATTCCAAATCTAATAGAACGAAGTCAATTCAATAAAAGAAGGAGGAAATTGTTTTTATTTTCTGAAGAAATTAGAATTAAACTAGCATCTTATTTTCTTGATTTTGAAGATTATTTTATTGTGGATAGCATGCCATTAGAAATCTGTAAATTTTCTCGTCATAACCGAATCAAAATCTGTAAAAATGAATTTGAAACTGCACCTACAAAAGAATTTTGTGCTTCTCAAAACAGCTGGTTTTATGGTTATAAACTTCATGGAGTTTGTTCAATTACTGGAGTTTTTCATTCATTAGATATTACAAAAGCAGAAGTTCATGATGTAAATTTTTTAAAAAACATAAAACAACAAATGTCTGATTGTGTGATTCTTGGGGATAGAGGATATCTGTCAGAAACGATTCAATTGGATTTATTTCAAACAGTAAATATCAAATTGGAAACACCAAAACGAATTAATCAAAAAAATTATAAACCACAACCGTATATTTTTAGAAAATCAAGAAAAAGAATCGAAACATTATTTTCTCAATTATGCGACCAATTTTTAATCAGAAGAAATTATGCAAAAACTTTTGAAGGATTTAAAACTAGAATATTGGCAAAAATAGCATCATTAACATTAATACAATATGTCAATAAATTTATATTTGACAGACCAATAAATAATATTAAAAATCAAATAATTTAATTGCACCCAACGGGTTTATTATTATTATTATTAACCCGTTGGGTGTAATTATTTGAAGTAAAAAATAGGGATTAGATATTGTTCAAGATACTGAAATTCAGTATCTTGATGTCGCTAAACAATACAATATCTATGTCAAATATAGTAAAAAATTATCTAAGAGTTTTAGAAGTTATAAGTTCGTTGAATTGTGAATTAGAATTCAAATCAGGTATCGGAAGAAAAGATAAAATGTCTGATTTAGAAGTTGTTGCATTGAGTTTAACCGCTGAATTTATGTCAATTGACAGCGAAAATTCACTTTTCAAACAGCTAAATTCTAATGAAATTCCAAATCTAATAGAACGAAGTCAATTCAATAAAAGAAGGAGGAAATTGTTTTTATTTTCTGAAGAAATTAGAATTAAACTAGCATCTTATTTTCTTGATTTTGAAGATTATTTTATTGTGGATAGCATGCCATTAGAAATCTGTAAATTTTCTCGTCATAACCGAATCAAAATCTGTAAAAATGAATTTGAAACTGCACCTACAAAAGGATTTTGTGCTTCTCAAAACAGCTGGTTTTATGGTTATAAACTTCATGGAGTTTGTTCAATTACTGGAGTTTTTCATTCATTAGATATTACAAAAGCAGAAGTTCATGATGTAAATTTTTTAAAAAACATAAAACAACAAATGTCTGATTGTGTGATTCTTGGGGATAGAGGATATCTGTCAGAAACGATTCAATTGGATTTATTTCAAACAGTAAATATCAAATTGGAAACACCAAAACGAATTAATCAAAAAAATTATAAACCACAACCGTATATTTTTAGAAAATCAAGAAAAAGAATCGAAACATTATTTTCTCAATTATGCGACCAATTTTTAATCAGAAGAAATTATGCAAAAACTTTTGAAGGATTTAAAACTAGAATATTGGCAAAAATAGCATCATTAACATTAATACAATATGTCAATAAATTTATATTTGACAGACCAATAAATAATATTAAAAATCAAATAATTTAATTGCACCCAACGGGTTATTATTATTATTATTTTATCAAAAAGACAGTTACAAATTTTATTTTACAACTGCACATTAACTCTCTTTTGTAACACAATCTGAATTGCTATCCCTGAATATGAGTAATACATGAGTAAAAAAACAAAGATAAAACCCTAATATCTTTTTTTCTTACACACGTTATGAGATAGTATCTTTTCAAATCCCTATGCCTTAATTTAGGTATATTACAATTCAAATTGTATATTTTTTTGCACTAAATGATTTTAATTAATAATCCTTAAATAGGAACACAAACTCCTTCAAAATCCAAAATTTAATTTTTTAAGTATTGCATTTTGTTCGCTAAAATTGAATTAAAAAAAACGTCAATAATAGTCCCATTTTCTATTTCAAAAGTAATTTTAAATACTCCATTTAATGCTTTTGGTTCTTTCTTTGATGTTTTTCAATACTAGACCTTTTTTTAAACTTATTAACATTGGATGCTTATCCGAAAACAAAGCCTTAATAATTAATAACTTACATAAATAAGATGAAAAAATTAATAAAAGATATAAAAAAAAGTAAAAATAACTCTGTTAAAGTCTTGAAAAAAATTAATTTTACAAAAAATTTAACAAAGTAAATCTGTGAAAGCTACCCCAAATAGTATCTTATTTATTATCTATAGTTTATTAATTAGTCTTATATTATTTTATTTGTATATAAGAGTTGAATCCTCAAACAATAAAATTGCATATGTTGACAACATTAAACTCTTTGATAATTTTAAAATGACCAAAGAATTAGAACGCTCAGGAAAAAAAGAATTCAACTCTAAAAAATCAAATCTAAATTCTTTATATATAAAATTGCAATCTTCTGAAATTTCTATTCAGGAAAAAAAAATACTAATGCAGGAATTTGTTCAAAAAAAAGAAGATTTTGAACAATTCAATCAAATTTTTGCCTCTCAACAATCTGCAAAAATCTGGATTAGAATTAAAAGTTATTCTTTAGATTTTGCAAAAGAAAATAAATACAACCTTATTATAGGCTCAGATAATAAAACAAATATTCTATTTGCTGATGATGAAATCGATGTAACCACAGACTTACTTACCTACATAAACAAAAAATATGAAGGCCTTAAGTAGATTCATTTTCATCATCCTATTTCTTGTTTTTTATTCTTGCAAAAAAGATAATCAATCGACAAATTTAAACGATTCAAAGATTAGAGACCGTTATTTCAATCTTGAAAAAATAGGTTGGAAATCTCGTGCTTATACTCAAAAAGTTGAAGATATTGGTTTTACTGCAACCGAAGTTCCTATTCAATATTATCTATTAAAAGACTTAGGAAATGAAAATCTAAAAATGGTAGATTCTATATATGAAGAAAACAAAAGAGAGCGTGTTTTAGAATTTACTTTTCAACAAGATGAGGAAAAAGATTTACTATCTAAAGATTTTACCGGAATGGACTATACCGATGCTGTAAAATACATGTCATTTGGCCTAGATAAAGACTTTTATATTGTAACCTCAAAAAAAGATACTATCAAATGTACTGGGGTTACTTTTGAACGCAATTATAAAATTGCTCCATATCAAAAAATTTTATTGTTTTTCTCAGGAATAGACCCAAATGAGAAAATACAATTAGTTTATAACGACTTCCTTTTCAGAAAAGGCATTCTAAAATTTAAATTTAAAGATCCATATACTCAAATCGCATTATGATTAAGCAATTAAAAAAGAGCAAATTAAAAAAAACAGTTGCCATTTATTTAGCAATGATGATTCTATTGGAGACTTTTCAACCAATGCAGATGTATGCCTTGACCAGTGGACCAACTCAACCTGAATTTAATTCATTTACTCCTATCGGCACATCCGATATGGTGGATTTAGCAAGTGGTGATTTTAATTATAACATCCCTATAATGGATGTGGGAGGATATCCTTTGAATCTTGCCTATAACTCCGGAGCGACTATGGATCAGGAAGCATCATGGGTGGGTTTAGGTTGGAACTTAAATGTGGGTGAGATTTCAAGACAAGTAAGAGGATTGCCTGACGATTTCAAAGGGGATAAAATGACCTATGAAAATAACCTAAGAGATAATGTCACTATAGGAACAAATTTTAATGTTAATGTTGCCCTTTTTGGAGTTGATATACCTATTAGTTTGGGTTTAGGAGTACAATATAACAATTATGAAGGAATCACATTTAAACCATCCTTCGGAGTTTCGTACTCATTATTTGATACAACAAATGTGGGTTTCACTCTGACAGGTTCTACTGAGGAAGGAGCAACCTTAAGCCCTACAATAAGTATTTTTGGTAAAGTTAGTGAAAAAGGAAGATTTTCATCCTCTTTAGGAGTAGGGGTAGGAATTGACTTAAATAATAGAAAAGGGCTTGAAAACATGAGCATTTCAGCTTTTTCAAATAGAAATGAAAAAACACTTCACACTATAGGCGAAGGGGGAGATACAAGTAAAAGTATCGGAAATGGTTCCGTTGGTGGAAGTATTTCATTAAACAATACCAATAATTATACTCCTACAAAGAGAATTGCATTTGATAATATTAACGGAACCTTTAATGCGGGTCTTGGAGCAGAGATTTTTGGTGGTGAATCAGACGGTCGAGTCATAGCATATGGATCTGTACAAAAAATAAATTCTAAGTATAAAAAAAGAGAAATTGGGGGTTATGGCTATGAGAATAGCCAATATAAAAATGATTTAGAAGGAATTCTTGATTTCAACCGAGAAAAAGAACAATCAACTATAACAAAAAACACTACTGCATTACCAGTGACCAATTACACTTACGACACTTACAATATCCAAGGACAAGGAGTTTCAGGAATGTTCCGCCCATTTAAATCACAAATAACCTATCTCTATAATGACAAAGTAACAGATTATGGTACAAGTGTAGCTGGAGGCGCTGAATGGGGACTTGGAAATTTAGTTCATGTTGGGGCAAATTTTGAACAAACTCCCTCTACTGGCACAACAGGAAAATGGTCCCGCAATAACAATGCTATAAAAGCATTTACTGAGCGAACTACTGATAAAAACGATGCTTTGTACGAAGCTACAACATTTAAATTAATTGGAGAACTCGATGTCGATAATGAATTAGAAAGGATTTACAAAACAAAAATGTTAGGTACTAGGGCTCTTCGATTAAAAATAACAGGTGGCGGTTATAATCGAAAATTAGAGCCAACCTATGTGGCAAAACCAATTTCTACATTAGACCCTACACAAACAGAACTTACCATAACAGAACCAATTAAACGAAAAGAAAGATTGTTGCGCAATCAAGAAATTCAAAAGATAAGAAATAGCGAAGCAGATAATAATTTCATTTTTAAAAACAGTAATGCCAAACCGTACCATACAGCAGGAATGAAAGTTCTACAAGCTGACGGATCAACTTATATATATGGTAAAACTGTCTATAATACTGAAAAAATAGAAGCATCTTTTGACGTTTCAAAACAGTCGGGAAGCAATTATGAGGGAACTGTTCATTATGAAACTGCTCTAGATAAAAATGGTACTCAAAACAGTGATGAATATGTAAATAAAATAAAAACTCCTGCGTACGCGCATTCTTACTTAATTACAAGCGTTCTCTCTTCAGATTATCAGGATTTAGACAATAACGGACCTACTGATAATGATTTAGGAACCTACACTAAATTTGATTATACTAAACCAAATGATACACACTATGTTGGTAATTATAATTGGAGAGTTCCCTATGAAAAAAACTCAGCGTCATATAATGAAGGTTTAAAAACAAGTAAAAAAGATCAAAGAGGAAATTATATTTATGGAAAAAAAGAACTTTCTTATCTTAAAAAAATAGAAACAAAAACCCATGTTGCTTTTATTGATTTAGAAAAAAGAAAAGATGCTATGGATGTTGAAGGGGAACAAGGTGGTCAAGGAAGTCATGCTATGAGTTGTATAAAATCAATACGTCTCTTTTCTAAAGCTGAACTAGCAGCTGCTTACATAAGCTTAGAGACAGCAGCACTAAATACTGACAATACTCTTAAGGTTAAACCAATTAAAACAGCGCATTTTGAATACAATTATTCTCTTTGTCCTAATATCCTATCGAATAGTAAAATAGCGGAAATATCTGTTGAAAATTCAAAAAATTTAAATAAAAATTACGGCAAACTTACTTTAAAAAAAGTATACTTCACCTACCGCTCATCAAACATGGGCAAATATACTCCTTATAGATTTGACTATACAGATACAAATCCAGAATATAATCTAAAAGCATCAGACATTTGGGGTAACTACATGAAAAATGACAAGAATTCCTCTTTGACACCGACTGAATTTCCTTTTGTTGAACAAGATAAAGGTAAAGCGGCATTAAACACGATGGCATGGCAGCTAAAAACCGTGATCTTACCCTCTGGAGGTAAATTAACAATACAAACTGAAAGTGATGATTATAAATACGTTCAGAACAAAAAAGCGATGCAAATGTTTAAAGTTATTGGTGCAGGTAGTAACCCTACTCCAACTTCAACCAACAATCTTTATACTGATAATAAAATACATAACAAGTATATCTATGTAAAAGTAGCTGATAAAAATTTAACAAATTCAGAGTTCAAACAAAAATACTTATCAGAGAACATTAACAAGCCAATTTATTTCAGGTTTTTATTAAATATGACTTCAAAAACCAGTGATTTTGTCAGTGGCTATTTTGAAATTGATAAGGGTGAAAATGACAATTTAATAAATCAAATAGAAGTAAAGGATTATCAAGTTGCTATCCCTTTAAAATTCCTAAAACTTGACGGTATTTCGAACGATAAAAAAAGACTTGTAAACCCTATTGCAAAGGCTGGTTGGGGTTTTGGAAGAACTTATTTAAACAGAATGGTTTATAACCAAAGAGAAGAAGAGGTAAATAAAACTTTTGTTACTATTGTCGGCGATCTGGTTAAGAGTATTCAAAGTATGATTGAAGTTTTCAAAAGCCCTAATGGTATTTTGGAAACTCAGGGCTGCGCTCAATCTTTTACTCCAAGTTCTTCCTGGATCCGTTTAGAAAATCCAGATGGCAAAAAACTAGGCGGCGGATTAAGAGTGTCCAAAATAGAATTGAGCGATCAATGGGACGTTATGAATGCCGTAGAAGTTACCGACACTAATAATGCTATTTATAATGAAAAATATGGTCAAGAGTATTCCTATGTTTTAGAAGATGGAATTACTTCAAGTGGAGTAGCAACTTTTGAACCAAATGCTTCACCTGAGAATCCATTTGTTGAGCCTTTTTATGGTAAAGACGGCAGTTATGCTGATCGAATTAGTGCTCCGAAAGAAACAAATTATATCGAAAAACCTTTTGGTGAAAGTTTTTTTCCTTCACCAAAAGTAACCTACTCGAGAGTTACAGTTTCTAACTTAGATAAATCAAATACACATGATAATGGAAATAAAGCCCTAAAAAAGCATGCAACCGGAAAAGTAATAACTGAATACTATACCACAAAAGATTTTCCAACATTAGTTGAATATACTAATCTTGATATTCAACCTACTCCTGTTGACAATCCATTAAAACAATTATTATCCGTAACTTCTATAAATCATCTTACGGCTTCTCAAGGATTTTCTATAGAAACGAACGACATGGATGGTAAATTGAAATCTGAAAATGTATATGGAGAAGGTCAAAGTAAACCTATATCCAAAGTGGAATATAAATATAATATTGACAAAAACGGAAAATTAGATAATAAATTAACCACCATCAATTCAAAAGGAGAAACAAAAATACAAGAACTAGGCGTTAATTATGATTTAATAAATGACTTTAACGAAAGCAATTCAACTTCGACTACAACAGGGGTTGATGGCAATTTAGCTTCATTTCTTCTGGCAATATTCCCTGGATTTGTCCCTATGGTGTTACCAAAATATGCATATCACGAATCTGTTTTAAGGACATCAACCACAACTAAAGTAGTTCACAAAACCGCGATATTGATTGAAAAAACAGCATTTGATTTAGGATCTAAAGTATCAACTAAAAATTTAGCATGGGATGCCAAAACCGGACAAATATTATTAACTCAAACAGTTAATGAGTTTGACGATAGTTACTATAATTTTAGTTTTCCAGCTTACTGGAATTATGAAAACATGGGATTAGCTTCTGAAAACGTTGGCTTGAAAGGAATATTAACAAACGAAGGAGCCTATTTTAATCTTCAAGGATATTCTTCGTCTATTTCCAAATACTTTAAAATTGGTGATGAATTAGTATTTAAGGATAAAACTAAATTATGGGTTACGGGCTATAAATCTAATACCGATAAATCAAAAATTCAATTAATGGACAGAAGCGGAAATAGTGTTGATGCCTCAAACATGCCTTCTGATCTAAATTTCACTATAGCAAAATCAGGAAATAAAAACTTACAAATGGCTTCAATGTCATCCATTACTTTAATGACAAACCCTATTGCAAACAATGCAAATATTAATAACAGTTTTAGTTATCTCGATAAAGATACTCCAACTAAAAAAGTAATTAATGCCAGTGCTGTAGAATATAGTGATGATTGGAAATCGCAGTGTGAGAATGGTTTGCCAAATGAAGCCGGACTTATAAATTCTGGTACTACAAAAACAAATCCTTATTTATATAATTTAAAAGGGAACTGGAGAGCTATCAGATCATACGCTTATTTAACAGGAAGAAAAAACTTGAATACTACAAACAGCCGAAGAGACGCTGGTTATTTAACCTATTTTAATCCATTTTATAGTTTAAATAATAAGGTATGGTCAAAAGACACGAAAAACTGGACCTTCGCCAGTGAGATTACGAAATACAGCCCTTATGGAGCAGAATTGGAAAATAAAGATGCCTTAGATAGATATTCGTCAGCACAATACGGATATAATTATACTTTACCAGTTGCTGTAGCTTCAAATGCAAAATATGGTGAAATTGGTTTTGATGGTTTTGAAGATTACGGTATTCCAAATCCTGAATTGGATGCCTTAATGAAACCGCATTTTAGTTTTTCTCAAAACCTGAATGATGCCGCTTCTATTAACGCTGATAAATCACATACAGGAAACAATAGCTTGGCTGTTAAACCTGGTAAAGCGGTAACTTTTACAAGAAAGATAAATGGTTGCAAGACAAATGCACTCCCTACTGTGTGTAAAGCAAATGTGATTGCTAGTCCATCCTTACAAACTATTTCTTCCGGTCAAACAACTGCCATTGCTTTATCAAGTACAACTGCTGGGACAACATTTAACTGGACTGTTAATCAATCTGGTTTAGCAGGGGCAACAGCAGGGACTGGAAATTCGATTAAACAAACTTTAACCAATATGGGCAAGATACCTGCAACAGTAACCTATACCATAACTCCTACATTAGGGAATTGCTCTGGAAAACCTGTTCAAGTTAGTATTAATATTTTGCCACAGTCAAAAAATAATGTTTACAGTAAAATAGGGTTTTCCAATTTTGGCGTTACAGAAGCACCTCTTGGTAATAATTACCCCGATGGAATTGGTAATTATAAATGGGGATATGGTTATGCCGATATTGTATTAAATCCAAATAGCATTGAAAAAGGGGATCTAATAACTATTGAATTTCAATCTTTTTCAGTCTTTTCAACTCAACCGTATTACCAAATCGTATATCCCAATTATAACAGCAGTTTTAATGCTTTGTCTCCGTATGCACCAAAAGCAGTTACAATTGTATATGACGGTATAAACAATGTCTTAAAAGTTATTCTTACAACTCCGTTTTCTAAAATACAAAGTGCAAATTCCCAAACAACATCATCGGTATCTATTACAGCTGTTACAAGTACGTTTGTAAGTATAGACAATACTTCTAATAAACTGCAATTAATCACGCCAAATAGAGGAGGCGTTACATTTAAATTTCCAAATTAACTCTGCCCTACAAGTAAAAATTAAATAAAAAAATGTATTACAATTTCAAAATAAAAACAAACTGGATAACAATTTTTTGTATGCTCCTCTTTTCATTTGTTGCATATGCTCAAGTAAATGTCAAAAGTGAAAATACCAAATTTGTAGGTATTGGAGATAGTCCTATTTTTTCAAGAATAATGAGATTGACTACTCTCAATATTCAATCAAGTGACTGTAATCTATTACCTTCGACTGTAGATGGATCTTTCCAATCTTGTATTAGCAATGTAGGAAGATTTAATAGTAATGTAACATGCAGTGGCTGGCAAAACGTTACTCCAACTTCTCCAGATACTTGGAGTACACCTATTCCTTCAGCTACCGTTCTTAATAGTAATATGATTCCATCTCCTGATGGAGGAATTTTTGCTGGAGCGATTGCAAGATATTCTGATATGACTAATCCAGGTGTTCCAGAAGCATTTAACACATCTATAAGTAATCTAATACCAGGAGAACAATATCAGATAAAATTTTATCAATCAAATATGACTAATTTTATTAGTAGTAATGTAGTTGGTTCTGTAAGATGGGAAGTTACATTTGGAAACGAAATTCAAACTAGTGCCAATTCTCTTGTAGAAATGGCTCCTAAATGGACTGAACAAAATTTACTATTTACAGCTATTAGCGAAACTCAAGATTTAATTTTCAAAGCTCTTGAAGGAACCATTATAGGTAACTATGATTATTTATATGCAGTAATTGATGGAATTAAAGTGACAAGAAAAAATTTTGATTGTAATAATCCCTGTAATTCAATTACTGGAACAATTGTTATTAATCCAACCATTAAAATTGACTGCAAAGCAGATGTAATTGCAAATCCTTATTCGCAAACCATTTCTACAGAACAAATGACTGCAATTAATTTAACAAGCACCGTTGCTGGAACAACTTTTAATTGGACAGTAAGTCAAGAAGGTACAACTGGAGCGGTTGCAGGTAGCGGAAATTCTATCAATCAAATTCTAACTAATATTGGGATTGATATAGGACATGTAACTTATACTATAACCCCAACATTAAATAATTGTTCCGGAACACCTATTATTGTTGTTATAAGCGTGGCACCCAAATCTTATAATCCTTCAATAAAAATTGATGTGGCTGGCACTTGTAGAAACGCAGGGGATTGTCGATTTAGCACCTATTGCGGAGTAAATATTCCGGTAACATATCTTGATGCACCTGAAGGCTCAGCTATATCATTAACACTGTATAAGGAGCTAAGTAATCCTCCCCGAATAAGTTTGAATATTAGTAGAGTAGGTACTAGCAATGTTTGGTTATTAAGCTATATCGAAACTGGCCCTTACTCAAGTGTTGATTTTACATTATATCTACGTGATGCTAATGGTAATGTACTTTCCAAACTTGATCAAACAATATCACGTCAACCAATGTGGGAATCAGTCCCACCTTGTAATTAGTAAAAAAAGCTTTCACAATAAAAATTAAGATTTATAAACGATATATTACATTAAATCTTAGTCGTACACCAAGTAAAAAAATATGGCAAACATTTTTAAAATAAAAAAATACTTTACAGTCACATTTTACGTACTGCTTTGTTCTATAACAACTGTTTTTGCACAAGAACTCACAGACAAACAAATAGGCTTTGATGCTTCGAGATTATCAGTTTCTTTAAAACTTAAAGGATTATCGGACCAAAATATAGAAACAAAAATTGCTGTAATGAGAATAATATACAAAAGTCAGTATCTCACTATGCAAAATAACAAAGAAACTATTCGTTTAGGGCTCAATTCTCAAAAAAGTGCCCGAAGTGTAAGCCGTATGGCAAAAACCACATATACTATTCCTGAAACTGAGAGAGCTGCACTTATCGCATTTTATAATAGTACAAATGGTGATAACTGGTATGATCACTCAGGCTGGGATATCAACGATCCTAATTCAGACATTGAATCATGGTATGGTGTAATTGTTAATGAAGGACATGTTGTGGGGCTTAGCTTATTTTATAATGGATTAACTGGTTCTATATCTAATTTGTCTGATTTATCATATTTGACAATTCTAGACTTAACAGCTAATGATTTTAGTAATTCCACTATACCTGAAAACATAGCTAGTTTAACAAATTTAAAAACCTTAAATTTAAGCAGCTGTTACTTTTTAGGATCAGTACCTAACCTTTCATCATTAACTGGTTTACAAGATTTAAATTTAGGAGGAAATAATTTTAATGGAGAACAAATCCCAATTTGGTTAAATAATCTTCAGTCTCTAAATAATTTATATCTGAATGACGCATCATTTTCAGGATCAATACCTAATTTAGAAAATTTAAGCAGTTTAATAAATTTAAATTTAGGAAATAATAATTTTTCAGCTTCATCTATCCCTTCATGGATTAACAACTTTTCGAACTTACAAACTTTAAATCTTTATAATTGTAATTTTACAGGATCAATACCTGATTTATCAAATTTAAATGGATTAACTAATTTAAGTTTAACAGGAAATAATTTTACAGGAACCATAATACCTGCCTGGATTAATAACTTTACAAATTTATCTTCGCTGGATTTATCCTCCTGTCAATTTAATGGAGCTGTAACCGATCTATCAGCATTAACACAATTGAATTTTTTATTGCTTGGTAATAATAATTTCAGTACGCCAATGCCACTTTGGTTTAACGATTTAACATTACTGAACTTCTTAGACCTTTCCAATTGTGATTTCAACGGAGAGATGGCTAATTTGTCATCCTTAACGAATCTAAACTATTTAAATTTAGGAAATAATAATTTCACAAATAACACTATACCCTCCTGGATTTTTAATCTGACTAATTTAAATGACTTAGAACTTAACAATTGTAATATTACTGGTGTAATTCCAAATCAAATTGGATTATTGACTACTCTGCAAACTTTAAATTTATACGATAATAATCTTGAAGGAATACTTCCATCTGAACTTGCTTCTCTAGATAATCTTCAAACTTTATGGATATCAAATAATAAATTTCGATTTGTAGATTTAGACCCACAATATACTCTATTGAAATCAAAAATCAATAACTTTTTCTATCAACCACAGGCCAAAACAGATATTCAAAAAGCAATTACGGCTGCCACAGGAGATTCTATAACATTAACAATGATTGAGGACAATAAATATCTTCCTGCAGCTGATACTTTTCAATGGTATAAAAATGGAACAAGTATTCCTGGTGCTGAATCCAAAGATTATCTTATTTCCTACTTAACAAGCACAAATTCTGGAGAATACTATTGTATCTCTAAAAATACAAAAATAGCAGATCTTACTTTAGAAAGAAATGTTATTAATTTAAATGTCAACAATTGTAACGCTGAAACTGGTGAAATAAAACAACAAACTGATCAACTGTGTTCTCTTGAAAAGAGCAACTTTTCATTTGAAACTTCCTCAACAAACTTATCTTATATATGGTTTGTGCTAAATTCAAACGGAACTACTTTAGAAACATCATCTTTAAATTCAACTGGTTTATTCTCATTTAGTTTTCCTTCGCCAGGAACCTACCTTATTAAGATAATAGTAACCAATAAAAACACAAATTGCAGCAATACCCTATATAAAAATGTGGACGTGATTTCCTGTGAGGTTCCAACCGAAGAAATATGTACTGAAAAGACATTGAATCTGACATTTGAAACTCAGAATACAAATTTAAGCTATAAATGGACACTTAAAGATGCCGCTGGAGCCATTGTAAATGAAGTTACAAATACCACCGGAAATTATTCATTTGCATTTGGAACTGCAGGAGTCTATCGAATAAATATGACTGCAAAAAGTCAGGATGGTGTTTGTACTAATGATTTTTTTAAGGACATCACTATTGTAGATTGCACACCTTGCAACTATTGTGCGTCATTTAATTTAATCAAAAATGAAAAATATTTAGTGAGCGGCTGGGTAAAAGAAGAAGATCCTAATATACCATATCTACAAGTGAAAAATTATAGTAAATCAAGCATAAAAATTTCGTTTACCGACACTAACGGAACTGATATTGGAGCTCCTGAAAATTTTTATCCTTCAGGAGAAATTATTGATGGTTGGCAGAGAATTGTTGGTGAATTTACAATTCCAAATAACATAGATGATCTCAAACTAGATCTTGTCAATGAATATACAACGAATGGTAAAACAGTTTACTTTGATGACATTCGAATATTACCAACAAAAGGAAGTATGAAAAGTTTTGTGTATGATCAGAAAACGCAGCGCTTAATGGCAGAATTAGATGAAAATAATTATGCTACCTTTTATGAATATGATTTTGAAGGTGGTTTGGTCAGAATAAAAAAAGAAACTGAAAAAGGAGTATTTACAATTCAGGAAACAAGAAGTGGTAATAGTAAAATTAATAAAAAGGACAATGATTAATATTAAAAACAATACATACATTCTTCTTTTTTTACTATTTTCTTTCTGTTCAAACGGTCAGGTAAAAAAACTAACTGCTCTTCAAATAATCAGCAATGCATCAGATGCTTACATACATAGCAAGTATATGTCAATGAACTCTACCTATAATTTATATTTAGATTATAACTCAGAAAAAGTTTATGAACATTACGCTGGTATAGTACTAAAAAAAAATGAGGTGATTTATTTTGAAATTAAAAGCACTGAATTTATCACATTTAAAAATTTAGGAATTAAGATAAATTATGACCAAAAAGCAATTGTACTTGAAAAGCAAAACAAAGCAACTGAGGAGTCTCCACTTTCTTTAAAAAACTATTTGAATGGTTATAATGCTAAACTGATCGATTCGGATAAAAATAATTTTATTTGTGAATTAACTCCAAATAAAATATCACAAATTATGTTAAGCAAAATAATTATTCATATCAAAAAAAATGATTACAGCATAGTTAAACAAACGCTGTATTTTGTTGAAAAAATGGAAACTAAAGATGCAAAAGGAAAACGGATTTATACCACTCCAAGATTAGAAATTAACTTTAGTCCCAGAGAAAAAAATGAAAAAAGAGATAATCTATTAACATCTAAGGATAATTATTTTACTGAAAGAGGTAATGAAATAGTGCTCTCAAAAAGATTCTCAACTTATCAAATATTTAAATCATAATAACTCTTTATGAATACATATAAAAAACAGCATATTTTTTTCATTCTGACAATCCTATTCCTATTTTTCATAAACAGCACATCAATGTTTGGTCAAAAGAACATTTATAGAGCTCCTGTTATGACATATAATAGTGACGAAATTAAAAATGCCACTATCATCAAAAGCATAGTTGATCCTGAGATAAAAATCCCAAATCAAAAATCGATACATCCAAAAGCATATATCCGATTAAAGGCTAGTAGTGACCTGGCTCCTTTTGTACATGCTGTAACAAAGATGGTCTTAACTATTATTCCTATTCTTCCAGATGGTAAGATGGATGATATTGCCAACCAATATGACACAACACTCGAAGTAGAATACAATCCTATGGGAAATTCTTCGAACTTCATTGACTTATCATCTCATGAATTAACGAATAGATATGGGGTTAAAGTGATTGTTAAATCATACGAAACAAATGGAAATAGTAATATTCTTAATGATAATATTTCACTGGAATTAGGTTTTGAATCTGAACGATACTATCTGGTTACGGAACAATTAGCAGATGTAAAGACTACTATACTTAATGATTTAACGAATGGCACACAAGCTGCCCTAAATTTTAATTGGACTCCTCTGACGGGTGCCTTAGAGTATGAACTGGAATGGACTTGGGTAGATAATTACTCTCCAAACAATGCAGATATTATGCTGAAGGAAGAGAATATTCCTTTTTCATCAAGAGACTTTGAATTAAATAATACAAGAATACGAACTCAAAATCCTTCATACGAAATTCCTTTAATTTATTCAAAAGGATATATTATTTATCGTGTTAGAGCTGTAGGACGATTTTTAGACGATACCAATAAAGTTTATTATGGACCATGGAGTTCTGGAATAGCCAATAAAAATACTGTAGCCGACTGGATTAAAAGTTATAAGCTACTGAATTTTGAACACGAAAGTTTAAAAAACTGGCAGTTTCAGGCGAGTTATGCTGAGCAAGGAAAAAAGAAAGAAGTGGTTAGTTATTTTGATGGTTCTCTTCGAAACAGACAAACCGTTACAAAAATTAACACAGACGAAAAAGCTATTGTGGGTGAGCTACTTTATGATGCACAAGGACGTCCCGCTATTGAAATATTACCTGTCCCTTTAAATCAAAAATACATCCGCTATTTTAAAGATTTAAATCAAAACACCAAGAATCAATTATTTACTCATTTGGATTTTGATTGGGAAAGTTCTGATTCAACTTGCAATCCTTCTCTGTCTGGCATGATAAATACCAGTGGTTCCAGCAAATACTATTCTGGTAAAAATGATATCGATAGTCCTTTTAAAAACTATATTCCTTCGGCATCAGATTATCCGTTTAGCCAAACTGAGTACACCCCGGATAACACAGGAAGAATCTCTCGTAAAGGAGGAGTAGGCCCTGAACATCAATTAGGTAAAGGTCATGAAATGCAATATATTTACTCTGTCCCAAATCAGGAAGAACTAAATCGTCTTTTTGGGTATGAAGTTGGTTATGCAGCTCATTACAAAAAAAATATTGTTATAGATCCTAATGGACAATCAAGCGTAAGCTATTTAGATCCTCAGGGAAGAACAATTGCAACTGCACTTGCAGGCGGAGCAAATGGTCTTAAATTGGATGCTCTTTATGATACTAATGATGAAAACTTACATAAGACTATAAAAGTTGATTTACTAAACAAAATCAACCCCGAGGATGCTGATACAAACCTGGACAATAATGAACTAGCAAGTTCATCTGATTTATCAGCTCAAAAAGATATGCTTATAGTATCTAAACAGCTAGGGGTTGCAAGTAATAAAACGGAACATCATTTTGATTATATCACTACATTTAAGGAAACTTCATTTCAACCTGAAAAATGTACTGATAAATATGGTTTTGTTTATGATTTAAATATTAGCCTTAAAGATAAATGTGCTACCGAATTATTTATACCAAATATTACCAATTCCAGAATTGGTGATTATTATATCAATTCGGCTTCTGCCACAATAAATTCTGATATAAAAATTCTTCCGGACACTCTGTCTTTAGACGCAGGCAGTTATTCTTTATTAAAAGAATTAAAAGTCAATAAAGATATCCTTAATAAGTATGCTGATAATTATATAGCTCAATTAACAGACCCAACAAAAGCCTGTTATATTGCACCTGATATTTTTAAGAACAACAACTCAATAAACATTTCCTGCACAACAACCTGTGAAAGTTGTACGACAACTCTAGGCACACAAAAAGATTATGTTTTACAGCAATTAAAAGGAATTTACAACATTCCTGAAAATGATAATACAACTTTAACTCTTTCAACTGTCAATCAAAATCTTGTTGCCACAATTAATCCAAATATTCCAATATTGGTAAATATGGGACAGGGTATTGAGCAAGGTGAAGTTGCTAATTTTATTAGTAGCCTGAAGGAGGAATGGGAAAAACTTTCTCAAGTTTGTGCCAGTTTGTGTGGTCCCACATTTGCATCAAGTTGTGCTATTAACGAAAAATCATTATTGGCTGATGTGAGTCCTTATGGTCAATATGGTCTTCAGCCAGATGATCTGATGAATCCAAACAGTATCTGGGACACATTGAGTGTTTTTAACAGTTCGAATAAAATAATTTATAACGGAGAAACTGATGCAAACAATTGGGAACACCCTTTTATTCCATATAAAAATATAGACGGAAGTGATGCTTTAATAGAAGTTACAAAAGATGAAGATGGCTATTCTCCTACTGTAAAAACAGGTACTATTATTCAAAAAGATGACAGGTATTTTGTATTACCAGAAAATTTGGCCAGCGTAAATGACTTTTTAGACAATTGGTCTCCATCATGGGCACAATCGTTATTACAATACCATCCTGAGTATGAATATTTAAAATATACTAAAGAAGTATGTACGCTAACTACCGGAGATACGCCAAACAATAATTTAAAAAATTTAACTACTGATGATTATGACGGTTTTTTAAATACTCTGGATACCTATGATAAAGCAATTACCGCCGGATATTTTGACAGTAATAATACAGTAACATTTAATAAAATCTTCAGTTCAGATCCCTATTTTAGCAGCGCTTTGGGAAGTGATTTTGAAACTGCTGCCATTTATAATTTACGCCGTGATATTATGATCGATGCTTTAGAAAAGCATTATGAAAATTTTACTATAGATGGTACTAAGAATGGTAATCCTGCAAAAATGCTTCAGGTTGCTTTGCAGATGATAAAATGTAATTCAATTCAGGCTTGTAATGTAAGTTCTATTAGTTATTCGAATTTAACTCTAAGTGAAAAAACTCTTTTATGGAATACTTATAAAAGTTTATATATTTCATTAAAGGGAAATATTAAACAAGTGTTCATGAACCTTTATACTGCTAACAAAGGAAAATCAAACAGCTGTATTGGTAAAGAGGGCGCATCCGATTTTACAAATTTACTAAAGAATTATCCAGACAGAGTTACTACTATAAAAACCAATATTAATACGCCAGCTACAACTTTTTGTTCCAATGCCGCAATTGCGGATTATAAAAATAAAGAAAAACGTTTTATTTCTACAGATTTTGCTTATGATTCAGATTCAGATGCTACTGATGCTCAAAATCAATTAGTGGTTCAGGCCAATTACCAAAGCTATGTGCAAACAGGAAACTGCCCTGCTCTTACTGATTTAAGTATTTTTTTAGGTAGATTATTCAACGATATTAATATTGCAAATTCATCTATTAGTGCCTGGCATACTATAGGTCAAGGCTTATCTCCAAAATTATTTGCTGACTTTACAGGAGAAACATTGCCATTATCTTTATCATCATCTCCTGCTATGAACATACAAGCAGGTGCAAGTGAATTAAGCTTTACTTTTAGCCCTACACTTTTGTCTGGAACTGCTTTAAAATTGAAATTACCTTCAGGTTCTAATCTATCCTGGAATAATTATTCGGCAACCGGCTGGCATATTATTGGATTTACTAATTTTTATTACGATGCAGCATCCTCTTCTTTATCGCTGCAGACTCCTGTCTTTGGATACAAAGTAGTTGCCAGAATACAAGTAGGTAATGATGCCTCTACACAAAGAGAAGTTGTACTATCCGGAACCACTTTTGCCAAAATTGGAGAATGCCAGATAGGTGGTGCTCCAGGTATAGGAGAAGTTTTAATCGCTGATGACAGTGATTGTACTAAAAAAGAACAATTTGCTCAAAATTTAAATATTTTATTACAACATATACAAGCCTCTGGAAACTTATCTAACTCAGGCTATAACATTACATCAGATACTGCCTTTTACTCTTCCAATAATTCTTTTTTGAAGCTGTATTTTGGACTTACTGATAGTGATGTTGTACTATGGAAAAACAACGCTGGTATTGCTGTAATTACAGTTAATGATATCAAACGGGTAACTATAGACCTTCAAGGCTTTGACACTTCATTAGGTGCAATTTCAAATGTTTCTATTGGTGCGTTGAAAGCCAAAAATGAAGCCAATGTCCTTAAAATAACGTATAAAAATAATCTGGGAAAACAAATTACCAGACTAGCCACTATTGCTTCCGGAAAAGCTAAGAAGCCTCTTTATTTTGCCTGTTGTGCCTCTTGTGGCGAATGGGATTATAATGGAGATGGTTCTGGGGATAAGTGTGATACTATTGATCCGTGTGGTATAACTGACACTGATCAAGATGGTGTATTTGATAATTGTGATAATTGTCCAACAATATACAATCCAAAACAGGAGCCATGTAATTCTATATGTTCAGTCCCTAACAATGAAGAAATTATGTTTGAAAATAGATTAAAAGATCTTATAAATAATTTCATCGAAGGCAACTATGGTATTGTTGGAAAAAAAGGTTTGGTTTCGCAAGATATTTTTATGAAAAATTTTGTTATTGATTGCAATATAGTAAATCATTTTCAAGCTTTCCGAAATAGATTTGCTACTAATTATTTTGAACCAGTAGTTTTAACCAGTTATAAAATTAACCAAAATAATAAGCAAGTAAATATCTTTTTTTCATATAATCCAACCATAGGATTAGATAGTGAAAATGATATTTCATTAAGAATTGATATAGAAAATGCAAAACATATTAATAATATTGACATAAATGGTAATAATATTACTATCAATTTAACGGACAAACAAAATAATATAGTCACTCGTACTGATACTGGATTATTTTTTTCAGGTGCTGGAACTTCAGTATATACTCTTTATTGTCCATTTATGACAGAAGTTTATCCTCCAAAGAAAATTACCAACACAGCAAAACCGTCACTTGTAGCAAAATCATCCCTTTTTGCCAGTACAGAATCAACCTGCTCCGGACCATGCATCCCACAAACAGTATCACCAATTAGCTGTGATGATAAATATACTGTTTATGTAAACTTCCTTTCAAACGCATCAACAAAAATTGAGGGAATCAGTGTTGAAAATATTACAAGTCAGGAAGGTAAAAATGATTTCTGCCAGGGAAAACTGCAATATTTAGTAGAGGATTATATTAATTACATCACTACTTTTAATATTAAATCTACAAAAAACCCTAATTACATCTCATTGATTGCTTTTGGGGATACCCAATTGAATTATGGCTACAAAAACATGTCTGCAGCCATTGCCAATTACAATAGCTACAACACAGCTAATCTAAACAATGATGATAGATTATACTGGCAGGATTATATCAATACGATATATGTAAAAGGCATCACAGAATGTCTGCCTGCTCCAATGCCTTTTTATTCTATTGATGTTCCAGCACCAGAACATACTCCTTGTGAAGAATTAGTGGCAAATGTTTCCGCTGCCTACCAAACAGACGCTTATAATAAATACATGGCCTCTTTGCGTCAGGAATTTATCGATCAGTATACCGAAAAAGCAATGAGTTCTGTAGTTGAAAAATTCAATATGGCTTATTCGGATAAAGAGTATCAATATACTTTATACTACTATGATCAGGCTGGTAATCTAATTCAAACAGTCGCTCCAGAAGGGGTTAAGCGTTTATCTGCTCCTAATGTTGCTGAAGCTTTAACGCTGAATCAAAATATTAATAATATCCGAAATAATCACTCTACTCAAAATGTATCTTTCCTGCCAAAACATACTTTTAAGACAGAATATAAATACAACTCTCTAAATCAGCTTGTGTGGCAGCAAACTCCGGACGGAGGTATCACTCGATTCGCCTATGACAAATTAGGCCGAATCATTGCATCTCAAAATGCTAACCAAATTAATTCAAATATTGAACCAGGTTTACAGCGTTTTAGCTTCACTAATTATGATTATTTAGGACGAATTATCGAAGCAGGTGAAATACACGTAACCAATTCTTTGTATACTATTAGCGAAGAAGGAAAATTAATCGTAGGTGACACTCCAATTGATAAATTTGATGAAAGCTTTGTTAAAACAGAAGTCAGCAAAACTGTTTATACAGAGGATCCTCAGGCAGATAATACAACCAAAGCTTCTGCCTTATTTACTACCAATGCAACCCAAGGTTTTAATCCTTCGGATACTAACAGAAACCGCGTAACGGGTATTTACTATTATAATACATATATACAAACGGCTCCTTTATCATTTGATAATGCTATTTTCTATAATTATGATGTTCACGGAAATGTAAAAGAATTGGTAAGCTATAATACGTATCTAAAAAATCTTGGGTGTAATTCAGCTATTGTTATTGATGCCGCTTCAGGGCTGACTAATGACTGCGAAGCCCATCTTAAAAGGGTAGTTTACGATTACGATTTGATTAGCGGAAATGTAAATTCAGTTATTTTCCAACCTCGTAAAGCAGATCAGTTTATTCACAAATACAATTATGATGCTGATAACCGAATTGTAGATGTAAATACCTCTACAGATGGTGTTATTTGGGAAAAAGATGCTAGCTATCAATATTATCCTCATGGTCCATTGGCAAGAGTGGAGTTAGGAAATAAAAACGTCCAAGGCATAGATTATGCCTATACCCTACATGGCTGGTTAAAAGCGGTGAATGGAGAAAATATTGCTGATTCTGCTAATGATTTAGGCCATGACGGAACTGGAACCAAAACAAAAGATGCTTTTGGATATTCGTTAAACTATTATGACAAAGATTATAAAGCAATTGTAAATGATGATGAAAGTCAAAGTTTTGGTCCTCTTATGTTTAGCAGAGATAATGCAATAGCTGGAAATATCAATGATTTGTACAATGGTAACATTAAACAAATGACAACCGCTATTCGCAAAAAAAATGATGAACTTTTACCTGTTCAGAAAAATAATTATACCTATGATCAGCTGAATCGTATAACAGCAATGAAGTCAAAGTCTATTGTTCCAAATAAAACGGGACATGATGAAGTTAAAGAAAGCTATGATGCAAGTTATTCATACGATCGTAATGGAAACTTACAAACACTAAAAAGAAGTGCACCAGATGTAAATGGAGTTCCAATTGCTATGGATAACCTTACCTATAAATATGCTGATGGCAACAATCGATTAAACAAAGTCTTTGATGCTGCAGACGATATTTTTAATGAAACCGGAAAAGATCTTAAGAAAAACATCAAAGAACTTACATCTTACAACAAAAAAAATACAAGTACTCATAATTATATTTATGATTCAATCGGACAGCTTGTACAGGATAAATCCGAAGGATTAAAAATTTATTGGCGTGTTGATGGCAAAGTCAAAAAGATAATAAAAACAATAGGTAATGTCAATCGAATTATCTCTTTTGAATATGACGGTCTTGGAAATCGTATCGCTAAAAAAGTTTATGCCGAAACTTCCCCTGAAAATAGCACTACTACCTATTATGCACGTGATGCGCAAGGAAACGAGTTGGCAGTTTATAATCTTACCGAATCGTCTTCAAACAAAAGTCTAACCATAAAAGAACACCATATTTTTGGGAGCAGCAGACTTGGTTTAGAAGAATCTGATAAGATCGTATACCAATCTGGAAGCATCAATACGCAAAAAATAATTCAACCAGCTATTGCAGGTAAATCAACAGCGCAAAATGAACTTGCAGTTACAGAAAAAGTACTCACTGCACAAAGTTTTATAACACCGCTAATAACATTATCTCCCGTACCTGTCTATCGCGATTATGCATTAAATTTTAATGCAAATACAATTGCCTCATGGCCTAGTGCAAGCAGCAGTATTAAAGATAAAAATGCCGAATTTACAAGAATAGTATTAGATACAAAATTCAATATTACAGGTAACACGCCAAATATCAGAAACGGAAACTACATCGTTGCCAATTTAGAATACAAAGGTATTGTTGCAATCGGACCTCATAATAGTGTACTTACTAAATCTCCTGCTAACAGTTGTATAACTGTAGAACCAATTACTGCGGGAGAAAAAATTTACAATATCACCCGACCTTCTAACTGTAAAAATAGCGAGTTATCATTTGGAGAAGTCCTAAAACAAAATGAAGATGGATATGTTGATTATAATATCACCAGAAGAGATGTCAGTTATGATATTAAAGTGGGATTTACGATAAATAATAAATTTTATGGCTTTAATACCCGTTCCGGATCAACAGGAAATTGGCTCTTTAGACATGCTACTTTATTTGTTTATAGAGTAGTAAATGGAGCAGAAGCTGAAATTGCAAGATCAACTAATGATAATGCTTCTTATAACTTAAGACTTCAACGTGAAGGCAGGGTATTAAGATATTATCTTAATAACAATCTCATACATACCATTTCTATTTCAAATTTTCCTGTAATCCTAACTACACATACAGGAGAAAACAACAAACTTTATCGTTTAAAACTTTATAAAACTAAAACTTCTAATGAAGAGTTAACCACACAGGTTTTAGTCTCTTTGCAAAAATCGAACACTGGCTATAAAACAGAAATAAAGGCAGCACAAAGAACAGCTTCAGAAACACTTAGAAAATTTAGTACTACATCTGATAATATAAGTTTTGAAGAGGCTCAAAAAGAAATTGATTTGAAATTTAATGCCGATTTCAAATCAAAATCAATACTATATGTCGTTAATAATGCTTCCCAAACCCTAAATAATACTGACTGGACATTACCTACAAGTTCATCACTTGAGTTAATCCCGATTAATAATAAAAATCAAATAGTAGGAAGTCCCAGATTAGCATTTAATATGTGTTATTTTAATTATAGCATCAATCCATATACAGGTACTCCTAACTCAAACAATTTTGAATTTGATGATGTAACCAGCATTACAGTTACCAATAATCCAACAAAATCTAAAACTGGAACCAGTATGACAGTAACTCCTACTATAAAACGAGTACTGGATGGCCCCTGTCTGCTGGATCAGGATAAAGATGGTGTTTTTGACATCTATGAGGATGTAGATGGCGACGGAAATTTGGCAAACGATGATACCAATCTTGATCAAATTCCTAATTACAAAGATGCTGATGATGATGGAGATGGTATATTAACCAAATACGAAGGTGCAGTAATTAACACTTCAAATAAGGCTCCGTATTATGAAAATAAGAATTCATTAAATAGTGATGGTGATTTGATGCCAAATTATTTAGATAAAGATGATGACAACGATGGTGTAGACACTAAATTTGAAGGTGTAAATCCTGATCAAGATGGAAATCCATCAACAGGAAATACACTAGATACCGATCGTGATGGAATATTTGATTATCTGGATATTGATGATGATGGTGATGGATTGTATACTATGTATGAGAACCCTAATCCGGATGCAGATGGGAACCCAAATACGGGCTTAACACTCAATACTGATCATTATACAGGTATAAAAGGAGATATAAAAATAGATAATATTTGGAATTATCTGGATAATGATGATGATGGCGATGGTGTTTTAACTCAGTATGAACACGCAGATGATGATGGAAACCATAATCCGTTTACTGGTATTGTACCATTAAACACAAATGGTGTGGCATCAACTAATCACCCGAAAATGATTGTAAATAATATCCCCAATTATCTTGATGAAGATGATGACGGAGATGGATACCAAACCTGGGAAGAAGGTGCAAATCCTGACGGAGATGGAAACCCGGCTACAGGAGCAACTCGTGATACAGATCAAAATGGCATAGTAGATTATCTGGATTATCAAGATAGAATTTATCCCGAGACTGAACAAGTTCAATTAAATAATTATGTAAATTTGGCTGGAGATAAGCTTTATGAGCTTTCGAATCATTTAGGAAATGTATTAGCAGTAATTTCAGATCGTAAGATCCCTGAATTGGATGATATGAGTTCTTTGAAGTATTTTAATGCAGATGTAGTTAGTTATTCTGATTATTATCCTTTTGGAATGATTGTACCGAATAGACACGGTAGCAGTGATAGTTACCGTTACGGGTTTAATGGGAAGGAACTTGACAATGAATTAAAGGGTGAAGGAAATAGCTATAATTTTGGGGCAAGGATGTATGACCCTAGAGTTGGAAGATGGTTTAGTGCTGATAAAATGAAATCAAGAGCACCTGAATGGTCTCCTTATAGATTTGCTTTTGACAATCCAATGAGGTATAAGGATGCCGATGGGAATTGGGAAGAAGATGGTCATTTTTGGACTGTTTATGCAATGGGAATTGCAATGGGCATGAAGCCGTCAAACGCAAGACAACTAGCTGAATATGCTGAATATTATGACCATTCAGTACACGGAGATAATTCGATGAGTATTACTCCTCACAAATCTGGACTAAGTTGGGGTAAAGATGGAGGTCTTGGAACATGGGCTGACCCAGATTTACAGAAAACATATCATGGACTTACAGGAGGATTACAAAAAGAAGTCTTAAATGACGCAATATCTAATGTTATTACTGGAACACTATGCGATTTACATAAAGTTGGTGATGCTTGGGCTCATAGTTATATTAAGAATGGTAAACGAATAATGTATGGTGCTCATGGTGTAAATGAACCTTGGTATTCTTCTATAGTAAAATTTACTCTAGGAGATATTACATTTGAACATGCAATGGGAGGTCCTGAACATGGTGAACATGCAGATAATATTGCAGACCGACCAGTTGAATATATGAGTTATGTAAAAACTTTAAAAAATCTTTATATCAAAGCTTTTGGAGACGATATAAAAACAAAGAAACCTGATTTAACTATCTTTGCTTATGTTCAAGAAAATGGTAAAACAAAAGAAAACAATATATTTTTACTTAATTCTTATATTAATATGAGTGGGGGACAGAAAATATTTAGTGGTTTAAGTCCAAATCAAAATTTATTATTATCAGGCTACTTAGACAGTGTTGGAATTAAATATAATTCAGGAAGCAATCTAACACCAGCAGATAAAAAGCACAAATTGAGGTCAAGTCCTGAAACATTTACTTTACAAATTAAATAACATATGATATTTTTAGACATTAATAGCTCTTCATTTTTGGTAGTGTTTTTTTTATTCTTTTTGTTTGTTTTGTTTATTTTTTTTATTTTTTTAGAGGCTTTAAAAAAAACAAGATTCTCAAATATAAAAAATGTTGTGCTTAAAAAGATTATTGTTTTTTTAGTGTCCATTTTAATTATTTATATTATTTTATATATAATGTATGAGATTAGAGGAAAAGGTTTTTTAGAATAGCCCGAAAATCTATGATATTTAAGCTATTTTTATAGAGCCATTTTACACAATACTCTCATAGATAACTAATAAAAAGCCATTCCATCAACGGAGTGGCTTTTGGTTTTTATTGCTCATATTACTAAGTTCAAGCACTCTTTATAAAGCTTTCAGACACATAGCATGCTTCTGGATTATGCTCATCGTATATTTTCAATACGCTATCTAACATCGTATCACCTATATCAAATTGAACTACAACATCAATAAAGTCCAATAGTTCACCATTCTCTATCTTCTGTAATATCTCATTTTTAACTCTTAAACTATGATTGAACATAGAAGAATCAACAACGATTTTTTGCTCATTAATATCAATATTTGGCTTTAAGCCCATGTGTGCGTTTTTAGTGCCACTTAGCTTGGTCGTTGTTTTGACACCATGTTCTAAGATTATCCTATTCATGGTTTCTGCTACCAAATCACTATCGCTTTCTTCACATAAAAGTGCATCATACACGTACAGAACATGAATACCTTTAGCATTCAGATACGTAATAATATCGCTCATGACAGCTACTTCAACGCTAAACATCTTTTGAGAAGTAATCTTGTGACCATGTTCTTTTTTATCATGATAGATTCTTGCTAACATGTCGGATTCATTTTTAGAATAATAGTCAAAGAGCGGTGAATTTCTCATTTGATTCCAGTTCATGTTGAAAAAGCTTAAGTGAAGTATTTTTACTTCCTTAATGTCAATACCAGCTGATTCGGCTACGCTCTCATGTGTAAGATAACTTGCTTTACCATCATACAAACTGATAGCAATATTTGGATGTAATGCGCTATAATCGCACTCAATCAGCTTCTTACCATCGATTGTAATTTGTTCTCTTATCCATGACGGCATGAGCGTGAAACTATCCACCACACGACCACCGCTTGACATATCACCAGCACTAGGAATCATAAACCCACGACCAGTCAAGAACTCAAAGAGCTTGATATTATCCTCAACAAAGCTTCTGTTATCTGCATCAATCCAGTAATCATTTATGTGTTTGTTACGCATGGTCAGTATCTTGCCCTTTTTGGTAGTAAGACCCTTTTTAACCAATTTCTTACCGATAACTAGTAATTCTGTGCTAGTAGGTAAATCAATCTTTGGATACATCGCAATGAGATTGGAACAGATTGGATTTGTCATAGCTTTATGTAGTTGCTGATAGTACAGCTTGTTTCTATTGCGTATTATACCAGTATCTTTTATGATATATTCCACAAGCCCCGCTTTTAGATAAGTATCAGTTAATCGGAATCTTTTTGAGTGTATGCCAGCTTGATAACTATCATCAACCTCGATAAATGCACCCGTGCTAGTTCCCGCTTTAAGAACATCGATTATTTTAGTGTATATATAGGTATTGTCTGCATTTTTGGTTTGCTCATGCAGTAGCTCAGCGTTCAGGCACTTCCATTTATCATCAGTGTAATACGTACTTGCAAGGTTGTATAGGAATACTAAGCATTTTTCAACCGCTATGCTAACATCAGTGTCAATTGCTTTGAGCATCGACTTTGGAACGTATTTGCTTAGGTTGTACTGCGCTTTCTTTGGAATTAGGATTGAGTTTACGTTCGGGAAACGTAGTGCTGATTGAGACAGCTTATAATCGTTTTGGAGTAGGTCTATGTCTCCAGTATCGCCAGTGAAGGCAATGTAATCTTCATTTTTTGAGTTCATTGTGATATTCTCTTATTCTCGTTCCGTCACTTAGGACGGATTATTGTCTCTTAGATTTTACTTGGTAAGAGAAGCTGGGGCATGACTCCCAGCAACCAAGGTTTTTATGAGTTATTCTCTCAGTTTATTGCTTTTATCAATTATACTTCTAAATGATAAAATAGTCAATAGTCTTTGAAAACTATTTTTGAAAATATTTTAATTATTCTTCAAGCTCCATTAAAGTAATAGCGCAAATTGAGCATAAACTTATAAATGAAGTATTCATCTATTCCTTTATACAAGTAGTGTTACAACCCATTTATTCTATTATATATAAAGTAACATATATGATGGAAAGAGAATAGAAGAAGAATGGAAATAATTCTTTAAACAACTAATTATTAAAAAAATCTTATCAAATCATTGATGTACCATAACACTCCCTTTACGTTCCTATAGAACTGTGTATTCGCACGTAAGAGCTGTGTGAGCCTAAAAATGGAACTGCCAGCTCATGTCCTCCCTCTCCTACCTCCCTGCATAGTATAAATCACTGATTTACAGCACTAAGTTACCGCCTTTCACGATTCCCAAAACGTACACATTCATACTGATAGCGTTGGATATGTCCGTTTACTGCGCTAAAAATTTTGGACAAAAAATTTTGGAACAACTTTTAGCGCATATTTATAGTATAAAGAGATTATGAGAATACTAATACGATTATCCCAATGGCAACAAGTTCTACAATCAGAACCGCTAAAGCTACCTATCCATTTTAAAAGAATAGATTTCACCGATAAAGAATATAAATTGTTTCAAAAATTATTGCAATCCAAAGAACGAGGCTAAGACCTCGTTTTTTTGTTGGTCTACATTTCAAAAAAGCTGTGAGCCCAGGAAATCCAGGATTTTTCTTGTTTAATCCAAAATAGACCTGGACATTTGTTTCACTTTTGATAAGAAGTGAAAGTGACAGCGTAAACCCAGTAAAATAGGGTGTTCGCAGAGGTTAGTAAAATGGCCACATTCAGATACATATATTAAGGAATAAAAGTGAAACTAAATTAGAAGATTATGGCATTAAAAGGACAAAAAACAACGAGTGATTTTTTAGAGTGGAATAAGATGCAAACTATCGTTTTGAAGTTGGAGCGAGATAATGACCTAAAATTTGCGCTACTTATTGCAACAGGTTCTTATATTGGACTAAGAATTTCTGACCTACTTCAACTAAGATGGAATCAAGTTTTACATGAAGAGTTGTTCACCATCACCGAAAAGAAAACTAAAAAGATTCGTAAAGTGACCATTAACCCAGAGCTTCAAATTATACTTAAAAGATTGTTTATCCAATTGGAAGCCAAAGAAACGGACTTAATGTTTGTGAACCGTTTTGGAGAGAAACCGTTTAGCATCCAGTACGTGAATAGCAAACTTAAAGATATTTTTACCAAATACAGCGTCAGAGGTCAGTATTCGAGCCACTTCATGAGAAAAACACTAGGTCGTAGAGTGTGGGAGGTCAACAAGTACTCTGACCAAGCTTTATTGTTATTGTCTCAATTGTTCAATCATACAAGTGTGTCCACCACCAAAATCTACCTAGGGATTAGAGAACAGGAAATCAGTAACTTATATCTTAGCGTATAATTAATTTGTTGTATTTGCGTAAATAAAATGAAAATAAGATTGTTTATTCAAATAAAAATGTTACATTTGCATAACAAAAATGAAATAACAACAACATGGAAGAAAATCTAAAACATTGGAGCAGTCAAACGATAGTCTTATTAGGAATGTGGTTATGGGATAAAGGCGAATACGGTCACGCCTTGTTGTGTATGCACGCCCCACAATGGGGACTAAAGATAGGAACTTTACTAAGTGTCACATGGGATGATGTAATGCACTATGATGATAATCATCCAAAACATGATTTAGTTATTTCTGATAAAGAAACTCCTATTCGGTCAATTAATCACTCCATCCAAGAATCGATAGAAATAGCTTATGCCAAACTTCCTATTGTGAACATTGAAGATACTCTTTATATGAATTATAAAACGGGTAAACCTTTGACTTCATCGACTTTAAATAGGGAATTGAAGCGTTTTGGAGAAGACTTTTTAGCTGAACTAAAAGAAAAGACTGGATTCGATTTACAGTTAAAAACCTTAAAAACAAATTCCTTTGAAATCGCTTGGGCTTTGGATATGGCTAAAAAATACCACTACAAAAAGCAGGTCTTCGTATCACTTTCGAGTTTCATGGGACATAGAACGGTTAAAGACACCATCAAGTTACTAGAGATTGAGCCTGACGATAAAATTGAATTTGATTTTGACAATATAAAATCGATTCATAATATGATGGATGCGGGAATTTTTAACGATAAAGATGCCTTGAGCAAGTTTATTTATCAAGATATAATTTTTGCGGGTGAAGAATTGATTCCCGTCCTGCTTAAGAACTAAACAAACCTCTTTTTATTGAATTATCTCTTCGGTGCAAGACCCGAACAGGGATTCTTACCTCTAATTTTAACCTTGCATCAGATGAAAAACAACATGCAAGAACAAGAACCACAGAGTTTTATGAGAATTGATTTCGACCCAAAAACAGCAGTTCAACTCGAAGACCCCTTACTTAATGGCTACGGACTGGATTTGACCAATACTGATTTTATAAAGTACCAAAACGGCAATCTGGAAGCGGAGGTAATTGGAGGTATTTCAACGCTAAATCTAACAAGGTTTCAAGTAACACTAAAGATTTCTCGAAGACCACAGATGAGCGCACAAGATGTGTACCGCAATACAGTCGATTTGTATAATGAGAATAATATTCAAAATTTTATTAGACAGACCAGCATCAAATTAAAAATTGATTCTACCATCATAGCTGATTTCATTTTTGACCTTACCGAACGCTTAGAATCGTATCGTAAGAACAAGCTAACCTATAAAGAAGAAAACATCTTAGTTCCTGCCAGTAGCACCAAAGACCAAAAGAAGCTTAAAGAATTATTGAATAGTGATACGCTTTTGGAGGATTTGCAAGAGCTTCTGGTTCAAGCGGGTGTTCAATGTGGTAAAATAGGATTGCAATTGTTTTTAATAGCTCTCAGTAGTAAACTCCCTAGTGTGATGCATGGCATTTTACAAGGCAGTACTGAGATTTCCAGTGAATTAATCAAAACCTTTTCCAATGTGTTGCCTGCTGAGATAAACCGATTTAAGACCTCAATTTCAGATAGTGTATTGTATTATGCTCCAAATGAAAACTATTGGAAAAACAAAGTATTGCTCTTGCCAAGCATCGATACATTAGGAAAAAAGAACACGGCTATAACAGAACTAATTCTACAAGGTGAGGTCAATCGATTGGTTACGGAAAACACCGAGCAAGGCACTTACCGAGCCAGTAGCAAAATGGTAAAAGGAAATCTCAGTTTTATTAGTTCTACCGCTAGAGGCTACCATGAACTCATGAACACCGATACAGTGATGGCAATACCAATCTCTAATCTCAATGCAATAAAAGAAGCCATAACCACAGCAGAAATAAAGCGATTTGCAGGGCTATTAGATGAAAATGAACTACTAACCGCTCAAGCCAAAATACAAGGCTTATTTCGAGAATTAAAAGCTATTAAGGTGGTCAATCCTTATCTTGAGCAATTGAATGTCAGTGCGTTTTTTGATAACGATGGAAGACTCATAACCCAATTTTTAAGAATCACGACCCTCATCGCTCTACTACATCAAAAACAACTAGTTATGACACAAACAAAAGGTGTTTACCAAATTGAGGTGCAAGCTAAGCACATGGAACAGGCATTGGAACTCTTTAAAGAAATTTGGTTCAAACAAGAAAAAGAACTCCATTTCAAAGTAGCAAGTACACTAGTCAGAATCAAGAACACTCTTATCAAAGAATCACCCGAAAGTTATAAAGAATCGGAATTCTTTGTCAAAGACATGCGAGCCAAACTAAAAGCCGTTCCCTCAAGTTTTGCAAGACATATCAATACGCTTTATGATTACGGCAAGTTGGAGCGCACTGATGGAAACAGAAAGGACGGATATACTTACACCGTTGCCAATTGGAATGATACCAACAGCACCGCAAAGCAGTACGAAGACTTCAAAAAAGAGATAATCTCATTGCAATCTCAGTAGTTTCTCATGGCTCAATGGCTTGTGAATACTGGACTAAGCTCAATAAATGAGAAACTTAATGATACTATATAAAAAAGAAATATGAAAAAATTAGAAATACATATCCTTCCATTTATTGAAGCCTTAGAACGCTTTGCTATTCGATTAGAGACTCAAGGAGCTTCACAGAGTCAAGTATATATCAAAGCCAACAGTGTTAAAGAATTTTTGCATTACCTAGAGCAAAAAGGTATCACCAAGCTCAGCCAAATCAATCAAAAACGAGTCGATGAGTATTTTGAATATTTAAAGAATAGACCCCTAGAGACCAAAAACGGAACAATGTCACCAGCCTATCTACTCAAGCATCGGGAATGTGTTTTAAGATTCATTGAATTTGTATTGAGCCAGCAACAGGAAATCGGTCACGGTCAAAGTGGTATTCAAATCAGGATTGATAAAAGCGAGACAGCCCCCAAGGAGATTTTACTAGAGAATGAGGTAGAGTTATTATTTGATGCTTGTGGTGACAATCTGTTAGGAATACGAGATAAAGCCATTCTTAGCCTCCTATACGGCTGTGGTCTAAGAAGGAAAGAAGCTTTGCAATTGGACATAAGCGAAATAGATTTGAACAAAGGTCGAGTTCATATTGACAAGTCTAAAACCAAGCATGCTAGAGACGTTCCCATGTCAACCAAAGTTCAGCAGAATATCGAAGAGTATTTGTTTAATGTTAGGAATTTAATGCTAGACAGCAACAGTGACCTTACTAGCTTTCTAATAACCGAGCGAGGAACTCAGATGAATGACGGGACACTCGGCAAAGTAATAGAACGGTTATCTAAAAAAATAAATATTGGCAAGGTGGTTACTTGTCATTTATTGAGACACTCCATTGCGACCCATCTACACCGATACATGATAATTGAAGATGTAGCAAAGTTCTTAGGACATCAAAGCCTTGATTCAACTATGATTTATACTCACTTAAAAAACGAATACTATGGATAAAGATAAAATGATTGATAGATTTAGAAACTATTTAGTGGATGAATTGAGCTATACTCTGACAACTTACAAAGGCTATAAGACCTGCGTTAGTAGTTATTTGGATTGGCTCATGGCAAATAACATCGAACCCAAAATGATGACCCTAAACCTTACTTATGACTTCCTATCGTACCGAAAATCAAAAGGAGATACCAATCAAAACATAAGTATTTACAAAACGGCTATAACCCATTTCAACCAAGCTATAGCCATGAAATCAAATCCCGCCTTACTGGTTCATTTGGCTAAGAACGAACGTAAGACCCCAACTAAGCTACTCGATGAAGAGTTCTTGAGTGCAATCTATCGAGACACCTCAGCCAATACTCTTGTTCAGAAGCGAGATAGATGTATTATCGGCATGATGGTCTTTTTAGGATTACAACGCTCAGAAATTGGCTTATTACAGTTGGAGGATTTGCAATTAGAACAGGCACGCATTTACGTTAATGGAAACCTAAACACTAACGAGAGATATATTGATTTAAACCCTAAACAGATGCTACATTTATCCCAATATCTGTATGAAATTAGAACACCGTTATTAAAGGAATATCGATTGACAACCAATAGCTTATTTTTTAGCTGTGGTGGTGCAACTGCTTTAGATGGAGCATTGTCAAGACTAAGCAAACGAATCAAAAGAGAATTCCATTATGTGAAAGATTTTAAACAGCTCAAACAATCCCGAATAAGTATTTGGGTCAAGGAATTAGGACTACGCCAAGCTCAATATTTAGGTGGCTATCGCTATGTAACCAGTGTTCAACGATATGATTTTAAAAGCATCGATGATTTGAAATTGAAGTTGGAATGTAATCATCCCATGGAACGATTTAATCATTAAATAAAATATTCATTTATAATAATTCAGTGAACCACTTAGCAATCTAAGTGGTTTTTTTGTATATATTCGTGCCACGTTCTTAAAATTAAAACCTGACTCAAAAAAAGCGTATAAAGGGTTATCCTTTTGGAATGCAAGTCCCAACAAGACATGGGCAAAGCGACAATTACAGATATGGGTTTCAGGGACAGGAAAAAGATGATGAGATAAAAGGCGAAGGGAACAGCTTAAACTACACCTTTAGGATGCACGACCCTAGAGTTGGAAGGTTCTTTGCTATTGACCCTTTAGCACCAAAATATCCATTTTATTCTCCGTATTCATTTAGTGGAAATAGAGTTATTGACTCTGGAGAATTAGAGGGCTTAGAGCCAACAACAAAAGGTAAGAGTGAAGGTGAGAAGCAAACCGCACAATATACTCCGCCGAAAGATGCCTTTTTTCAAGATGAAAAATATCAACCAACTTTAGATTGGTTCTGGCACATGGGGTCTGATAATGCAAAATCAGGTTGGTATTCTAAAGGGAATTATGCATATACCCAATTAGATACTAAGAACGGGCAAGTTATGCCTCCAATGTCAAATTGGGAAAAATTTCCAATGTACACTGAAGGTGCACGAGATTGGCACGGAAATGGTGTTGATTCAAATGGATACTTAACAGGTAGAGAGCCCTATCCTGATTTAACAATTATGTTAGGCGGTTTAGGTGGTGGAAAAAGTAAAATGGCAGGAGAAGCTATTGCATTAATGGGAGGTGCAAAAAAGGCTGGAGCACTTTGGACAATTTACCAAGGATTTAAATTAGAGGAAAAAAGTGGTGAATTTCTTTTATATATTGGTAAAGCCAAAAATGGTATTGCAAATAGATATTCAATAGGTAAAATAAATGATTACGCAATAAAAGCATTTAAACAATTAGAAATGATACCTGATAACGGTACTGCTCTTGGTGTGGAACAATTGATAATGGAGCTAAACGGATGGAAAGGAAAAGCTTCAAATACTGTTAAGCCAGTTCTATCGAATGTTAATAATGCAACAATTAAAGAAATTTATACAACACAGGGTAAAGCTTGGTTGGATACAAACGTAGAGGGTTGGGAAAAATTATTTAAAGTTAATTAGTAAGATATGAAAACAGAATATTCAGGGAATATATATTCTATAAGCTTAGAATTTGATTTAGGATTAGTGTATGCTGAATTATTGGACTATTCTGATGTTCATAGTTTTGATGGGATTTTAGTTCAGGTTTATGCATACAAAGCTTCTAGTGATGAAAAAAGTATTGATAACATTGATGAAATTAGGTCTAATGGAATTCTTTTCGGACCTGTTCCTATAAACAAATACCCAAGTATTAAAGGCAAATATTCATGGAAATATATAGGAAAGTCTATAAATTATTCAAAAGAATCGCCATGGTTTAAATCGTATAGAGGAAATCTCTTTAAAGAAAATAATTGGTATAATTTAAAACCTTGGTTTAAATCAAAGGATTTTGAGAACGACTCGAAAGATATAGAATGTAATTATAATGAAATAAGAAGATTAGAAACATTAATTATAAATCATCCTGAAACCATTAAAATGAAAGTATCAATGCTATATTTAATTCAGCAAGGAAAAAATGTTGGTGATTTTTATGATTTAAGTGTAATAGGCAATAGAAATATGTTTATTCAAGTTATAAATACTTATTTTGATAATGACAAAGTGGAATTATTATTATCTGATGCTAAAGAATTAATTAAAGTGAATTAAATAAGTGGTGTTTCAGAGTTAGTAATAGATATTTGTATATCCTAGCTTTTTGAAGAGTTCTAAATAAAAGCTGTGGGAATGTCTCCGACTTCGCACCCACATCTAAAGCAAACAAAAAAGCCACTCTAAAATGGAGTGGTTTTTGTTTTTTATTACTTTACTAAAGCCCTAAAATAATATGCCTTGATTCAACCAAATCACTATTATTTACCTTAACTCTGGTTTTTACGCCATGCTCCAGAATAATGCAGTTCATGGTTTCGGCGACAAGTTCCCTATCTTTTTCTTCACACATAAGCGCATCATACACGTACAGAACGTGAACACCTTTAGCATTCAGATACGTAATAACATCGCTCATAACGGCTACTTCAACGCTAAACATCTTTTGAGAAGTAATCTTGTGACCGTGTTCCTTTTTATCATGATAGATTCTATCTAACATGTCGGACTCATTTTTAGAGTAGTAGTCAAATAGCGGTGAGTTTCTCATTTGATTCCATTTCATATTGAAAAAGCTCAAGTGAAGCTTTTTGACTTCTTTGATGTCAATACCTAATGATTCCGCTACGCTCTCATGTGTGAGGTAACTTGTGTTGCCCTCATACATTTTAACGGCTATGTTTGGGTGTAGTGCCTTATAATCACATTCAACAAGCTTCTTACCATCGATTGTAATTTCTTCTCGTATCCATGACGGCATGAGCGTAAAGCTATCCACAACACGTCCACCGCTAGACGTATCACCAGCACTAGGAATCATAAACCCACGACCAGTCAAGAACTCAAAGAGTTTGATATTATCTTCAATAAAGCTTCTGTTTTCGACATCAATCCAATAATCATTTTTGTGTTTATTACGCATGGTCAGTATTTTACCTTTTTTTGTAGTACGACCCGCTTTAGCCAATTTCTTTCCGATAGCCAGCAATTCTGAACTAGTAGGTAAATCAATCTTTGGATACATCGCAATGAGATTGGAGCAAATTGGATTTATCATAGCTTGATGTAATTGCTGGTAATACAGCTTGTTTCTAGTGCGTATTATCCCAGTATCTTTAATGATGTACTCAACGAGTCCAGCTTTTAAGTAAGTATCGGTCAATCGGAACCTCTTTGAGTGTACGCCAGCTTGATAACTATCATCAACCTCGATAAATGCACCCGTGCTAGTTCCTGCTTTAAGAACCTCGATTATTTTAGTATATATATAGGTATTGTCTGCGTTTTTAGTTTGCTCATGCAGTAGCTCAGCGTTCAGGCACTTCCACTTATCATCAGTGTAATACGTACTTGCAAGATTGTACAGGAATACCAAGCATTTTTCAACCGCTATGCTAACATCGTTGTCAATTGCTTTGAGCATCGGCTTTGGAACGTATTTGCTTAGATTGTACTGTGCTTTCTTTGGAATTAGTATTGAGTTTACGTTTGGGAAACGTAGTGCTGATTCAGACAGCTTGTAATCGTTTTGGAGTAGGTCTATGTCTCCAGTATCGGGTTTTGTCGCATCTGTTTAATAACTATTATCTTTAGGACTTTAAAATATATTAAATGAATACCAAAGGTCATTGTTATCCTAAGTCTATTATTCTTCAAGCAGTTTATTTTAAATTAAGATTTACTTTGAGTTATAGGGATGTCGAGGAAATAATGAAAATGCGTGGAATACAGGTTGATCATGCGACTATTCAGCGCTGGGTATTTAAATTTACTCCATTGATTGAATCCAGCTGAAAAAGAGAAAGAATGGAGTAGGAGTGAGCTGGAGGATGGATGAAACCTATATAAAAGTTAAAGGTATTTGGTGTTATTTATATCGGGCTGTTGATAAATATGGAAATACATTCGATTTTCTTTTGACAAAAAGACGGCAGAGAATGAGTGCCCAGTCTTTTCTAATTAGGGCAATAAATAATAGCTGCAGACCTGTGGTAATAAATATCGACAAATGTGGCTCGAACACCAGCGCAATAAGAGTTTACAATAAAAGGTCATTTTCGAATATTAAGATTAGGGGATCAAGAACAAAAGTTGGGGAGGAATTAAATATTTCCGAGATTTGAAAAAAAAGTAAGCCTTGGATAATTATATAGAACTTCTAAAACTCATACTTCCCGAATTAATTGTAGAACACTTTGATTTGATAAATACCAAAATCGAACAAGAAAAAATGCATCTCTTTTTTGAAGAGAAAAATACACCTCCAAAAGAAAATAACAACAGACAACTTATCTCAAAAGGATTTTTAAATGAAATTACCATTCAGGATTTTCCATTACGTGGTAAATTCGTTTATCTGCACATTAAAAGAAGACGTTGGACAGATAAACAATCTCAAGAAATTATTCAGCGTGATTGGAATATATCAGCTCAAGGAACCCGAATGACTCATGAGTTTGCTGCTTTTTTAAAAGAAATTAATAGATACTAAAGCAAACGATTGCCATACTATTGGTTTTTTCTTCGAAGTCAATGGAAAAAAACTACAGCGTCAATATAAAAAACACCTTAGTAACTTCACTGCTTGGGAACAGCGGGAACACGCGAATGATTGGCTGATATTTCCTGAGAACATGGGTAGTCATTTGTCAATAGATGAAGTGAATTTATCAATGGGAGAACTTTACACTGTAGTTACGAACAAAGCAGCTAAAGGCAACAAGGGGGCTATAGTTGCTATTATTGCTGGGACTAAATAAGAAATTGTAATTAATCATTTGCGAAAAATAGATTTAAAAAAGCGTAATCAGGTTACTGAAATCACCCTTGACATGGCTAATAGCATGAAATTAATAGCTAAAAAATCTTTTCCAAAAGCCAAACAAGTAACAGATCGTTTTCATGTTCAAAAACTATTTGCAATAATTTTAGTTACAACAACGAATCATTAAAAAAAGAGAGACTAATATTGACTCTTACAACGAGATTATAAATAATAAATTAACCTTTTAAATAAAAGAAATTATGATACAAGTTTTAGCCATTATGATTATTGTATTTGTCTTATTAGCCATTGTTTTTATGATAAAAATAAAAATAACTGCAATGCAAATACTAAAATCGAAAGAACTCAATAACCAAGAAAATCCATTAGACAAAGACTATCAATTTATAAAAGGGCTTTATTAGTTAAAAAGTGTCCAAAAGTTCGCCCTTTCTATTTTTTTTTAGTTTTAAAAACCCTGTTGCTGCTGACACACGCAGGGTCTTTTGTATTTAATCAATAGTATTACAACGTATCAAAAACAGCTTTCAAATCAGCTTTCAAGTCTTCTATATTTTCCAAACCAACCGAAAGACGTATTAAATCTTTTGAAACTCCTGAGCTCAATTGCTGTTCTTCGGACAATTGTTGGTGCGTTGTACTTGCCGGATGAATTATTAGCGATTTAGTATCTCCAATATTCGCCAATAATGAAAACAACTTTGTTTCATCAGCTAATTTCTTTGCCGCTTCAAAACCACCTTTCAATCCAAAAGTCAATAAACCATTTTGTCCTTTTGGCAAATATTCTTTTGCTAAGTCATGGTATTTACTTGATTTTAATCCTGGATAATTTACCCAAGCAACTTGGTCTTGACTTTCCAGCCATTGTGCCAATGCCAATCCGTTTTCGCTATGTCTTTGGACACGTATAGAAAGCGTTTCTAATCCTTGAATAATTTGGAATGCATTAAAAGGACTCAAAGCCGCACCATAATCACGTAATCCTTCAATTCTTGCTCTCGCAATAAAAGCAGCAGCACCTAAGGCTTCGTGATAAACTAAACCATGGTATCCAGCATTAGGTTCTGTAAATTCAGGGAAACGACCACTGCTCCAATCAAAAGTTCCTGCATCAATAATAGCCCCACCTAAAGATGTTCCGTTTCCTGCAATATATTTCGTTAGCGAATGAATTACAATGTTTGCTCCATGTGCAATTGGATTTAGTAGGGCAGGTGAGGGCACTGTATTGTCTACCATAAATGGTATTTTTAAACTTTTTGATACAGCAGCAATTGCTTTCAAATCCAATACGTCTAATTTTGGATTTCCTAAACTTTCTACAAAAATCACTTTCGTATTCTCGTTAGCTGCTTTTTCAAAATTAGCTGCATCCGATGGATCAACAAAAGTTGTTGTAATTCCTAATCTGGGCAAAGTCGAATTAAACAAATTAAATGTTCCTCCATACAAACTACTAGAAGCTACAATATGGTCACCAGTTTTAAGGATTGTTAGCAAAGCTGTAGTAATAGCAGCAGTTCCTGAAGCTGTTACTACTGCACCAATTCCTCCTTCAAGCGCTGCTAAACGTTGTTCTAAAATATCATTGGTTGGATTATTCAAACGTGTATAAATATATCCTGCTTCGGCTAATCCAAATAAATTAGCTGCGTGCTCAGAATTCTTAAAAACATAGGAAGAAGTTTGATAAATAGGAACAGCTCTTGTTCCTCCGTGTTGTGTTACATCGTGTCCTGCGTGAAGTGTATTAGTCTCAAATTTTAAAGTATCCATGATAATTGTTTTATATATTTAGAATTCATTTCAAAAAAAAACCTCCTAATTTCTAGTGAGGTTTTGCTAATAATTTATATTTTAAAGTTTAAGCAATACTATAACCCGCAGAAAAAAAACTGTTTGGTCATATACATTATAAACTTTTTTACTTTCAATTTTTGTAACTATTTGAACTCAAATTTCGGGACTAATTTATTGGTATCCAAATGATTTTAAATAAATTATGTTTTTTTTACAAAATCCATATTATCTATGGTCATAGAAGAGTATAAGTTAATAGTAAAACTCTTTTAATTAAAGGTTGAATAACACATTTCAATACTAATTATTTCAACTTAAAATATTTTTTTATTTATGAAAGTTTAGAAGATGTGATGGGCGACCAAATTCAGCTTATAATTTTGATACCTAACAAATTTTCTAAAATTAAAGAAAATTTTATCTAGGAAGCTTATTAAAATGCTGCAGAATTTGTTTTGGAGTAGCAATAGTTTCTCTGCGAATAAGATCAAACCATTCTACTTCTTCAGTAACTTCTGCGCAGCACTCTTTTTTTGAGTTGAAAAAATAACTTTTAATACGACTATGCAAATCAGTGTTGGAGACTTAATCAATTATCCTCTTGTTCATTCAAAGAATACCCTTTTCTTTTTTGAACTTCCGTACTTACTGTGCAATAGCGATAAACGTTTTTTATAATAATTTTTTGTAATGTTTTTTAGCAAATGGTTTTACCTCAGGAATGTTTAGCACTAGAAATGCTAAACATCTTTTAAAAATAATATAATGCTATTTTTTGAAATGGTGTCATAAGATACCATCATCAGCAAAGGAGTAATATCCTTCTTGAGTAATGATTAGATGATCTAAAAGTTGGATATCTAGAATCTTGCTTGCTGCTTTTACTTTAGCAGTTATATTTTTATCAGCTTCAGAGGCAATAAGTTTACCTGAAGGATGATTATGAATCATAATAATTGCTGAGGTGTTGGCTTTCAGAGCTGCTGAAAATATTAGTCTTACATCTACTACTGTTCCAGTAATGCCACCTGAAGAAACCTCATAGGCACCAAGTACTTTGTTACTGTTGTTTAAGAGTAAAATTTTGAATTCTTCGAAGAGTTCAATAGTATTTGGATTCCAAATTTGAAGTGCAATTTCATAAGCTGATTTTGCAGAAATAATTTGAGGACGTTCAGATGCTTTTATTTTGGTTTTGTAGTGTAGCTCTATTTCTGCAACAGTAAGGCATTTTTGATTTTTTCCATGATTTTCCATGATTTCTATAATTTAAAGATTAATAATAGAACTGGCACGGTAATAGGGGAGCGAGCGCAAAAAGCAACGCAATAAAGGGAGGAGTAACCGAGTATTTATGGGGGAATTTTTTGTTAGTGAACCGACACTGATTACCGAACTTTGTTTTAATATTATTCGATAGATTCTTCTTAGGAATATGTTTTTAAGCTCCAGTGCCTTTTATAAATAATTTGAAAAATTATAAACCACTTCAGCCGATAAAAAAATTATATAGCGCCTTAATTTTAGAATCGTATAATGGGCATACAAGCGGATTCAAAGAAGAAAAAAGTAAAATACTTGTTCAGATATCCAATTATGAAAAACGATTGTCTAATGCGAGAGAACTTCTAGTAACGGAAAAAATAGATTCGGAAGATTATCAGAAAATGAACATGGAGTACGGCTCTATTATAAACCAGTTAGAAAATGATCTTAATAATATTTCAGATTCAAAGCAAGATATCGAAGGGCTTTTAAATATGGGACTTGACAGGCTATTGGAATTGAATTTTGCTTATACAAATACTAATTTATCGGAAGCTAGAGATTTAATTGGTTTAATTTACCCCGAAAATTTTACATTTAGAAATAATGAATTCCAAACCGCTCGAGTCAATGAAATTGCAAGTCGTATATATTTGATTAATAAGTAATTAGGGGATAAAAAAAACGGGACAAAAGAAGATATTTCTTCCTTGTCCCGAGAAGTGACCTTGACTGAATTATTTTCATTTTGTTATGAGTTAAAAATCAATTAGTTATAGTTTTACTGGGTCTTCATTGGGTAGTTTGCCCTGTTTTTAGCTATAGTTACAATAGCGTAGCGGTTGTATAAAAACTCATTAAATAAAAGGAATGGGGGTTTTTGTGAGGTGGTTAGCGAACAGCTAACCAGTGAGCAAAAAGCCCCATTCCTTTTATTTAATACCTTATATCACGCCTCGGGACGGTAATTATTCTGCATCCCTTATTATCACGCCTCGGGACGGTAATTATTTCCCCTGCTCCCCGTTTTTTCTCTCCTTTTTTTTCCTTTATATCCTATATTCTTCTTTATATAAAAAAAATATAAACATTATAAACAATTGTAAAATAAGCTACAAAATAAAGGCTTTAAGCCTGTTTATAAATTTGTTTACATATTTTTTTGTTTATAAAAAAAATGTAAACAATTGATTTTTTAAAGCCAAAATGTGATTTTTGTCTTTTAATTTATTGGAAAATAAACCCATCTGCCATTTAAAAATGAAAAGAATGAAAAACTTGTACCTGATGTAGAATCATCTTTAGAAAATTTAACTATATAGCATAATACATTTGGCTTCATTTTAGGTGCAATTTTTTTTAATGCTCCTGGACAAACATCACAATTATTATTAATTACATCATTGGTATTGAAAACTGTAATTTTAAATTTTTTTTGATTTTGAAAATCTGTGTTATTAAATTTTTCAGGAATTAAATTGTAAAATAACTTATCAAAAGCATTATAAGCTATTTTGTAAAAATCATCTTTAAAAATTAATTTATAGTCTTCTAAAACTGGTTGGTGCTGTACTAAAAGAGATACTAAAGAGTATTCATTACTTTCTAAGGAATTTTTAAAATGAATTTGTGGATTCGATTCGATTTTTGATAGTTCTGTATCGTTAGGATTTGCATTAAAATCCCAATCAAAATTTTCTATACACGGATCGCATTTATAATTTAAAAATTTCCCAACGGTTATAGAAGAACTGTTTACCTTTATATAAACATAAGCTAAATCAATTATTTCATTTATTACTTCATTTGTATTTAAATCTATACCCGAAAGTAGTATTGAGTATTGTGATACGCCGTTAATTTTTATATCGGCAGGCTTTACTGATGTCCCAGTAACTTGTATTAATCTTTTAGGGATATTGTCACAACATCCACAAAATAAAATAACATTTGTCTTATTTTTTATAAATGAAGCAGCTTTATTAGCTCTTTCAAATGTCAATACTTGAAGCTGATCAGCAAAACAATTTTGTAGAGTAAAAATTGTAAAAAAAACGATTAGTGAAATTTTCTTCATTTTGGTTATTTGTTAATTGAGTTAGTAATAATTTTTGCTAATAATTCTTTATCCTTTTGCAATTCTATTTTATCTTTTTTTAAATCTAAATTTTGACTTTCTAATGATTCTATCAATTTTTCTCTATAATCAATTTGATTTTTACTATATGTAGATTTTGGTTCTGAAATCAGTTTGACATATTCACTATTACTTTCTTCTATTAAATCAAAAATAGCAACCTGCAATGCAGTTGCAATATTTTGCAATTTCGATAACGGAATATCTGCCTTTCCGTTTTCGTAATCTACATACGTTCGTTTTTTTATTCCTGAAAGAGCCACGATTTCATCTTGTGTCTTATTTTTACTCTCTCTTAATTCTTTGATAATCAACTTCATATAACATTTTTTAAAACATTTTGCAAAATAACTCATCAATATTGCAAAATATTGCAAATGTTGCATATATTTGCAATGTAAAACGACTTTAAAACGACTCAAAAACGCTTTTAAAACAACTTGCAAGATATAAAAAAAACAATTGCAATTTCTTGCAATTAGAGGATACAAAAAGAGTGCCAAATATTTCATAAATATGAGAACATACAACAATTCCCAGCAAGCTAAAATACTTAACTCCTGCAATGATGCAACCGAATTATTAGAAGTAAAAGAACTAATGGAGGAATTGCAACCGATAAGCCATATTACTCAATTGGTTTATGACAGGATGATGAATTATTTTTTAAGAAACGAGATAATAAAATCATCATGGCAAAACTAAAAAAAGTCAAAAAAATCAAACTACTGGACTTGTTTTGCAAAGCTGGAGGCTGTAGCATGGGTTATTTTTTTGCTGCACAAGATTTGGGTTACGAAATTGAAATTGTTGGTGTAGATATTGAGGCACAGCCCAATTATCCTTTCACATTTATTCAAGGTGATGCAATGGTACATTTAAAGAAAAACTGGCGCAAATACACGCATATTCACGCTTCGCCGCCTTTTCAAAAATATTCGAACAGCACCGCTCCCACACGCAAAAATAATCCAGAAAAAGAGTACTCGGATATATGCGTACAAGTTCATGCTTTTTTGGAAAGTATAAAAAGACCAAGCATAATCGAAAATGTATTGCAAGCCCCGATAAGAAGCGATTTAGTACTTAATGGCGATATGTTTAAACTACAGGTTTTGCGATCAAGAAAGTTTCAATTAAATAATTTTTTCATGATGCAGCCATTTGCACCGAAGAAACTTGGAACGGTAAAAAATGGCGATTATGCAATGTGTGTAGGTAACGGACAATTAAAAGTAAAAGGAGGGAAAAGGTTCAAAGTCCCAGGTAATAACATCCTAGAAGTTTGGAGTAACGCGATGGCAATTTGGTGGATGACTACAGAAGAATTGCGGGAAGCAATTCCACCAGCTTACACGCAATATATTGGACACTATTTTTTAAAAACCTAATCATGATTAACGAAACTCAAAAAGAAGCAATATGCAATATACTTGGTGGAAAATATTCTGCTAAGATAATTGCACATCTTGAAAAAAAGGAAATAAAACCCATGAGAAACAAGGTTTTTACACCAAAAATAATTCAGGATATAGTAAACGGCCGCACCGAAAATACAACTGTAGAAATAGCAATTGTAAAGCTTGTAAAAGCCGTTAAAAACCAAAACGAAAAAGCAAATAAACAACTTCAAACCTTGCTCTAATAATGGACGAACTGCAAAAAAAAATAAAACACCTGGATTGCATAATTGCAATTTTAACTTTCGCCTATTTTATCTTATTCATTGGTATGGCTACAGTTGGTGTGATACTAATAAAAATCAATTTTTTTAAATAATTAAATAAAATGGCACTATTTAAAAAAAATCATTTCAATATGTGATACAGCCATTGGCAGACAAATAAATGATATTGAAGTTAATCAATACAATTTATTGCAATAAAAAAAATACACCAAACCGAATAAAACCCTAGAATGGCTAACTATAAATTTAACTTAGAAACCCTTTACGAAAAAACGGATAACGGTCTCGATATTATTAAAAAGTATCTTGACAATTGTGACGGTTTTGGCAAAGCGTTAGAAAATGACAAATTCCCTTTTAAATATAGAGATACTGACAATACAGCATCTTGTTATTTAGTTAAAAATGACAAAGGACTAAAAGGAAGTGTGGGAGTTAATTACTGGCGTGTTAAGGACTTTGGAGGGGATTTCTTCACACCCATAGGAATTGCAATAGAGCAAAGCGGTTTAGACTTTTATCCGTGCTTAAAAATGTTGTACGAATGGTTTAATCTTGATGGAAACAACACATTTTTCAAAGCCACAACCGAAATAAAAACCCTTGACGAAACTGACGAACGTCCTTTAGACTGGTTTAATGTTGTAACCAAAGAGCATAAACAGCTGGATATTATTGGCACACACATAACACCTGAATTAGCTGCTGAATATGATTTTTTCACCGTAGATTATTATGAGAAAGTTTTCATAAACAAAAAGACAAATCAAAAAAATTACATCAAAGTTACTGCAACTGATAGTTTCCCAATCTTTTGCTATATGCCAGAAAAAAGCTGGTGCAAAACCTATGCACCATTTTCTAAAGATAAAACGTATAAGCATGGCTATTTAGGAAAAAAACCTGTTCGCCATGTTTACGGATTACAAAAAATAATTGATAGTGTAGATTTTGCTGGAATTGAAATTTTAAACAAGCAAATTAAAGATTGTGATTATACTGACGATAATTTAAAAAGAAGCCTGATTTCACAACGTGAAGAATTAAAAATTGATACGGTTATAATCGCTTCGGGCGGTTCTGACGGTTTGAATGTTGCTTCTTTAGATTATGATGTTATTTGGTACAATTCAGAAAGTGAACAAATAAATTATGAGGAATACAGCCAACTGAAAAAAATTGTAAAAAACATTTACAATCTCCCTGATGTTGATGAATCAGGCGTAAAATATGGCTATGAAGTTGCTGAAAACTTTTGGAACATGAAAAGCATTTGGCTGCCAAAGGAAAAAATAGGAACGAACGGAAAAGATTTCAGGGATTGGATGAAATTTTATAAAAAATCGGACTTGAAAAGCTTAAAATTTCAGTTCAAAAACTTGCTTTCTGGGGCATTGAAAATGAAATTCTTTGAACGTAACGAAAAATCAAAACGCTGGTCGGTAAAAACCTCTTATTTACATTATTTTCTTAAGATAAAAGGATTTCATCTGTATTATCCAGAAAAGAAATACACAGAAAAAACAGGTATTCAGGAATTTATTTTCATAAGGATAAACGAGCATATTGTCGAGCAATATTTTCCTAACGATATACGTAAATTTTCAGAAATGTACCTAATCGAAAAAGGACAGCCTATTGAAGTCATTGACCTTATTAAAAATACGGATCAATTCAATGAAACAAAACTCTTATCAATGGATAAAATAGTTTTGGATTTTAAAAATTTTACCGAAGAAACGCAAACTTTCTTTTTCAATAATCAATTTGCCACCATTTCCAAAGAGGGTATTGAGTTGAAGCCTTACAAGGATTTGAAAAATTATGTTTGGGATTATAGAATAGTTGATAAAACCATATTTGCCGAAAAACAAAGTTTCAGACACTACAAAGATGAAGCTGGAAACGATAGAGTAGAAATATTGCAACAGGATTGCGACTATATGAATTATTTAATCAATGGCAGCCGCATGTATTGGCGCAAAGAATTGGAAGAACCTTTTGGCGATTTTATCAATAACAAAGAACTAAAAGAAGCTAAACAAAAATACCACAATGAAAACCGCTTCAATCTTTCGGCTGAATGTTTGACCGAAAATGAGCGATTGATCCAGGAGAAACATTTTTTGAATAAATGCTTTGGAATTGGTTATTTATTACACCGTTTTAAAATAGAATCTTTTGCAAAATTCATTTATATAATGGATGATGCTCCAAAAGAAAGCGAAGAAGACAGTAACGGTCGTTCAGGTAAATCGGTTTTATTAAATGGAATAGACAGGCTATTGAATAATCACTATTACATCAATGGAAAATCTAAAAACATTACAACTAATTCACATTTGCTGGATGGTTTTACAAAAGATAACGATTACATACGTATAGAAGATATTGACCAATATTTAGGAGTAGAATTTTTCTATAACTGGGTAACGGGTCCTATATCTGTAAATCCAAAAACCAAGAAACCGTATAATGTTGAATTTAATGATGCTGGCAAAATGGCTGCAACATCTAATTTCGGAATTGGTAAAATTAATCAATCCACTTTAGGGCGTTTGTTCTTTATTTCCTTTTCGGATTACTACCACGTAAAAACCGAAAAATACAATGAAGAGCGTAAAATTTCTAACGACTTCAATAATAAAGATTTGTTTTCAAGCTATTGGGATGCGAAGCAATGGAACAAATTTTATTTTTTCCTAATGGAGTGCTGCCAATTGTATTTATCCAATAGAGACAACGAATTGCAAGCCCCGCAAAACAATATTCATTTAACCAATATACAGGCTTCAATGGGTGAAAACTTTATGAACTGGTGTGAGGGTTATTTTACGCATTCAATGATTGACGAAGAGAGCGAAACGCAGGAAGTTGTAAACGGTACGCTCAATCAATTTCTTTTAAGAGCTGAAGTACAGAAAGCTTATACTTTGCATGCTGGCGAAAAATATAAAAAGACAGCTACCAATTTCAAAAAATCATTACAGGAATATTGCAAAATGAGAGGTTGGACTTTTAATCCTGTAGAGTATTTAAGTGCTGATAAAAAAACAATCAAAAAGCCACACACCAACGAAAAAGGCAAAAGAGATATTCTTGAATTTTTCTACATCAGAACAAATGAAACTCCAATTGCAACGGAACAAAAACAATTGCAATTAGGCGAAAAAATAGACGATTTACCATTTTAAACCCTGCAATGATGGAAAGACACGTATTTATAAAATTGAGAGTAGCAAACAAAGATGATTTTTCGACTGAATTAGGACAAAAAAAAATAGGTACAATCTATTTTGAGCAATCAGTAAAGGGAGCGATACAAATGACTGTCAAATACTTTACGGAGAAAACCAATTTAGACACATTCAGAGAACTATACACACACAGTCAAATTTTCGTTCCTGTAGGGCTGTTTGATGAAATGAAAGTAGAAGTAATAGAAGAAAAACAAAACGAACCACAACAACAATTGCAATTATGAAAACATCACGACTTAGACGCTTTTCAATTTGTCTCAATGACTTAGAAGCAATTCCAGTAGAAAAAATAACAGTTGCAGGAAACGGCAAAAAATATGTAAGCATATCAACATGGGATTATCAGGACGGTCATACAAACGATCATGATTTTAGTATTTCTGTTACACGTTCACCACAAGAAATAAAAGACAAATCGGCGATACAATATATCGGAGGCGGTTTAATAATCGAAAATTACTAAAGATGCGGACACACTACCTAAAAATAAAATATGAGTTTGCTCAGCTTCATTTTCAAGGAAAAAAGGATTGGGAAATAAGGTACAATGATCGGGATTTTAGAACAGGCGACACTATAATTTTTTCGGTTATAGAATTTGGATTTATGTACAGCTGTACAATAATAAATGTATTTAGTGATCTGCAATTTGGATTAAAAGAGGACTGGGTAATACTATCTATTGAAAATGTAATGAGTAACAAATAAAAACAAATAAAATGACACTAATACATCTTTGGAATATGTGCTACAATTATTGGTTAAAATTACAAGAACTGAAAAGTTATGGTAAAGAGGATAGAATCCCACAAAGAATAACCGAAACAGAAGAAAGTATTAAGGTGCTAACTAGTGAAATTTATTTAAAAATTAGCGAATTGAGAAAACTTAAAAACGCAATAAATAACCCAAAATGAAACAGCTAAAGCCAGGCAAAAAGTCGCCAGATAGAACAAATGTTTTAATCAATAGAAACTTTATAATTAGAGTAATTGTTGACCCAAAAAACAATAAAAAGACTCAATTAACGAGCGCAAATAAATTATCGGGGTTAATAAATGATGATAAACTTAAAATAAAGCTATTTGAGAAAGTTTTGAGTTCACCTAGAGACAAAGAGACCTTTTTGATAAGAAACCGCCTTAAAATCGATTTTTGTTCAAAATAACTTTTTAACCAATAAACTATTAGTAAAAAATGGAAAAAATAACAACATTAGACAATTATACAGGACATAAAAACATAAATGGTTTGTACCAAAAAATAATAAACCAAGTGCCAAAGCATTCTATGTATGCTGAACTTTTTGCGGGTTCGGCTGCTATATATGAAAAATTTACTGTACCAGCTGCTATAAATATTTTAAATGAGATTAACCCTGAAGTATATACTCTTTTGTGTGAAAAATTCAAGTTTAAAAATGTTGTTCTATGGAATAGAGATGCACTTGAATTTTTACAAAAAATGAAATTCATTTGGTATAATGATGTTTTTGTATTTCTTGACCCTCCATATCATCACAATAGCAGACCGCTTGCAACTGAATTGTACGAGTACGAAATGAAAGATATTGATCATGTACAGTTATTAGAAACTGTATTAGAAATGGATTGCAACATAATGATTATACACCCAAAGTGTGAGTTATATGATAATTTTTTACATGACTGGCGCAAGGTAGAAGTAAAAGTAAGATACCACAAAAAAACATCTATTGAATGTTTGTATATGAATTATCCCGATCCTGTCGAACTTCAAGACTATTCTTTTTTAGGAAAAGATTGCTGGGACAGACAGCGAATAAGCCGAAAGATTGAAGCGTATCAAAAAAAGTTTAAAAAAATTCCTGTACTTGAGCGCAATTATATCATAAATAAATTGAATGAACTAAAAAAGTAATCACATGAAAGCACTGCCAAAACAAATTAATAAAACAAAAATGGTCGAACTCTATTCTAACCAAATGAGCGCAAAATCAGTATTGGAAGAAATAAGAAGCTTTCAAGAACAATGCAATATCTCTATACAAAAGGGAATATTGCACGACAAAGTAAAACAATTGTTTTTTAAACGTTTTGGTTTGCCAACTGGTTACGAAATGACAGAAGAAACAAAAATAGAGATATGAAAACTACAGAGGAAATACAGGCAAAAATAAAAGAGTTAGAAAATCAAAAACTGCAAATAATAGATGTTAGTAAAATTGAGGGTGTACAAGACCAAATACCAGTTTTAATTGATTCTATAAAGTTTATTGATAAAAATATTAATTTGCTAAAATGGGTAATAAATGAATAATTCTGTACAAAAATTAAGAATCTATGCAATGATAATGAGATTGCAAGAAATTGAAAGAGAAAGGATAATGAAACCATTTTTACCCAAAATTATAATGAAACCATTTATAGAAGTACCGATTCTCCAGCTTTATGACAAAAAAGGAAAGCCTTTTGATTTACCAAAATCAAAGTATCATAAATAATTGCAATAATCTATCAATAAAATTGCAACCAAAAACAATCCTAAACAACTCTAAATAAACCTTTTTAGTACCAAACAATCCTAAACGCACCTAAATTTTTAAGGTGCTTTTTTTTTGTCCACATATTTGCAGTCGAAGATTACACAAAATTAAAAATGGCAAAAAATGAAAAAGCACTAACAAAAGAGCAAATTAATCAAGCTTTACGCCGTCAAATTCAGGACGGTGTAAAGTTTGATAGTTTGATTGATAAACCTGCCAATGAAAGAACAAAGCTAGAAACAGCCAATACTTTCTATTCGGTGGCAATGATAAAAAAGTATGTAGAGCTGTTTTTCAAACAAGTATCACGTTTAGCACCGCATTTGCAAGGCAAAACTTTAGAAGAAACCTGCAAAAACATTCATTCATTTTTATGGAATCACGTTCAGTATCAGATTGATTATGTAACACAACATATCCGAAGCCCTGCTAATATCTGGGCAAATAGACAAAGCGGCGTTGAGTGTAAAAACTTTTCTCTTTTTGCGAGTGCGATTCTTACCAATTTAGGAATTAAGCATTACATCAGACAGATAAAGAACGCCAATTTTAAGCCAAAGCAATTTACACACGTGTATATAGTAGTGCCTAAAAATCAGCTGACAGGCGATTTAAAAGACGGTCATTTTGTGATAGATGGTACAAGTCGATACAATAGAGAAACGAGTATTAAAGAAAAAAAAGATGTTTTTATGAGTGATAATTTACCACACTTAGGATTAAACGGCGCCCCGAAAAAGAGAGCGTCAAAAAAACCAACTGCAAAACAACTAGCAGCAAGAAAGAAATTTTCTCAAATGGCTAAAGATGGAACTCTAGCAAAGAAAAGAAAATCAGCAACAAAAAAAAGCGGTTTGAATGCGCCAGCAAAATCAGCAAAAAAAACAGCTCCGAGAACCAAAAAGCAATTTCCATTTAATTAAAAGTAAAATGATAGTATTACAATCACAAGGATTAAACGGTTATGATGACGGTTTAAACGGAGGTTTAAAAATCGCCAAATTTATAAAAACAAATGTAAAATCGATAGGTAAAGATGTATCTATTAAAAATGCAATTAATGTTGCTAAAGTAGTTGCACCAATTGCATTATCGGTTATTCCAGTTGTAGGAGGTGTTGCAGGTGGAATTGTTGGTAAGGTTTTAAACAAATTAACCACAAATGCAGATGGTTCAGCAAATTTAGTAGGTAGAACAGTTGAAAATATTCAAGAAATATCTAAAACGGATGTGGGTAAATCGGTTATATCGTTTGCAAAACCGTTAGTTAAATCAGCATCAGCAGGTTTGTTGCAACAAAAAGGGGAAATTCCAAACGATGCACAATTAGAAGCACTTGCAACAGCAAAAGGAACAACAGCACAGCAAGAACTTGATGCGTATTTAGCAGCTAATCCACCAAAAACACCAGTTGCAAAAACAGATTACACATTGCCTATTGTCGGAGGTGTAGCTGTTTTGGGAATTGGATACATGATTTTTAAGTAAAAGTTAAAATTTTAAAAACAAAAATAATTATGAATAAAGAAGTAGTAACAATTAGTTCAGCGGTCTTAGCAGGGGCTGTAACAAGAGGTGCAACCGGGGTTCTTTTAGATACTGCGGACAACACGATAAAAATGGGAGTGAACTTGGCAGGCTGTCTTGGTTTTGGCTTTCTTTCTACAAAAGTAAGCGGTTCAGATACTAAAGCGGCTATTTTGAGAGGCTCGGCAATTGGTTCAGCCATTGCACACGGATTGCAATTTATTGGTAATGTAGCTTCAACAGATGCTGTGTCTACAAAATTAGCAACTGATAGTAAAGTAAATCAATTCCTGAAAAAAGCCGCTGGATTAAATTCTAGTTCTGAAGGTTTAGCAGGTTACATTGATGCACTTGGTAATTATCATGAAGATGGTTTAAACGGATACATCGATGCACAAGGAAACTTCATAGAAGATGGTTTAAACAATTATTTTGATGAATCTCCCGAATTGATTGGATATGAAGCATACCAAGGTGAGCAAGAAGGCTTACAGGCTGCGATAGATGAAACTGGAAACATTGTGATCTAAAAAGATAAAAAATAATTTAAAAAGCCATAAAAAAAAGACAATGAAAAGAGAAAGACAAATTTCTAATGCAATAGCATTAGTTCAAGCAAGAAGAAAAGCTGTAGGAATGCCAGTAAGTAACATTCCAACAAAAGTAACCGATACAACTTTGTATATAGTACACAGAGCGGATGGTAATGCTAATATTGTGGAGTTGACCAATGACGATACAAAGAAAAAAGTAGGGATCACAAATTTTGACGGAAACAAACTGGCAAAAGGACGTGATGCGGTAATTGACTCAATTAAAGTGAGTGTAGCTAAAGGAGGTTTAGCATTAAACAATGTGGACTGGGTTGGTGATAAAGTTTCTCTGACTAAAGAGTTAGCTGGTGCTGAATTGCAATTAATCCAAGACAATGTTATTCTTTTTTCAATTGGATTATCTGACTTATCATTAAGTAATGATGACGACAATTACAGAGATATTGCCTCTACACCTTTCTTGGTAGCTGAAAAACCAATAAAATGGGTATTGACTTACGCTGATGGCGTTTCGATTGCAGCTGATGCTGTTGACGGTTTGTTTATTAAAATTGAATGTAGAGCAATCCAAGCAATCCAATAAGCAAAATCATTTTGTAATTAATAATATAAAAAAGTTGTAGTCACTTATGACTACAACTTTTTTTTTAAACACATCAAAAAGATGGAACCTAAACAATACACAGTCGACTTGACTATCCCAGAAAATCAAAGCTCCATAAGCAAAGAATTTATTCTAGAGAAAGGCTTTGTCCCTAGAGTAGTAGCATACACTAACGGGATTGAAAATGCTACTAAAGAGATGTTGCAATTAGCCTTGTATGATAACAATGGAGTAGAGATCATTCCAGCGGTTAATATCAAAAATTGGGAACAAAAGAGCGGCTCTTATATGGAATCTATGAAACCATTAGGTATAGAAACCCAGGGACGACAATACAAATTGGTTTTTACAACTGATCGTAATCTTGCACAAGTGCCACCAATAGCTATACTGCCAAAAGTACAGGTAGTATTTATCTATTCTAAAACCAATTAAAATGGATAAATCAACACTTCACATTACTGAATATCGAGGAAATCAGGATATTGATTTTTTCGATATTACTTCTTTCAAAGTGCTAAATCATGGTGAAGCTATCGTAGATGTAAATACAATACCAGTTTATCCAGGTCAAACCTTTAAAATAATAGAGCAGGACGGAACAAGATGCGATTTTAACATGAAAGCCGTGTTTACAGAATCGGGAAAGATTCCAAAATTCAAAGTTATTTACAAACAGTTAGATAGTGAGGGAGAACTTAAAATAGATAATTTGAATACGCCTTTTACTTATGCAGCTACACTATACAACTTTGAAAAAGCTGATATAGTTGAGTTTAGCCATAACATAGCTGGTCATACCACATTGACACGCTCCTTTGATGGAGGGCTTACGTTTTTGCCTGAAAACGATATTGATTTAGGTTTTGTAGAAGCCAATATAATCACGAAATATGATAGAGGCGGCTCTTTAGATACTAACGCTATTCAGTTTAGAAATAATGACCTAGAAGTTAATTCGGAGGTTTTTATTATTGACGAACTATAGTAAAACTTTATAAACGATGAAGCAATTAGAAAGTTTAATGCATAAACTAAATACCGATGTGTACGCATCGGTAACGGTTTATGACAGAGACACCGAAGCATATATTCATAGAAATATGCTACACGAAAAAATTATTAAAGAGTATGAAAGTGCCGAAAACTTATTTGAAACAATCTACGCATCAGGACATACAAAACTTACGCTTTATCCGAAGCGAAAAAACGGAAATTCATTCAAAAACGATGGTGATTCTTTCGATGTAACCTTTGGCAAACAAGATAACAAAATGGAAAAACAGACCGCTAAGAAAAAGAAGAAAAAAAAGAAAAAGGATTCTTTTGGATTAGGTGCTTTCGGGCTGGGAGCTGGTGAAATTATAGACTTGAAAATGGAGGCAAGGGATAAGGAACGCTTTGCTAGAGAAAACGAAGTTTTGATAGCTAAAGTAGAGAAACTCGAAACCGAAAACAAAGCCTTGCATGAAGAAAAGCTGGAGCGAAAATACAAAGTCGAAAAAAACGAAGCACTTAATGCTACTATACAAGGCGGTTTAAAATCCCTGCCTTTGATTATGAGAGGTTTGGGTTATACTGTTCCTGATGTTGCTTTAGGATTGCAAGCAAATACCGCTGATTATGAAAGCGAAAATTTATCTGCAGTACAGAAAGGTTTTATTGACGTTGTAAAAGCCTCTGATGATGATATTGTTACACTAATGCAAGTCATTTTCAACAAAATTAATGAAAACGTAGAAAACAATGGCTTTGCAATCGATTTGCAAGAACTATTACAAAAATATAACATGATCGTATGAGCAAATTAGAAATTGAAGTTAAAGAAACAAATCCGTTTAAGCTAACGGCTCTAAAAAAACAATTAGAAACCCTTGCAAAATTAGACAGTGATACTATGAACAAATTGGTAGAGGTATCCAAGTCTGAAAGTTTAAAAGCAATGTTTCGTGAAAATTGGGATTTTATCAAAACAATGTAGTTCAAAGTAGCCTGTTGGCGTAGCTTCATCTTGGTTAACAGGCGAAAGAACTAAAATAAAAAATCAATGAAAAAACAAGGTTTAAACAATCCCGCAATATTAGCGGCGGCAGCGGCATCTACTCCCGAGGGACAAAAAGCAATTGCAAAGACCATTGATACGGCAAACGATGCTGTGTCAGGTACTTTTTCTATTGTAAAAAATGTTCTTGGAATAGCTGTTTTAGGAGGTGTTGCATACTTTGGTTACACTAAATTGTTTAATGGTTTTACCGCTATTTCCGAAGACCAAAAATACACACCCTCCAACGTGAGTTCAGGATTAGCCAAAGCCAAAGCCGAGGCTATTTATACAGCGATGTCTGGCATAGGTAACGGTTTTAATTTGGTTAAATCTGTTTTGCAGTACGTTAACGGTGAGCGCATTAATCATAATGGATTTATTCGAATTTATAATGCATTCGGAAAAAGAAATGGAGCTGTACCATTTTCGCCAAAAATGACGCTAACCGAATGGTTTACAGATCAATTTAGCCAATCGGAATTATTAGAGCTAAGATTAATAATTAAAGATTTTTTCTAATGGAAATACGAATAGTACCAGTAGTATCAGTAGCCGTTTCAGCATTTGTAATTGCAATGATATATACATCTGAACAACAAAAAAAAGCCACCGCTTATTTAGATGCCCCAAACGCTCCAACGAAAGATAAATTTGACGCTAAAGAAGTAGCTGAAATTTTGTATGTAGCAATGAACAAATGGGGTACAGATGAAGATATAATAATGCAAACTCTGGGTGAAGTTTCTGAAAATCAGTTTTCTTCTGTGGTTTTAGCATTTGGAAGCCGTAGATACAACACTTGGACAGGTGATGAATATGGTGTTTTCAAATATACATTAAAAGAGTGGTTGGCAAATGAATTAACACCTGGGAGTTATTTAACATTAAAATCAAAATTTAGAAAATACTTATAATTATGGAAGCAGAAAAAAAACAAGGCTGGACAAAAGAAGATAAAAACTGGGCAATTGGAGGCGGTGTAGCAATCTTAATTGGTGGTATTTATTGGTACATGAAAAACAAAAACACAGAAAACGATGATATTAGCGCGAACGATGCTGCAAACTACATTGATTCAGAACAAACAACTGTAGAGGTGGGGACAGGAAACAATACCAGTTCGCCTGTTAAAAGCGATTCAACCAGTACTGCAACAACATCACCAGCATCGGCTACTAGACAGCCTGACGCTATACGCTGGAAAGTTGGACAAGTGATGATGGCTAATAGTGCTGCGGGAACAAAAGCCTATAAAGCTAAAAACATGGCGAATGGTCAATATATTAGTGATGGTACACTTGCAAAAACTTTTGCGATTGGAGACAAAATAGGAAAAATTATTTGGGTAGGTACAATGTCAGATGGTACGTTTAGATATGTAATACAAGTTGACGGAATAATTACCAACGATTATTTTTGGATAGCCGATTACAGAGTAATCACTCCAATTGACGGCTCAAAAGCGGTATCTACAACAGTGCCAGTATCCACTTCTTTGAATACAAATCTAGTCCTCAAATACGGTTCTAAAGGAAATGAAGTAAAAGAACTTCAAAAAAGACTTGGAGTCGCTATGGATGGTGATTTTGGAACAAATACTCTAACGGCTTTACAGAAACAAAAAGGCGTTTCCCAAATCACTTTGGCAAACTTTAACAGTACTTCAAATCTTAACTTTAATTTGACGCTTAAAAAAGGCTCGAAAGGTTTGGAAGTCAAAGAACTTCAAAAAAGACTAGGCTTTGCAAGTTCAGATATTGATGGTGATTTTGGAGTAAAAACAGAATCAGCATTATTTGCTATGAAAAAAGTAAAACAAACTACGCTAAACCAGTTTAGTTACGTATAAAAACATGTTTGAGAGGGCTGTTTTTCATTGCTTCATTTGAAACTGGAGTACAGCAAAAACAGCCTAAAACAATTAAAAAATAATCAAAAATGAGTTTCATATTCCGACACCTTTATTATTTCCTGCAAACGTTTAGAAAATATAATATTAATACGCCTTTACGGATTGCTCATTTTTTGGCGCAAATCACGCACGAAACAGGCAATTTCAGGTGGCTGACAGAATTAGGAGGAAAATCATATTTCAAAAAATATGACATTCAATTTAATCCCAAAAAAGCTAAAGAGCTGGGGAATTTACAAAAAGGAGATGGGTATAAATTCAAAGCTAGGGGTTTTATTCATTTAACAGGACGGGCTAATTATCAAAAGTATAAAGAATATTCAGGAATAGATGTTATTAATAATCCAGCTTTAGCAGCTAGAATTGATATTGCCTTAGATATTGCGGGGTGGTACTGGCAAAACAACAATATCAATACTTACTCTGATATAGACGATGTTGTCACAGTTACTAAAAAAGTAAACGGAGGCACTAATCAATTATCTGAAAGAAAGGCTTATCTGGACTACTACAAACTGCAAAAACTATCATTACCCTTTCTTGAAACAAAAGTAGTTTAATTTAAAAAAAAGAATATGCTATTATATCAAAACAAAGTATCGGCTGCCTTTATAGATAAGGTAATCAAAATATCAAAAAACATCAATGTTGACCCTGATTGGACAATGGCTCTTATAGGCTTTGAAACAGCAGGAACTTTTTCTCCTAGTATTACTAATAAGTTAGGTTATACTGGTTTAATTCAATTTGGTGAAGATGCTGCAAAAGATTTAGGAACAACAACTGCCAAATTAAGAACAATGACCGCCGTAGAGCAGTTGGACTGGGTCGAAAAATATTACAAGCTTTGGTACAAACGATTAGGAATTACAAAAGCTGATAGTTTTCTAGATATGTACCTCGTTACGTTTTTCCCAAAAGCAGTAAATAAGCCTTTAGATTATATAATTAAAAGCAGTAGTATTTCAGCGGAAAAAATTGCAAAAGCCAATCCAATTTTTGATATAAATAAAGACGGAAAAATCACTTTAGCAGAAATTGAAAAAGTAATGCTAGGAAGGCTCCCTAATCAATGGTTACAAAAATTAAAAAAAAAGGCTTAGATAACGTAATTCCTATTTTATTAGTAAGCTTTGGAATTGGAATGGTAACCTATAAATTATACAAATGGCAAAAACAGAAATAACAGAATGGTTAGTAAATAACTCTAAGCAAGTCAAAGAAATAGCATTATTCATATTCGTGGTAACAATGGGGACAATTACAAAAATGATAGAAGCAGTTAGAAAAGGAACAAAGTTTACAATAGCGTGGTTAATCAGCGAATTAATCATGTCCTTTTTTGTTGCACTAACGGTTTATGCAGTTTTTGATCAGTTTTTACAAGTTAATAAGCTTTTTTCTTTTATGATGTGTGCTTGGAGTGGCACGTTTAGTAGCACTTTTCAGGAAAAAGGAAAAGATTTGGTAGTATCTGTTTTTGAGTATATAAAAATATGGATTAAAGTAAAACTTACGTGAAGCATAAAATTTTAGACCTAGCCATTCAGTCAGCTAGTATGCATATAGGTGTTGATCTGCATCACGTTCTACAGCTTTCGGAAATTATTATTTACCAATTAAAAAACAAAATTAAAACCCTATAAAATGAAAAAATCAGTTTTACAATTTTGCAAAATACTACTTATTATTTCGGCTATGTTTTTTGCTTCAGTAAGTTGTAAGTCATCCATTGCAACACCGTTACAAGAACCTATCGTTATTCATCACGATACAAAAAACACAAACACAGAAAAAGAAACCATAAACCAGCCAATTAACAATAATACTGTTATCCCGGTCATTGCATCCAATACCAATAATAGTGTTTTTGACAGTTTGGTTAATAGCAAAGTTGACGAAATTTTGAACAAACTCAATTATAAAAACCAATCAGGTGATAATAGTTTAGAAGTCAAATACAACGCTTTACTAAAAGAACTGCAAATATTGTCTAAAATAGGTAAAACATCGAGCAAAGCCACTTCTAAAAACGATAAGGAAACTATAGAAGTTCCTGTAATAAAGCAAGTTCCATACCCAGTAATCCAACCACTAACCAAACTGCAAAAACTATTAATTGCCTTGGGGGTTGGGTTTGCTGGATTTTACACAATTAAATATGGATTAAAATTAGTATCAATTGTAAAAGGTAGCACATTATGGGGTTAAGAGTGAAACATGTAGTAATTGGTTTGTCAGTTCTAGGAGCTGGAGCAATTTATGTACAACAAAGAGTAAAAAATTTAACCGAAATTATGGTGAAACTTATCCCGATCCCTACAGGATTACGAAACATTAGAGTTGAAAAAGGGATTTTCAAATGTAACATCGATGTAACTATTCATAACCCAACCAGCGAAGCCTTTGACCCAAACGGAATAATTGTAACTGTAAAACGATTGGATGTAAAATCCAAAGCAGGAACATTATTAGGTAAAGTAAATATCAATAAAAATAGTATAAACATTCCTGCTAATGGTAAATATATACTAAAAGATTTGTTGGTTGAAATTGATAGTATGGGATTATTATTAAATCTTTCTAGTTTGTTAAAAATTAAATCTTTAGCTGATATAAAAGCAGATGTAGTGATCGGTATTTTGGGAACTGAGTATATAATTCCACAATTATAATAATAATGAGTACAGTTAAAGAATTTCCGTTTGGCAGTCCAAAAAAAGAAAATTTTGAACTGCACACCAATTTAAATGAAAAAAGAGTTTGGAATAAACCAGTAAAAAAACACTTTACTCGAGCAAAGAAAATAACTACTGTACCAGATCTAAAAAAAGTGAAAACACCTGGATTAAATGCTAGTGAGCAAGCTATCATTTTACCATCATTAGAATATTTTTCTGAACCTGATTCAGAGGGGTTAAATGGTGCTGTTACTCCTGATGAAATTTATTCGTATATAACCGATATGTTAATTAATACAATTAATAAAGTTGGTCATTTGCCTTGGCAAAAAGAATGGACTGGTTCGGGATCAAGTAATGCAGCTATGAATTACGCTAGTAAAAAAGAATACACAGGCGCAAATTTTCTTTTAAATTTTGATATAAAATTTGATGAAAACAAAGAACCTTATTTAGTGCCTGTTGAATTTATACAGCCATATTATTTAACGTTTAATCAAATTGTAGAAGCAAAAGCAATTCTTAAAAAGGACAGCAAAGCAAGACGTGTAATTTATTATACAATGATTTTCAATTATGACAGCCCAACTGCTAAAATTAAAACAAGCGATAAGGCTAAATTCAATGCTTTTGTGAAAGCTAACGGATTGACAAAACAAGATTTAAAAATTAATTTAAAAAAGATACCAGTTTTAAAATATTACAATGTTTTTCGGGCTGATGATTGTACAGGTTTAAAGTTCCCTAAGGAAAAAGCAGATAAAAAGCAGACCAATCCAATTGAAGAGGCACAAAAAATAATTGATAATTACCCTAATCCACCGAAATATACATTCATTGGCGACAAAGCATATTATAGACCATCGAACGACACTTTAAACATGCCATCGATTGAGGCTTTTAACAGTGAAGCATTTTATTATTCAACTTTTTTTCACGAAATGACCCATAGTACAGGAGCAGAAAAAAGATTGAAACGTGATTTTTCGGGAAAATTCGGTGACAAATCATACGCTTATGAAGAATTAATTGCAGAACTCGGTGCTGTTTTTCTTTGTTCCGAAAGTGGAATATTATTCCATACAAGGGAAAATTCAGCAAAGTATCTGCAAAGCTGGAATAAAAAGTTAGTAGATGAATTAGAAAATGATAATCGTTTTTTCCTGAAAGCATCAGCACAAGCCCAAAAAGCTACAAACCGTATTTTAGGGCGTGAAGTGGCAAACACAGAAACTCCAGTAACGCCCGAAAAATTGGTTAAAAAGAAAGTTGCTCGAGTAAAGAAAAAAAGTACACAGATAGAGTTGTTTTCTGGATTAAATGCAAAACCGAAAAAAGCAGTTTGCCAAAAAAAAACAATAATGACCAAAGCAAAGGAAGTTAAAAGCGACCCAAAACCAGTAAAAACAATCTCACACCTGGATAAAAATAGTTTAGCCTATAAAATGGCAAATCAGTCTAAAGACGTTGAATATTTTACAATTCAAGACAAAAATATAAGCCGTCTTTTGGGAAAAATAGAAAAGAAAACTAAAGATAGTGTTTTTATTTCCCTAACTGGCGGTGAGGGTTCAATGAAAACAAGAATGGCATTTCAGTTTATGAATGCCTTTGCACAAAATTATAAAGTTGGTCACGCAAGTATTGAGGAACATCCCGAAAGCGTATTGTATTTTGATAAAGCCAAACAATATTTAAACCAAAAAGCCCAGGAGAATCTTTTCAATCCTGAAATCAATAATTTATCCAGCTTACACAGTCTAATCCTTAAAAACGATGTGATTGTAATTGACAGCTTTACCAAAATGAAAGAAATTGAAAAATCTTTCGAAGTTGACAGAGATTTAAGAAAAAAATACAACGGAAAATTATTCATAGTTATTTTCCAGCAAACAACTGGCGGTTCAATGCGTGGAGGTTCTAAAAGCCAATTTGATGCTGATATAGTGTTGTTTACTGAAAAATTTGAGGATTACAAGCAAAACTATGTTTATGCCACCAAGAATAGGTATAGTTTGGAATCGGGGCTTAAATTCAATATTTACGAAAAACAATTGCAAGGCGCAAAAAAAGAGAAAGGACCTGGAACTGAAGTACAGACCAAAACAAAGAAATTATCATTTAAAGTAAAATAATATGAAAAAAATAATAATAGGAGGGGTGCTTCTTGGAGGTGTTTTTTTAGTGTATAAATCAACGCAAAAGCCTGATCCAGATAAAGTACAAGCATTAGTAAATGACATTAATGCTAGAGGTGAACAAAAATACAGTTATGTGTATTCTAAAATGAGTAAAGACGAAATTGATTTATTTTATGACGCTTTAATTTTAAAAAAATATGGTCAAAATCCAGATTCCACAAAATTAAAAATGGCAAATGTTTTAATCAAATTAGGAATTGTTGTAGGAACATAAAAAAGTAATAATCAAATAAAAATCAAAAAAATGGCAACAAAGAAACCAGTATCAAAAAAGAAAAGTGTAAGCGCAAAAAAATTATGTTCTAGCGTTATCGTCAAAGATGGCTTAAAAAAAGATGGCACGCTAAAAAAAGGTTACAAATACATCAAAGGCGGCAAGATTGTGAAAGCAAAAGCTAGTAAAAAATAATATTAAAAAACACCAATAATGGTAGTAAATCAATCTCTAAAATTTATTAAGAAGCAAAATGGAAACGTTTTGCTTCTTAAAAAAGAAGATAATTCTTTTATAGCTTCTTTTATACCGTCTCTCACTATTGAACGGGATAAAAATGACGCCAATCGCTTTGAAGTAATGTCGCAATATATAGATTATCGTTCCATTGATTGCGAAGCATGTTCACCTGTTATTGTTGCTGATAATTTTGACGAGTTTTTAATAGAGCTTTCTGAGAATTTTTTTTTTTTGAATAAAAAAAACTGCTGCAATAAGTTTGGACGGATCACTTTAAAAGACAAAGGCGTAAACAATTGTATTTTAAATACTGGTGAAGAGTTAGAGGCAGGCGATATTGTTTCTTATTGGATAGACTTAGATAACTACTGTGAAACTGGGATATATCATGGGGGCGATACTTTAGACAACGATAATTTTGAACCTCTTACAGTGCATAACATGGGAACATCCTGCTCATTACCTATAGATGCAGTAGTATCAGATTGGTCTGACTGGTCTAGTTGTCTTGATGGTGAACAATCTCGCACAAGAACTGTAATAATTCCAGCTTATAATGGTGGTAACACTCCAGTTCTTGTAGAAATACAATCATGTAGTATAACAGAGGCACAAGTTATTGCTGGAAATCATTATAAGCCTATAAAAAACGTTAGTTCCGTTAGAACTGATAAAATTAAAAGTACAGTAAATGTTTATTTTGATGGTGTTTTAGCTAATACAAACATATTAGACATTGTTGCCGATCCTTCATACGATAGCATTGGAGACAATTTTTTACAATATGCACTTGAGGGAGTTGTTGTAATGATTGAACAAATTTTAGAACCTACAAATGACGTTGCTGTTAAAAGTGAGATTAAAAATTATAACTATCCTGATTATATTTCAGCAATTTCAACGGAAACTGTTTTAGGTACTTTAGGTAGTGTTGTGACAAACACTTTAACTTTTGTTATGCCTAGTACCCCAATGGCATTTGTTGCAACCGCCGATTTTATATAAACATAAAAATATAAACCAAACCTAATAATATGAAGTACAAAAAAAAGTACAGGCTGCTGAAAAAACGCCTGGATCAATTAGAATTAATTGTAAAGCCTAATTCGTTAACACTGACAGATGAAAATGATAATAATCATACTGTTATACTGAAAATAAACAGTCAAGGCAATTTTGAGAATTATCATGAAAGAATAAAAATAGAAAACCAAAAAGAAATAATAACACAAGAAACAAATTTATAATTATGAAAAAGATTTTATTAGCATTTTTATTATTTTTTGCTTTTATAGCAAATGCACAAAAAAATTACCAAATTGAAAGCCAGTTAAAATTAAAAACTGTTCCATTTGGTGAAAATACAGATAGTTTAGTTTCAATTAGTGCTAATGGACTAATTAGAAAATTGCCTAAGAGTTCAATATCTAGTACTAGTACTACTCCTAATCTCAACCAAGTAGCATCAAAAGGTAATTATATTTCAGACAGCGAGTCTACTTTAACTATGTATCCGTATGGAATAGACATAGATGACACAAGCAATAATAGGACTATGATGAACAGATACGGATTTATAGTAGGAAAATTGGATGAAAATAAATGGGCTAATCTATCTAATAATAGCCTAATGTTTAGAGTAGGAGTAGGAGATAGAGATAAATTTTTAAGGTATGGAACTGTTCCCTCTATATTTACTACGGTTTTTTTAGACATGCCTAATGTAAGTGGAATAATTCCCGTTTCAGTAGGAGGTCATTTTGCTGATGCTAATGGGAATATAGAAATATCATCTACCATACCTACTTTAGATCAAGTATTAGCAACGGGAGATACTGCTATAGATAAACAAATGACTATATACTCTATTCCTGATAATTTAAATGCAAGTTTTGGACATTATGGTATATCGCTATTTAATAATAGCTCAGGTTCTAGTATATCTCTTAATACTGATTTTAGTTTAACTTATCGTAGAGGTTTTGGACATGATAAGATTTTTAGATATGGAACCGAAACAAGCTATTCTTATTATTATGATTTACCTACAGCTAGCGGAACTATGCCTATGTCATTAAATGGCATTTTTGCAGATGATAACGGTAACATAATTGCATCACCAATTACTACAACTTTCACAACTAATGATGGAAAAACAGTTACGGTAACAAATGGTGTAATTACAAATGTAGAATAATGGAAAAATTTTTAAACTTGGTTTTGGGCACTAATGACGTGCCTACCTATTTCGCAGCTTTGTTTTTTGCCATGATTGGAGTAGTAATAATTCTGCTTGTAAAATCTAAAAAAAGAGATAAAACAAGCCAAAACACACCGTATCATTTTAGTTTTAAATTCTTGATTTTGGATAATTTAAAGGAAATTATTTTAGGATTTTTATTAATCATGATTGCATTAAGATTTTCAATTGAGTATGCAGGTGTTGGCTTAACAATGTGGTACGCTCTGGGTGTTGGATTATCAATACAAAAGTTATCGGGTTATATTTCAAAACTCGAATCAGGAGCGAGGAAATAAAGTTATTATAGTCATAAGAAAAAAAAGCGGTGCAATTTGTACCGCTTTTTTTATTGGCCAGTAAAGCCATTATTTACTGTACAAGATCAAAAATAATATCCAGGTTTTCCCCCAATCCCCCAATGTTTATATTTTTTTTCATCCCTGTTTATAAACAAAAACTGCTAAAAACACAGTTTGTAAACGTTTTGTAAACAGTTTAATAATTTGCAAATCAGTATTTTATAAAATAAAATCCAATTGTTTACAATGTTTACATTTTTTTTCTATACTTGCCTTTGGCGTGTTACGCAATTCTTAAAATGCTGTCCATATTATAAATTTCTACATTGGTAATTTGATCTACAATATGTACATAAATCATTGTCATTTCAATTTTGCTATGTCCTAATATCTTTTGCAAATGTATGATATTGCCACCACAAATTAAAAAATTAGTAGCAAAGCTATGTCTGGAAACGTGGTAAGTTACTTTTTTCCGAATCCCTAAAACTTTCGCAATTTCTTTCAATTCCCTATTGACATACTCATTTGTATAATTGCCATCAAAAAGAGTGGTATTGTTTATGTACTTCAGAGCTGAAACACTCAACGGAATGCGTTGTATTTTAGCTGTTTTTTCAGCTGTAAAAAATACAACGTCATTCATTATATTTTCAGTACTCAAATTCATAATGTCGGAAAAGCGCATCCCAGTAAAGCATGAAAATAAGAACCTGGATAAAATATTTTTATGCGCCTCTTTTATAAAGCTAGAGTTATAATATTCGTCCAGCTTCTTAATTTCTTCGGGCATTAGAAACGTGCGATTGCCCGCAAAAGATTTATTTTTTATTTCGTTAAACTCTAAAGGGGAAACAATTCCTTTTTTATTGGCAATATGCAGGTATTTTTTGAATGACTTTATGAGCGTTGCAATTGTTGCAGGCGTATTCTTTAATTTGTTTTTGCAATGTGTTTTTAAGTCCTGAATTAAGTCTTCATTAATATCGTGAAAATACAAAGGGTTTTTAAAATCCGTGACTTTGTTCAACATTGTCATTTGCTGTCTGTATGTTCCTTTCTTTAGAATTTCTTTTTGTCGTATCATTTCTTCTTTCCAGAATGCAATAAAATCAATTACAGCTGTTGGGCTTTGCAATTCCATAATTAGAGCCTCCATTGTCAAAATTTGATGCTGTAAACGGTATTTTATTTGAATTTGATTAATATCAGCCATTTTTTGCTCAATAATGAGATTGTAATCTTTACTAAACTTAAAAGATTGCCTTACACGTTGTTTTATTTTGTCAAAATCTTTTGCAGGCACATTTATGCCCATAGGTAATTTTATACGCTCCTTATTAATAAATATCTGCAAATAAATAGCACTAGTTCCGTCCGTTTTTACAAACTCATTTATCTTGACTTTGCATGTAAACGACCCACTCATAAACGCTGGGTAGTTAAGTGGGTAGTTTGCTGGTGTTCTTTGCGCTTTATACATACGTAAATATTATTTTGACATATCCCTAAAATGCTATAGGCGAGAAACTTAGCCTTTTCAGGATAAGTTTCTCGCCTATGCGATTTGTAATTTTGTGACCTTGACTGGATTCAAACCAGTAACCTCTTGAGCCGTAATCAAGTGCGCTATTCAGTTGCGCCACAAGGCCATTTTACTTATTTGTTTACTGTAATAGTAAACGTGTTTGCGGGTGCAAATATAGGAATAAATATGTATCTTGCAAGTATGATTTTGAATAAAAAATAAAAAAAATGAGTTTAGAAAAATATATACGTGATATTCAAGACTTTCCAAAGGAAGGAATTTTGTTTAAAGACATTACTCCGTTGCTAATTGATGCAAAAGTGAGACAAGAATGCTTGGAAATATTGATTTCATCTGTAAAAAACAAGAAAATTGATAAGGTTATTGGTGTTGAAAGTCGTGGTTTTTTCTTTGGGATGCTTTTGGCTCAGGAATTAAACGTAGGTTTTGTTCCTGTTAGAAAACCTAATAAATTGCCTTTTGATACAATTTCGGCTTCTTATGATTTAGAATACGGAACAGATACACTTGAAATTCATACTGATTCAATTCAAAAAGGAGATAGAGTTCTTATCCACGACGATGTTTTGGCAACAGGGGGAACTGCAAAAGCAGTTTGCGAATTGGTAGAAAAATTGGGAGGTGTAATTGTACAGTGTAATTTTATAATGGAAATCGCTTTTCTAAACGGTAGAGATAAGATTGCAGGAAACGAAATTTTTGCTGCAATAACATATTAATTTTTAAAGACAGATTTTTAGTTTTTAGGAATGCTGTAAATTAAGATTTAATCTGTTTTTCTAGTATAAGTTTAAAGTGCTCTTGAGGTTACATAATAACGATAGGCAATAATAGCCAATTGCCATTTTTTTGCTTTGGATACATCCAATCCTTGTTTGGTAAAACTGGGTAAAATAATTTTATTGATTTGGGCTAGAACTTTATACATATTTAATTTTTTTCAAAGATATAAAAAAAGACGATTATGATGAGTAATCGTCTTTTTTGTGAATTATAATGAAATTTTTTAGTTTTCTGGATTAGGTTGGTACTCCTTCATTTGCTTTTCATAAACTTCCATTTTTTTATCAAATTCTTCCATTTGTTTGTTGAATGGTTCCATCTGTTTATCAAATTCTGCCATTTGTTTATCGAAAGCTTCTATTTGTGGTTGCAATTTTTCCATTTTAGCATCATAATCTTCCATCTTTTTTTCGAAATCTTTCCATGCTTTTTTGTCACCATTTACAGGGTCGCCTTTTGGAGGAGTTGGTGCTTTTGGAAATATTGGTGCTTTTGGATTTTTAAAAACTGGGGGAGTTGGTGGTGTAGGAGCAACGGGCATGTTTTTGTCATTAAATCTATACTCTCCATTTTTAGTTATGATTCTGATTTCTTTTTCATCATTATTATTTGTAACATCTACTCTTACAATTTCTTTAGAATCTAATTTATCCATTTCCGTTTTATCTGATTGTTCTCCATCAATAAAAATCTGAGTTTCATCATCGATACGGATATTTGGAGAATTCTCACTAATGTTTGCAATTTCTTTTTTGTCCATTTTATTATCATCCATAAAATCAATGGTTAACTTTCCATCAGAATCTTTGTTGATGACTATGGCAAATGTTTTTATTGCTTCGGAACTTTTGGTAGTTCTTTTTTCAGACAATTCTTTGCCTTTTTTAATTTCTACAGTTATAGCGGTTAATTCGTTGCTTGAATTCCTTTTTGTATTTGTGAACCGAACCTCGATACCATAATTTTTATTAATTGTAGAAGCTGTTTCTTTTAAATCATTTTCTGTAGAGTTTTTATTGATTTTATAGATATTAACATCTTCAGTTTTTGAAATTAAGTTTGATTTTTCGGTTGATAAAGTTTGATTTTTTTCTTTTGCAATAACTTCCATTTGGAATAAAAAGACGAAGGCAACTAATGCCGGAATTATCAAAGCATATTTGAAAAAATTCCATTTTTTTGATTGATTTTTGTTTAACATAACGATTCGTTTTTTGATTAATGATTGATAAAAATGATTGGTAAGTACGACACAATTTTCGTGTGTTGTTATTTTTAAAAGTGTAAGTTGATACGCTTTTTTATCGGATATGTTTTTTGATGCTTCGCTATCTGCGATGAATTCCAGATTTTGTAAAATGGCATTTTTGTACAGCCAAATAAATGGGTTGAACCAGAAAAGAATACAAAATACACGCGTGATTAAAACGTCTATTGTATGATATTGTTCGCTATGTACTTTTTCGTGCTCTAGAATGCTTTCCATTTCCGACTCGTTATACAAAGAGGAATTGTAAACAATGGTATTAAAATACGAAAAGGGAGCAATATTTTCTTGTAAATCTATGAACTTGTGATCTGCTTGTTGTTTAATTTGTTTACCTTTTAGTACTCGATTAAGGTGGTAAAAGTCAAAAGCAAACTGCATTAAAAACAATACTGTCCCTATTGCATAAGCGGATGCCAAAACGAGATACCAATTGATTTCAAAGCTATCTTTTTGGATAGGTGTTGTTGGAATTTTTGACCAATCTAAAGAGTTTTGTATTGGTTCTACCCAAACAATAGTGGTAAAAACTATCCATGGCAAAATTACGGATGTAAACAAACCAGCTAGGAGAAACCAACGATTTGTAGTAAAGAAAGTCTCTTTTCGCAGTAGCAAATAATAAGCAAGAAAGAACATTGTTATTAGTCCGCTTGATTTTGCAATATATATGAATAGTGTTTCCATAATTTATTATTGTTTTTGTTCAATCATAGTAAGAATTTCACGTAATTCGGCTGCTGAAATTTTTTCTTCTTTAGCAAAAAAGGAAACCATGTTTTTATAGGAGCTATTAAAATAATTATCAATTGCGCTACTCATAAAACCTTTTCGGTAATCCTCGATACTCACAATTGGAAAATATTGATGAGTGTTTCCAAAGGCATTGTGACTCACATATCCTTTTTCTTCAAGATTGCGTACTATGGTTGAAAGTGTGTTATAATGAGGCTGATCTTCGGTGATTTCGGCCATGACTTCTTTTACGAATGCTTTTTTAAGCTTCCATAAAATATGCATGATTTCTTCTTCTTTGTTGGTTAATTTTTGCATGAGCTTTTATTATTAATTCTGTTTTTAATAGTATAAAAAGTTGAACAGATTATTTTATTTTTTATCCTTAGTTTTAATTTTAATAATTCCATTTAAGGCATTCTCTCCATATTTTGAAATCATAGTGGCTTTTTCAGATTCTGAAAGATCAAATAATTTAGGAGAACAACTAACACTTTCTACGTTTTCAGGATTAAGATTCTCCAAAGATTTAGCTTCTTTAAGCTGACCATCAATAATTATAATCATTTTTTTATAATCAAAACTTTTTTCTGTAAAAATGCTTTTGAATACATCACTTGAGCTAATATAATGACCAATGCGAACATCTTTTTTTGTAACGATGTCGATTACTCCATTTTTACCAATATTTCCATATTTAAATACAGCCTGTAGACTATTATAGATATGTATGCTTTCGATAGGAAGAGAATTAAAATCTATATTTAAATGATTAGGGACTGCCATTCCATCAATAATTATTAATGAATTATCTGTTCTTGTGCTTGATTTAGTTTGTACTTTAGAATTTATATTAACAATTGTGTTAGTATCTGTGTTAATATTGATATCAGTTTTTGTATTATTATTATTATTATTAACGTTAACATTTGTATTAATTTTTGGATTTTGAACTTTTTTTTCTTCTGTTTTTAAATCGTCACTTACTGTAGAATTATTCATTTTGTTATTGGTAATAAGATTGATTTTTTTTGAACCATTTTCTTCAGTAACAATAATAATATCACAGTCTTTGATGGCATTGTCACCTTTAATTTGAATTGTTTGGGCTTCTTTAGTTCCTTTTTGTATATCTACTTTGATATTGGTTAATTCATTATTTGAGTTTCTTTTTATCTCTGATATAATAACATCAACATTGTGAATTGATTTTACTTTTTCGGCAATTTTTTTAAGTTCTTGATCTGTCGTAATTTTTAGAATTTTGTAAGCATCTATTGATTTAGTTTTTTTAACAGATTCTTTTTTAATTAGATTTCTTTCTTTTGCAATGACTTCTATTTGGAATAAAAGCACAAAAGCTACAAGTGCGGGAATTACCAAAGTGTATTTCCATGAATTCTTCTTTTTTGATTGATTTTTGTTTAACATAACGATTCGTTTTTTAATTAATGATTGATAAAAATGATTGGTGATTGCGATACAATTTTCATGTGTCGTTATTTTTAAAAGAATGTATTGATACACCTTTTTGTCTGAAAGTTTTTTGGATGCTTCGCTGTCTGCAATGAATTCTAAGTTTTGTGTAATTGCTTTTTTATAAAGCCAGATAATTGGGTTGAACCAAAAAAGAATGCAAAAGATTCTTGAGATCAGTACATCAACGGTATGATTTTGTTCGCTGTGTACTTTTTCGTGTTCAATAATATTTTCCAATTCAGTGGCGCTGTACAATGATGAGTTGTACACTATATAATTGAAATAAGAAAAGGGAGCAATATTTTCAGTTGTATCAATAAATTTAAAATCAGCTTGTTGTTGTGTTTTTTTACCTCTCAAAACCGAGTTTAAACTATAAAAATCCATTGCGAATTTTATAAGGAATGATAAAAATCCGATGCTGTAAATGGCTAGAATTAAATAGTTCCAATTGATTTCAATAGATTCCTTTTCTATGATAGGAGGAATAAAAGCTGATTGAAAATTCAAATTTGTTATTGGAGCAGGGTCGACCCAGATAATTTTAGTGTAAAATAAAAACGGTAATATTGCCGATGTAAATAAGCCTCCTAATAAAAACCATCTGTTGCCAGAAAAGAAGGTTTCTTTGTACAATAGTAAGAAGTAGGTAATATAAAACACAGTTAATAACCCACTTGATTTTGCAATATAAATGAAAAGTGTCTCCATTAACGATTATTTTTTTTCGGTTTGGTTTTCAATCATAGTAAGAATTTCACGTAATTCGGCTGCTGAAATTTTTTCTTCTTTGGCAAAAAAGGAAACCATGTTTTTATACGAGCTATTAAAATAATTATCAATAGCGGTATTCATAAAACCTTTTCGGTAGTCTTCAATATTTACGATTGGATAATATTGATGGGTGTTTCCAAAGGCATTGTAGCTTACATATCCTTTTTCTTCCAGATTGCGTACAATGGTTGAAAGCGTGTTATAATGTGGTTGGTCTTCAGTGATTTCGGCCATGACTTCTTTTACGAATGCTTTTTTAAGCCTCCACAAAATATGCATGATTTCTTCTTCTTTGTTGGTGAGTTTTTGCATTTTATTTCTTTATTTTAAAATATTTCTCATTAGTACATAACAAACATACAACTATATTTTTAGTTTTAAAACTATAAAAGTAGTTATTTAACTAAAAATTTAGTTTTCAATTGGTTTTGTTGAGATGAGAGCTGAGTTTTTCTTAACAGATTTTCAAAACCTATTGGATAAGTTTAAAAAAATGTTTGTCCTGAAAAATTCTTTTGAATAAAAAAGCTGCCTTTTTGCGTGAGTGATAGGAGCAAGCTACCGAAGTAGCACGGATAGCACGACAGCATCATGGTAAATGGGCTAATATAGATAATGATTGGCAGCCCATTTATTATGATGCTGGCACGCCCAAATGATATTTTTAAATTATTATTTTTGTGAAGTATGTATCATTTTGTTCAGCCAAAAACAGCAAACCAAGGATAATGCTCCCAATGTTCCCATAACAAACCAATTGACTTGATAGTTATAGTGAGCAATAATTTCCAGACCGGTTTTTGAACTGGCAATATGTGCCAAACTAAAACTCATTGTGTACAAACCCATATATTGTCCTTCTTGCCCTTTTGGCGCACGGTTGAGAGCAACCGCATTGACAAAAGGGAATAAGAAAATTTCCCCAAAAGTGAGTAAGACGATGCTAATTACCAGAATGCCTACCCAAGAATCGATTAACAAAATGTAATAGCCAAGCGTAATGAATAATGCTCCAATTGCAATGCTCTTAATTTTGTTAGTTTTTCTCCTTTCTAACGTACTTACGATGGGCATCTCCAAAAGGAAAACTAATAGTCCGTTAATGGAAAGTAGCATTCCAGTTTGAAATTCACTGAGTCCGAATTTTTCGTTGTGGTATAAAGGTAAAGTCGAAAATATTTGAAGAAAAACCATAAAAGTAACAAAACTGATAAAGAGTAACAGCCAAAATGGTTTGTCTTTATAAACGGATTTTCGGGTAGTTGTTACTATAGTGTCCTCAGTAGCAACTGCAGTTTTCTTTTTTTCTTTAATGCATATAGCAAATATTAAAATGGCTATGATACAAGTGCTTCCGTCAACCCAGAATAAGCCTTGGTATCCCATTCCTATGATAATCAATCCTCCCAATGCTGGGCCTGCCGTAAATCCTAGATTTACAGCTAAACGAACTAATGATAGCGCACGAACTCGATTTTCGGGTTTGGCATATACACTTAGAGATACAAACATGGCAGGACGAAACATATCGGAAATAGCCATGATGATGAACATTCCAAAGCATAATCCCCAAAAGGTTGTAATATATTGTAATAGAATAAATAGAATTCCGCTCGTAAAAAGGCTAAAAATCATGATTTTATAAAAACCTATTTTATCACTCAACTTTCCTCCAATCCAAGAACCTAGCATAGAACCCAATCCAAATGCAACCATAATCCATCCCACTTCACCGTAGGTAAAATTCAAATCTTCCTTTAAATATTTGGATAAAAAAGGCAGAACCATAGTTCCAGCTCTATTGATAAAAGTGACCAAAGCAAGAATCCAAACTTCACGTGTGAAGCCTTTAAAATTGTTTACGTAACGACCTAGAGCAGTTTTGAGCATGGTAGATAAATTCTGTGAACACAAATCTACAAAGTTTTTTGGAGCTAATTTATTTATTAGTTTGGGTTCCATTATTTGTTTATATAAGTCATAAACTTTGTGGCTTTCTAACTTTAAACTATTTTTGCATAAAATTTAAATGATTATGAGAGTTATACTGACTTTGGTTCTATTGGCAGTTTTTAATTTTGGCTTTGCTCAAGAAAAATTTAACGCTACTGCTGTCAAAAAATTTCAAAAAGACCTCAATACCGAATATGCAGATGCAAAGACCAGCCCTTTGGCAACTGAAGACTTAGCTCATTTCAAATCGCTAGATTTTTATCCGATAAACGAAAAAGCTTATGTGGTTGCTCAATTCATAAGAACGGAGAATGAAAAACCATTTGGAATGCAAACTTCAACAGCTAGAAAACCAATGTATGTAAAATATGGAGAGGTTCATTTTCAGATGGAAGGGAAAGAGTTTAAATTGAATGTGTATCGCAATATTGAATTTTCGAAAAAAGAAGAATACAAAGATGATTTGTTTTTGCCTTTCTCGGATTTGACTTCGGGTAAGGAGAGTTACATTGGTGGGAAATACATTGATTTGAAAATCCCAACAGGTAATACCATAGTGATCGATTTTAATTTATCATACAATCCATATTGTGCTTATAATCATAAGTATTCCTGTCCAAAAGTACCTTTGGAAAACGATTTGGCTATTGAAATCAAAGCAGGTGTAAAGAAGTTTCATGATTAATGAAGTTCTTTAATTTACATACTCACAAATTTACGAATCAAGAATCAGTTTTGGAATTGGTAAATCAATACCCACAAGAGTTTGATGCTTCCATTCCGTTTTATTCTATTGGTATTCATCCGTGGTATATTGACAAGCAAAGACTTGAAGCTGATTTGCAGATTATTGAAAACAAATTACAAGAACCAAATTGTCTTGCCGTTGGCGAATGTGGATTAGATAAGCGTATAGAAATTTCACTTGAATTGCAGAAAAAAGTTTTTGAAAAGCAATTGCTATTGGCTCAAAAATACAATAAAGCAGTTGTGATTCATTGCGTGGCCGCATTTCAAGAAGTAATTGCAATTAAAAAACAATTAAAAATTACAGTTCCTATGCTTATTCATGGTTTTTCAAAAAATAAGCAAGTAGCCAAGGAATTAATTGACAACGGTTTTTATATTTCATTTGGGAAATATCTCATGCGCAATCATGATATGGAAAGTGTTTTTCTAAGTGTTCCTAATGATCGTTTTTTTTTGGAAACAGATATACTAGATGAGGGTATAGAAGAAGTATATTCGTTGGGAGCTCAATATAAAAATATTGATATTGAAGAATTGCAACAAATAATAAATAACAATTTTAAACAGGTTTTTAACTTTTAAAAACCAAAAAAATATTAAACTTTAAACAAAGAATTATGGCAGAGTGGACAGAAAGAGCCGAATTATTATTTAAAAAAGAAGGATTGCAAAATTTGCAAAATGCACATGTAATGGTTGTAGGTCTAGGAGGAGTAGGCTCTTTTGCTGCTGAATTTTTGGCTAGAGCAGGAGTGGGAACGATGACAATTGTAGATGGTGATATAGTAGATATAACCAATATAAACAGACAATTACCTGCTTTGCATTCTACTGTTGGGCAACCTAAAGTGAACGTTGTAGGGGATCGCTTAATGGATATTAATCCTGAATTGAATTTGATACGAGTGAAAGAATTCCTTTCGCCAGAACGTGCATATGAAATTGTTACTGACGAATATGATTATGTTTTAGATTGTATTGACAGTGTAACTCCAAAATTGAATTTGATTATTTCTGCTAGAAGAAAAAAAGTCAGAATCATAAGCAGTATGGGAGCTGGTGGGAAAATGGATGCTTCCAAAGTAAAAGTGACTGATATCTCAAAAACCATAAATTGCTATTTTGCTAAAACCATCAGAAAGCGCTTAAAAAAAGAGAAAATTAATAAAGTGAAGGTGGTTTTTTCTTCCGAAATTCAAGATGAATCCAGTTTGCGTATGACAGATGGATCTAATTTTAAAAAATCATTTTATGGCACTAATAGCTATATGCCTGGGTTATTTGGGTTGTATGCTGCCGAAACTGTGATCCGATTTTTACTTAAAAAAGAGTAAATTTTAATAATCAGGGTTTAGAAATACAAAAATAAAATAGCACAATAAACTTAATCACTTTGTGACTAAGTAACTTAGAAACTTAAAAAAAATGATACAAACAGTAATTTTTGATATGGATGGTGTGATTGTCGATACAGAACTTGTACACCGTTATGCATATTTCAAACAATTTAGGGAACTCAATATTGAAGTTCCAGAGGAAATGTATACTTCATTTACAGGACTATCAACCCGAAATACTTTTCAGATTTTGAAAGATTATTTTAAGTTGGAACAAGAAGTCGAAGATTTGATTCTGAGAAAAAGAGCCATTTTTAATGATGCGTTTGATAGTAAAGAAGATTTGGCTTTGTTAGATGGTGTAGAAAATTTAATTAAAGATTTTTATCAAAATGAAATGCAGTTGATTGTAGCTTCATCAGCTTCCAAGGAAACAATAAACAGGGTTTTTACGCGTTTTGACTTGCACCAATATTTTACTCATATTGTTAGCGGAGAAGATTTTCCAAAATCAAAACCGCATCCAGCTATTTTCTTGCATGCAGCTTCTTTGTCAATTGCTCCAAAGGAAAATTGTATAGTTATTGAAGATAGTGCTAATGGCGTAAAGGCTGCAAAAGCGGCTGATATTTTTTGTGTTGGATATAATAGCTTCCATTCTAAGGATCAGGACTTATCATTGGCAGATGTAGTAATCAATCATTTTGACGAATTGAATTTTGAAAAAGTTTCACAATATTAATTGTTGTATTTTTTTAAATAGTTTATAAATTAAAGATGTATCGAATTTCAGTACAGTAATACATGCTTTTATAGGCAAGATATTTTAATTTTTGGAATATTTTTTTTTGATTTTTCATAATAGCATTTTTTAGTTAACTAGTGATATAAAGACCTTTTATGAATTAAACTTGGTTTAGTTACATTACAAAATTAGACCTGAATACTTTTTTTCTTGTTATATAATTTTTAAAAAAGCTTATATGATTTCTAAATTTCTATATGGAATGAAACTTTAAAAAATAGAATAATAACTGATTTTGAATTAAGGAAATATTAACACCATTGATTTTCTGAATTTGTAAATTTGAACACAAACAAAAAAAACATATATGAAAAAGATTCTTATTGCTTTCGCTTTTATAATAGCGCCATTAATTACAGAGGCTCAATTAAAGACGCCTCAAGCTAGTCCAAAAGCTACTGTTTTTCAAACAGTTGGATTAACAGATGTGGAAATTGTGTATTGCAGACCAGCTGCTAGAGGAAGAGCTGTATTTGGTAATTTGGTGCCTTTTGGAAAAGTTTGGAGAACTGGAGCCAATGAAAATACTACAATATCTTTTAGTGAAGACGTTACAATCGATGGTAAAACATTACCAAAAGGAAAATATGCTTTGTATACAATTCCTAAAATTGAAAGTTGGGAAGTAATTTTTTATTCAACTACAAACAATTGGGGAAATCCTGAAACATGGAATGAAGCTAATGTCGTTTTAAGAACTACGGTAAAAGAAGACGCAATATCTAAATCAGTTGAATCTTTCACAATAGGTATAGGTAATTTGACTACTGATACGGCTACCTTAGATATGGCTTGGGAAAACTCATCTGTTTCGATGAAGTTTACAGTTCCAACTCAAAAAGAAGTATTAGCAAATATTGAAAAAGTTTTGGCTGGACCAACATCTGCAGATTATTTTTCGGCAGCACAATACATTTATCAATCTAATGGTGATAATGCAAAAGCATTGAGTTATATGGATAAAGCAATGGAAATGAGTACAGAAAAACCATATTGGTACACTCGCCAAAAATCATTGATTCAAGCTAGAGCGGGAGATAAAAAAGGGGCTATTGAAACTGCAAATCTTTCTCTTGTAGCTGCAGAAGCCGCAAAAAATCAAGATTATGTGAAAATGAATAGAGAAAGTATCTCAGAGTGGAGTAAAAAATAATCTTATAAATTTTTAGAATTTCATAACAACATAAAAAGCTCAAAGATTCGCTAAAATATATTAGCGAATTTTTGAGCTTTTTCTTTGGAAGAATTTTAAACTAGTGAAGGCTCATTTTCTTCATCCTTAAACAAAGTTGTTTGAAACATGTAGGATAATACAATTGTCAGTAGTGCTCCAATGAAATTAAGCCATAAATAACCTAGTTTTTCCGACCCGCTTGGGTAAATAAAATTGGTAAAATAGTAGATAATAAAAATGGTAATTTGGCTAATTACTGCACTATAAAAGATCGATTTTCCACGTATTTTTTGGGTATAAAAACCAACAAGAAAAATTCCCAAAACGGTTCCGTAAAATATAGACCCTATGATGTTTACCAGTTGAATTAAGTTTTCAAAAAGTGTTGCAATACAAGCAAATCCTATAGCAATGATTCCCCACATAAGTGTGAAGAGTTTCGTCATATTTAAATAATGTTTTTCGGTTTTTTCTAATTTTACATTACGTTTGTAAATGTCAATAGCAGTTGTAGAAGCCAGTGCATTAAGCCCCGAAGCTGTAGAGGACATTGCTGCCGAAATAATTACTGCTAGTAATAAACCTATAAGTCCTTTGGGTAAATAGTGTAGAATGAAATAGAAAAACACATAATCCTTGTCGTTGGTTTCTGCTTTATTATTTGCTTTAGAAATAATTTCTCGTGCTTGACCTCTCAATTCTTTTTCTTTTATGGCCAAATCAACTAGTTCTTTTCGAAGAGTAGGATTGTCATAATCTTGATTAAGTTGATCGATATACAGCAAATTTACTACTTTTTCATCTTCAGATAATTTATCCAGATCCTTTTGAAGTTTTTGATATTCTCCTTTGTATTTTGAGTTTTCAACTATAATTTTATTATTTGGATTAAAGTTTAATGGAGTTGAGTTGAATTGAAAAAAAATAAAAACCATTACACCAGTAAGCAAAATTAAGAATTGCATAGGAACTTTTAAAAGCCCATTCATGATTAATCCCATTTGGCTTTCACGAACAGATTTTCCAGATAAATAGCGACCTACTTGTGATTGGTCTGTGCCAAAATAGGCTAATGCCAGAAAAAAACCTCCAGTAATTCCACTCCAAAAAGTATATTTTTCATCTAAGTCAAAAGAGAAATTAACAATATTCATTTTCTGATTTGCACCGGCAATATGTAAGGCATTATCAAAAGTCATATCATTAGGTAAATAGTCCAGAATCAGAAAAAAAGTAATTACCATTCCTGCCAAAATCACAAACATTTGCTGTTTCTGAGTAACATTTACTGCTTTGGTTCCTCCCGAAAAGGTATAAATGATTACCAAAATTCCAATAACGATATTCATATAAGTTAAGTCCCAGCCTAGCAATGCCGATAAAATGATAGAAGGAGCATAGATCGTAATTCCTGTTCCTAATCCTCTTTGAACTAAAAATAAAATGGCAGCTAATGAACGTGTTTTAAGATCGAATCTTTTTTCTAAATATTCATAAGCTGTATAAACTTTATATTTGTGATAAATAGGAATAAAAGTAACACAGATTACAACCATTGCAATTGGTAATCCAAAATAGAACTGTACAAACCCCATTCCATCATGATATGCTTGTCCAGGTGTTGAAAGAAAAGTAATAGCACTCGCTTGAGTAGCCATTACCGAAAGTCCAACGGTAAACCATGGGGTTTCATTATTTCCTAGAATATAATCTTCAACATTTTTACTGCCTCGAGTTTTCCAAGCGCCATAAATTACAATAAATAATAGCGTTACTATCAGTACAATCCAGTCAAATAATTGCATAAGTTAAGAGTATAATTTCATAATTAAGTAGAAAATAATAATAAACAAGGCATTGGCAATGAGAACTAATGTGTAGCTTTTTGACCAGATTTTAGGATTTTTTGAGTCCATATTATTGTTTTATTTTTTGATTAGGAATACTTACCGAAGATTTAATTGAGATTAAGTTAGATAACAATTTATAGGCTCCAGAAACACCTTCTGGTAATTCTCTAAAAAGACTTAGTCCAGTATAAATATAATTTCCTTTTCCATAAGGAGCAACTAATAAAGCACCATCTTTAGGACTTTCCCCTTTATCATTTGATGATAGGATAGGAGTGAAGGCTTTGTCGAATTCTTTAGGGTAATATAATCCTTGCTCTTGTTTCCAACCTTTAAAATCATTCTGAGTAATCGTATTAGGATAATTCAAAGTAGGATGATTGGGGTTTAGAAAACGAACTTCAGCATTTTCTTCAGTTACACGATCATTTGAAATTTTTAGAGGGTAAGGAGCAATTTTAGACGTAACCAAATCGCTATTGGTATTGTATTGTACAATCATTGTTTTGCCTCCTTTTACAAAATCAAACAAAATGTCTTGTTTGTATGCTAATGCTTGTATAGTATTGTAAGCACGCACACCAGTCATAACTACATCAAATGAATCCAGTTTTTCTGGAGTTATTTCTTCGGGTTTAACAACAGTTACTTGATACCCCATTTGTATTAAACTTTTAGGAACTTCATCGCCAGCTCCCATGATGTAAGCAATTTTTTCTGGATTTGTTTTTAAATCAAAACGAATACATTTTACTTCTGCTGTTTTTAAAACCTGTTGTTTTGTAATATGATCATAATTAATAATAATTTGCTCTTTATCATAAGGTATATTATCAATAGTTGCAATACTCTTGGCTACAATTTCACTCATTTGTGATGGAGGAGTAACCTCAAAATATACTGTTTGTTCCATTCCTTTTTTGTCTAATTGAAAAGCAATAGATTGAGGTGATACTTTCCATTCTTTAGGTAAATCTAGTTTTAAATTCCCTTTAATATCATCTTTTCCAGACTTTATACTTATACCAACATATTTGGGTTTTGTATTTGGAAAAAGTAATACTTTATCTTGAATTGTTGTTGTTATTTCAGGAACAATATCTAAGAAATTATAAACTTCACCTTTTACATCGTCGTTGTATTTGTAAACAACGGTTCGTTCAAAAGGGATTTCGATATCATTAATTTTTACATTAAAAATTACTTTGACTTCTCTAATAATATCAGGGATTCCTATGTTTTTTTGATCTTCAACAGTGTATAAGCCAACGGTCCCTTTTTCTTTTAACCAATAGGGTTGTGTATAGTTAATTGATTGTGGTAACTGCAAATCGAGTTTGTTATTTTGAACACTGTTGTTTTTTAAACTGATATTAAAAACTGTAGTTTTTTGTTCGGGTAAAGTATAAACACTAATTAATTGCATGTTAATTGGGCTCCGGTTAATAGCTTCCAAATTTAGTTTTAAAAGACTTCCAGGAGTTACTTCTTGAGCGTTAGAAATAGCTTCCAAAAACAAACCAGAGCAATTTGCAATTATTTTTTTTATTTCTTCAGATTTAATCGTTTTCCAGTGATTTTCATTCAATGACTGAATCATCGAATAGGCTTTTACCAAATTTGGAATACTTGCAGAAGGGTTTTTAAAATCATACTGATTAGCAATAGTACTAATTAATTCACCAATAGGTTTTCCATCTTTTACTCGGTTCCAACTCGTATCAATACCTTCAAAAATAGATGCTTTATTTTGTAAAGGCTCTCCTTTTAAATACTCTAAATATTCAGTATCTTCTCCACGTGATCCAGTACTTCCAAAACCTTGAGATTTATGACTACTACGACTTAATGCAGCTATTTCTTGATTCGATTTTCCAATAGTAGGGTAATAAACACCTGTTTGAATGGCTACTAAATTAGTTTTATTTGCTGCTTCAAATTTTTCTTTGCTACCATAAAACCACCAAGAAGTATTAAAAAACACTCTTTTTGGTTGCCAAGGGTGTTCTAATGTTAATTGTTCAGGGAAAGCAGTTGGATTATTAGCAAGATCAAATCCTTCCATACTTAGCATAGCTGATGATGTATGATGCCCATGAGTAGTGCCAGGTGATCTATGATCAAATCGGTTGATAATTACATCAGGTTGAAATTTTCTAACGACCCAAACTAAGTCGGCTAATACTTTTTCTTTATCCCAAATTTGTAATGTTTCTTCAGGGTTTTTAGAATATCCAAAATCATTAGCTCTAGAAAAAAATTGTTCTCCTCCATCAATTTTCCTGGCTTCAAGAAGTTCTTGTGTTCTAATGACTCCTAATAATTCTCGTAATTGGGGTCCAATTAAATTTTGACCACCATCTCCGCGAGTCAAAGATAAATAACCTGTTCGGGCATGAATTTCATTGGACATATAAGAAATCAAACGAGTGTTTTCATCGTCAGGATGCGCGGCTATATACAGTACAGTTCCTAAAAAATTAAGTTTCTGAATTTGATTGTATATTTCTGCAGAACTTGGTTTTTGAGGTTTTTGGGCGTTTGTTATTTGTACAGAAAGAAAAAAAAGCAAAAAGGATTTTAAAAATAGCTTTCGCATATAACGGGTTTTATTATTTTAAATAAAATTGAATAGATTAACTCCAAAAATACTAATTAAATAATGGGAATATTTGTCGTTAATTCCAAAAGTTATGTTAATGTTTAAAATTCTATAAAGTGTTTTTTTAGGCCAAATTATTTTTTTTATTGATTAAAAACAATGAAAAATAATACTATTTTATGTTAATTAATTAAAAATAGAATGCTAAATTTGAGAATGTTGTGAAATGATTTTTTTGGAATTATTTTGAAATTGCCCTTTGTTTACAATTAACTTAATCTAAATTGGATATGCAATATCAGGAAGATATTTTGAAGAATGGTTTTGAACAAAGAATTATTACTCAGCGCGATGATTATGAAGGAGCTGTTGCAGCTACATTGATCAGAAAGCGAGGTTTAACAGAGTCTACCAAAGCCATTTTGTGTATTCATGGTTTTAATGATTATTTTTATCAAGTGGTAATTGCTGAAGAATTTTTAAAGAAAGGCTATAATTTTTATGCCTTGGATTTAAGAAAATATGGGAGATCTATTTTAAGAAATCAGAAACCCAATAATGTAAGACATTTGTCTGAGTATTATGAAGATATTGACCAAGCACTGGCTGTAATTAAAGATGAAGGCAATTTAAAAATAGTCCTTTATGGGCATTCAACAGGTGGTCTAATTATAACGCTATATGCTGCTGTTCGAAAAGAGAGTACTCTTTTTAATGTACTGATTTGTAATAGTCCTTTTTATGATTTTAATGTGCCTTGGATTCAAAAGAAAACTGTTATCCCTATACTTTCATTTTTAGGCAGATTAAATCCTAATTTGGTTTTGCCAATTGGTTTTTCAAAGTTTTACGGTAAAAGTTTGCATAAAAGTGATTATGGTGAGTGGGATTACAATTTGAAATGGAAACCTCATAGTGCCCCCTCTATAAATGCAGGATGGGTAGATGCAATTCATCAAGGTCATTTGAAAATTGCAAAAGGAGTCTCTATTATTAAACCAATTTTAATTTTGCATTCTATGCGTTCAGTTTATCCCTCAAGGTGGAGTGAAGAAATGTTTGAAGGGGATGCTATTTTAAATGTAAAAGATATTATCGAAAAATCAAAATTAATTGAATCGCTTAATAAAAAAGTTCTCGGTTTTAAAGAAGCTATGCACGATTTGATTTTATCAAAAAAATCAGTTAGAAATGTAGTTTTTGAAACTATTTTTGAATGGCTGGATGAAAATTTAAAATAGTTTTATTTTGATGAAACCAAAATAAGTAATCAAATTGTATTCTTTTCTAAGTAATTGTATCTATTTATAGTCTACTATTTTTGGTTTTGCCAATTCAAAACTTTGTAGCCCATAATCAGAAGTTTCAAAAGTATTTGTTTTAATAATATTATTCCCTTGCAATGGAATATTTGGATAATAGGACAGCGACAATTGAAAAGAACTAAATACCAAGAAATCATTACTGATTAATAAACCTATTGTTAGTGTCGAATGGGCTTCATTTGTAAACATAGAATCATTAGGGCTTCCTAAAAGAGCAATCGAGTAATTGAAGAAGGGATTCATACGAAAACCCAGTAAGGCATAAGGAGAATATGTTTGTGTCTGCAATGATAGAATCATTTTATTGGTTCCGTATAGCGCAGCATTAAAACCTGCTAAACCATTGTCCCCATTTATATTAAGTTTATCTCCAATGATATCTTCATGATTATTACCAATTATTGCTTTGGGATTAATGAATTGTCTCAGTTTCCATTTTCCAATACTGTAAAGCTTTGTAAAATAATTGGCTTCAAATACAAAAGAGGTCTGATAGGTTTTTGATTTTTGGAAAAAAGTACCAGCTTCAAAATTCATACTTAAAAATCCTAGCCTATAATAATTTCCAAAAGAAAACTGTCCACCTATATACGGTCGCCAAAAAGTGTTTTTGTATTGATAACCAAATGTTAATCCGTAAATTTTACCAATCTGTACATCCTCAGTCATTCCGTTTCTAAAAATATAACTGTCTTTTATATATTTACGCTTATTGATTCCAACACCACTTAAAAAAAGTTTTTCATCAGAATAAAATTGCATAGGATCATACTCATCAGTTGGACTTTCGATATAGTCTATATTAAAAATACGACCAGTAATAATCAAATTTGTTATTTCATTTTTTTCATCTTTAAATATTTCACTTGCTTTCCCTAACCATAAATCCTGAGAATTATATTTAAAATTTTGATAAGCATAAGAGAAATCATGAGCTTGTAAAGTGTCTGTTCTAAATTCTTGACCGATATAAACACCACCAGCCCATTTTGTTAAAGGTGAATAAAAATCACGTTCAACATCAATGCTCTTTGAATAATTATTATCTAAATCCATTTTATAATGTAGAACAGTGCTTATAAGCGTATTTTTAATATTTGGAACAGAATATGTTATTTCGTTACCGTTCTTGCCATCATCGTAACGATTAGTAAAACGATAATCAAGTTCTTGGCCAGTACCGAAAAAATCTTTTTCTTTTATTCCGATAGAAAACTGATTTTTTGATGTTGAAAAACGTGGAATGGTACTCCAGGAATCTAGAACACGTATTGTAACATCTACAGAATCGGATTTTTCGCTAGCTAATTCTTCCGAAATTCTCACTGCGCTTACATATTTTTGAGAACGTATAATACGTTCCGATTCCTGAGCTTTATAGGAATCATAAGGAGTATTCTTTTTAATCAACAATAAATTATAAATCGCAATTCTTTTTGTTTTTAAATGTAATTTATTCCCAGTTCTTTCTCCCCAATTTTTTGGTTTCATAATGCTGTCTGCAACAGAATTTCCGAATGGATCTAGGGTTATAATATTTATTTTCCGGATTATTTTTCCATTATAATTTGTAGTATCTCTTTGTTGGAGTAGCTCTTCTTTCTTTTTTGGTTTATTGGATTTAAAAAAAAGTTTGTAAACTATCTTGGTAAAATTATTTGTTTTAGAGTAATTATGTATTTTAGAATACATGTTTTCGGTACTATCTTTTTTTGTTTCAGCAAGCTGAGCATAATTGCTTTGAAAACAAAAGCATACAAAAAATAAAACTACTATTATTTTCTTCAAAGACATTCAGATAATTTAGGCTCGATTTATGAGGTAAAATTAAGGCTAAAGAAAGCTTTAATTACTTATATTATTTAGTTTTTACTTTATTTTTCGAATTCTCCATATAAATTTACTAGGCATATCATTTCCCATCAAATAACCCCAAGGTTCTAAAGATTCAATTCTATCAAAAATAATTTTTAGAATAGCCAAAAGTGGTATTGCCAAAAACATACCTGAAATACCTGCTAAAGTACCTCCAATAATAATTCCCAATATTGAAACAAATGCATTAATTTCTACTTTGGAATTAATAATTAATGGCACTAGTATATTATTATCAATTAATTGAACAATAATATTCACAATCAAAATTCCTAATATTATTGATGTTTCGGATGAACCTGTTAATGATGCTAAAACGGTTATTATTCCAGCAATCAAAATACCTATATATGGAATTAGGTTTAAAATCCCCGTTATAAGCCCTAATAGTATAAAGTATTTTATACCAATAATCCAAAGTCCTAAGCTCGTTAAAACTGAAACAATAATCATTTCGAGAATTAATCCTACAATGTATTTATTTATTGAAACTTTTATTTGAGACAAAATATCTTTTAAAACCAAATGATTTTCTTTGTCTATTAACTTTGCAAGGAATAGAATAAAATGATCTTTATATAATAAAAACAAAAAAGTGTAAATAGGAATGATAGTGCTGTCCAAGAGTATATCACTTATAGATAATATTGCAGAGCCAATAGTACCTGTACCATTTTTAACAGAGTCTTTAGTTACAGTGTTAATATACTTTTTTTGTTCTCCAATACTTACATTAAAATTGCCTTTTATAAACTTATGCACTTCAATTATAAAAGCATTTGCGTTTTTTTTAATTGTCTCAAAATCATTAGCCATATCAGTAACTTGGTAAGAAATAAAAGCTAAAATTCCAATAATAAACGCTGCAAAAAGTAAAACACAGGTTATAGCTGCAAGGTATCTCGGAAATTTAATTTTGGTGTTCAAGAAGGTAAATATAGGAACCAATAAAACAGCAAATAAAAATGCCATCAAGACTTGTGTAAAGATATCTTTTGCTATATAAAAAATGTAAGTTAAACAAATTACACTTAGAAGTATGCAAGGGAATTTAACATAGAATGGTAATTTTACAGGTTCCATAATTGAATATAATTAATTTTGAAAGTTGAATATATCATAAACAAAATTGGTCTTTTATTCAATATTTTATGTTGTATTTTTTCTTTATTATTTTATAAGATTCCCATTAGAAATTTAATCTAAATAGAACTGTTTTTTTAATAATTTAGTTAAGATTAAAAAACATAATTAAGTACTAATTCGAGTTTAATTGTAAAAAAAATGTAAATTTTCAGGGCCAAATAATTTACTAAAAAAAAACAAAAGAAAAAAGCACTATTTAAGTAGTCATGGTCGGAAGAAAATCTTCCGACTTTTTTTGTTTTTAATTATTTATTTAACGAGATTTTTCTTGTTTATAGTATTGATTTTACGTATATTTATTACTGGTAAATCAGTAATCTATGGCAAATTTTAAAGACCACAAAGTATCCGTTAAAGAGTTATTAGGCTTCATTCCAGAGGCTCTCTTATCCCATCTTTCCACCAGTACTAAAGTAGATCATTATTCAAAAGTTCTTCATGGCAAAAAAGTATTTTATCTGCTTTTATATTCTATAATGGATAACGAAAAGCTCAGCCAACGAACATTGGAAGACACCTTTAACTATTCAGGTTTTAAATCTATATTTAACTTGGATGAATCAGAAACTATCCGAAGAAGTTCAATTTCAGAGAGACTCTCGAAGATTGATGCGAGTTATTTCAAAGAAATTTTTGAATGTATGTATGATCGTTTTTCTGAGAGTTACAATCAGTTAGAAAGAGGCAAGTATAATTTAATTCGGGTAGATAGTACCATTGTTGCAGAAGCTGCTGGAAAACTCAAAGAAGGTATTGATCAAAAAAGCGGTAAAAAACTTATAAAATATAGTGTTTCCTTTGACGGAATTCTTCCTTCTGGTGTTGAGATATTTAATGCTCAAAGATATTCAGCAGAAGATAATGCTCTTCCCGAAGCTATTTTAAATCAAGTAAAAAAAGATACTGAACATAGCAATATTTACATTATCGACAGAGGTATTCAATCCACCCGAACTATGAAAGACTTTGATAAAAAGAATATCAAATTTGTTATCAGGTCTAAGGAAAACCGAAAACATCAAGAAATACGGTCTTTGATTCTGGAAAATCAGGATTTAGATATTGGAGAAAATATCTTAATTCAAGACAGTATTGTCAACCTTTACACAGGTGTTCCAATAAAAAACAAGCGAGGGAACACACATCATCGCCAAGAAAAAGTCGATAATCAATTCAGGCTAGTGGTTGTGAAAAACAAACAAAATCCCGAAAAAGTTTTTTGGTTTATTACTAATGATTTTCAACTTACTGCTAAAGAAGTTGCTGATTATTACAGGAAAAGATGGGATATTGAAGTTTTTTTTAGATTTATCAAACAAGAACTCAATTTTAGTCATCTTGTTTCACTCAGCAAAAATGGAATAGAAGTAATGGTTTATATGACTTTAATTGTAGCAATGCTTATCCTTATATATAAAAAAGCAAATAATATTGGTTATAAAACCGCTAAAAGAAGATTTGTTTTGGAACTTAGAGAACTTATTACTGCAATAATGATAACGTTGGCAGGTGGAGATCCTTCAAAAGTCTTTAAAACATAAGTGGCCGGAATTTCTTCCGACCACTACTACTATTTAAGTGCTCTTTTCTTTTGTTTTTTTTAGTGTTTTCCTTTACCATGTCCTTTTCCTCCATGATTTCCGTTGTCATGGTGATCATCATGATGATTACCATAATTACCATTACTATGGTTATCATTATCATAATGCTCATGATATGCTCCTCTGTTTTTTTGAGGTTTTCCTTTGTATCCTTTGTAATATTTTACTTTGTGAGCGTTAAAATATACATAAGGAGCATTACCATGATAATCATTTAAAACTACTTTATAACCATTGTATAAGTTGTAATTTCTGCAATAACTTGGTAATCTTGAAGAACGAATCCAACTGCCATTTCCAAAATAAATGTACTGAGATAGTCTAATATCATAGTACACCTGTATATCCGGAAGATAATAGTATTCCATATTGTCGTATCCTACAGGTCCCCATTCAGGAGGAGATGCAACTACGACTCTTGGTGATGCCACAACAACTGGTGGAGGTGTTCCAATGTTGACATTTACAGACACTTGTGACTGTACTGAACTCGCCGATAAAAAAAGGAGTCCGATAATAAATAATTTAATTGTTTTCATAGTATTTAGATTTAAGAGTTGGGTTTAATAATAAAATAATAATTAGGAGTTAATCAACAAACTCACTATTTGTGGTTGATGGTTTTTTAATAATTGAAATTCCTTTTTGGAAAAATAAATTATTAGGGTATATAACCATTTCCCCTTCTTTAGAACGAAGTGTTACATGAAAAGCACCAATATCTTCAATTTCGCCTTCTACCATATAGTCTTTATCATGGATCAAAATGATATCTCCAATCTTAAATGGAAATGAAAAGAACAAAATGATACCAGAAGTAATATTACTCAATATTGACCATTGTGCGAACATTGCCACTCCAATTATTGTAGCAATAGAAGAAATAGTGACAAAAATCGCTTCAGCTTCTACTCCCCAAATTAAAATAAGAGTAATAAAGAACAAAATTGTAATAAGAACGTTAATGTATTTTATAACTAGATTGGTTCTTCTTTCAATAATTTCACTTGTTTTTGCATATCGTCTTATTATTTTGGAAACAAAAGTACGAGATAGAAATACAATCAATAAGAGTACACCAGTACTGATTTCCTCTTTAATATATTGATTTAAAAAATCCATTTTAGTTTTATAAATTATTTAAATAGTTATATACTTTATCTGTTGGCATTCCCATCACATTAGCATATGATCCTTCAATTTTTGAAACTCCAATAAAACCAATCCATTCCTGTATTCCATAGGCTCCAGCTTTATCATAAGGTTTATAATTTTCTAGATAATAAAGAATCGCCTCGTCACTTAACGCATTAAATGTAACTTTTGTTGTCTCATGTAAAAGATTAAAAGACGTTTTTGTCTTAAAGCAAACCGAAGTGATTACTTCGTGTGTTGCATTCGATAAAGATTTTAAAATCTCAAAAGCATCTTGATGGTCCTTCGGTTTACCTAAAGGGCAATTTTTATGCCAAACAATAGTATCACTTGTAATTAATATGTCATTTTCTTGTAATTCACCTTCAAAAGCATTGGCTTTCAGCACTGAAAGATAATTGGTAATTTCTTCAGCTTTTAACTCGGGAGGAAAGATTTCTTCAATTTCTTTTAGACGAATTTCAAAATCTAAGTCTAAATCTTTAAAAAATTGTTGTCTTCTTGGTGAACCTGAAGCTAATATGAGTTTATAGTTTTTGAGTTTTTCTTTAAGCATGATGAAGAATATTATAAGTGACGATAGCAATGGAGAATAGTCCAAATAGAATAATCAGTTTTAAAACAGTGCTAAGATGATGAAAATCTTGACTTTTTTTAGCATCAGCCATTTTTATGGCAAAATAAATTAATGGTGCAACTATGAATATCAAAGCATATAATGTTGCTAAATATAAATCATTAGCAAAAATGTAGGTTTTAATATAAAATATAACCATTACCAAAGGAATCAAACTTAAAGCAAGCACTACTTTAGAGGTACGTTTAATACCCAAAGCTATAGGTAAGGTATTCATTCCTTCGTTATAATCCCCATTAACGTCTTCCAAATCTTTTACAATTTCTCTAATAAAATTAATCACGAAGGCAAATATTGCATAGTCTAAAAGAATTGAAAACAACTCGGCCATAGCAACTTTATTTCCTGGATTGATAACTGGTAACAGGTCAAAAACTCCAATAATAATCACGCTAAAAGCAAGTAAAAGAGCGACAACAAAATTTCCGATAAGCAACATCTGTTTTAGGCTTGTAGCATAAAGATATAAGGTAGCCGAAATAACAATAAAAATCGCTGCAAATCCAGGTTTTGCTATCACATTCGATAAATAAAAACCAGTCCCAACTCCCAAAACTGTAACAGCAAAATAAACATTGTAAGCGGTAACTTCGGATATACTTTTACCAACAACAACTTGATTAGGTTTGTTGTCATTGTCAGTTGCCTGATCCATTATATTATTAATAACATAACCGCCAGCAGCAATCATAATTGTAGCCAATACTAACAATAAGTATTGCCAATCGTTTAGTGCTAATGGAATACTTTGAAAAGTCAAAAAGCCATATCTAAAAAGAAGCTGCATTAAAGCCAGCATGAGTAGGTTTTGGTAACGTATTAATTTTAGGTATTTCATGTTTTTGTTTCGTTATTCTTTTTGTATGATTGATGTTTTTAAATGATTAATCATGTTTTCCATCAAAATACTTCATCCATTTTCCTTGCACTTTCATCACTTGTTCGATTACATCCCGAACAGCACCTTTGCCTCCATTTTTGTGTGATATATATCTGGAAATTGTTTTAATTTCAGGACTTGCATCTTGTGGACAAGAAGGTAAACCAACTAATTTCATTACATGATAATCTGGGATATCGTCGCCCATATACAAAACTTGTTCCGGCTTAATGTTATAAACATCCGTGTATTCTTTGAATGTTTTTACTTTATCTGGAGTTCCCAAATGAATATCGGTAATTCCTAAGTTTCGTAGTCTCACTCGAACTCCTTCGTTACTTCCACCTGAAATAATACATACATGGTAACCACTTTCTATAGCTGCTTTCATGGCATAGCCATCGCGAATGTTCATTATTCTTAACATTTCTCCTTCATTACTAACATGGACAGAACCGTCAGTAAGTACGCCATCTACGTCAAAAATAAACGTAGTAATATCATTCATTATTTCTTTATAGCTTTTTGCCATGATTTTGTATAGATTGTGTTAGTATTTTATAAATTGTAGATTGATTTTCATCAGATAAAAAAGATTCATGTGCTTCTATAGTCGAAATATCATTGCGTTTTGCAGGACCAGTTTGAGCATCTTGAGGTGAAAGCGTTAATAATTTTTCAGCTGTTTCAAGAATCAAAGGCTTTAAAATATCGAAAGAAACATGATTCTCTAAACAAATCTCATTTCCTAATTGATATAAATAGTTAGTGAAATTATTAACAAAAACGGCCGCAACATGCAAAGCTTTTCGTTGATGAGAATCAATCGCATATATGTTGTTTGAAATTGAATGAGCTACTTTTTCTAATATTGCATAATCTTCTTCAAACTGAGTTTCAAGACAAAAGGGGATGGTTTTAAAATCAATTGGTTTTCCTTTGGTAAAAGTCTGCAAAGGATAAAAAACGCCTTTTCTGTTTTTGTTATCCAATGAAGTCAATGGTGCTGTGCCAGATGTATGAACTACTAATCGATTTTCAAAAGTTAAGTGCGAAGAAACATTTGCAATAGCATCATCAGAAACGGCTATAATATACAAATCTGCTTCTGCCAAAGCGTTCCAATCATTGGTGATTTTGCTCGGATCGAGATTAGATATAATTTGTTTTTGGTTTCTTGAAAACACTTGAATGATATCAATCGCTTTACTTTTTGCGAAAGCATCAATCAGGTGTTGCGCTACATTTCCAGAACCGATAATCGTAATTTTAATCATTTGGCAAAATTAACAAAAAAAAAGAAGAGTTGAATTCAAAATTTTGATTCATGATATAACAACAGTAAGCATAGTTTATTGTTTTTTGTTTAAAAAAGGATGCTTATTTTTGGTTTAAATTAACAATTGGCTATTAAAACAAGTGGACAAATTTAAGTACTTTTGCGACACTTTACATAAACGTTATATAAACGAAATTTATTCCCAAATGAATAAAAAATTATTTTCTGTACTATTCTCAACACGATTAATGGCTTTACTGTTCTTAACTTTTGCAATAGCAATGGGTACTGGAACTTTTATCGAAAGTAAATACAATACTGATACCGCTCGAATTTTAATCTACAACACCTGGTGGTTTGAGGCCATTATGGGATTTTTTATGATTAATTTCATTGGAAACATAAAACGTTATAATTTATTAAGAAAAGAAAAATGGGCTACTTTAATGCTTCATTTGTCTTTTATTTTCATCATTGGAGGAGCTTTTATCACGCGTTATATTAGTTTTGAAGGAATGATGCCTATTCGCGAAGGTGCTGCAGAAAATCAATTTTACTCAGATAAAATGTTTTTAACTCTTTTTGTCGATGGTGAATACAAAGGAGAAATGAAACGTAGAGTTTTTGATAAATCACTTTTATTATCGCCAGTTACCGATAATAATTTTTCTATGAAAGGTGATTTTGCAGGAAATCCATTTGAAGTGCAGTACCAAAATTATATTATGGGTGCCAAAGAATACGTTAAGCCCGACCCAAAAGGGACTTTGTATTTTAAACTAGTTGAAGCTGGTGATGGTGGCAGAGAAGAACATTTTTTGAAATCAGGAGAAGTTCAAAACATTCATAATGTTCTTTTTGCTTTGAATAAACATACTGATGGTGCTATAAATATTACGACCACAGAAGGTGATTATAAAATCCAAATGCCTTTTGAAGGTAATTTTATGAGAATGGCTGATAAATTGCAAGGTAAAGTTGTAAAAGACATTTCTCAACCTTTGATGATGCGTTCGTTGTATAGCATTGGAGACATTCGTTTTGTGTTTCCAGACCCTGCTGTTACAGGAGTAATTGATTATGAAACTAAAAATGATTTTAAAGCAAAAAGTCATGATGATGTTTTAGTCGTAAAATTGATTGCCAATGGCAAAGAAGAAACCATAAGTTTATTAGGTACTAAAGGGAAAGTTGGCGACTCTAAAACAGTTAAAATAGGAGGGACCGAATATTCTTTTTTCTACGGAAGTAAAGCCTATGTATTGCCTTTCAAAATTAAATTAAATGACTTTATTGCTAGTAAATATCCAGGAACTGAGAAAAGTTATTCGTCATTCGAAAGTCAGGTGACTGTTCAGGACTCTACAAAACCATTTGATGCTAGAATATATATGAATCACGTTTTGGATCACGAAGGATATCGCTTTTTTCAATCGTCATTCGATCCGGACGAGAAAGGTACGGTTTTATCTGTAAACCATGATTATTGGGGAACAACCATCACTTATATTGGTTATTTTATGTTGTTTTTTAGTATGTTGGCAATTTTGTTTGTTAAACATTCTCGTTTTGCAGACTTGAAAAGAAAACTAGAAGTCGTGAAAAATAAAAAAGCCAAACTAATAACGATTTTAGTTTTGTTTTTGAGCATTTCAAGTTTTGCACAAGAACATGTCGGACACAATCATACTAATGATGAAGCTAATCATTCGCATACAGAAAGTGCAGCTCATGTTCGAGTAAAACCAACTCAGAAGCAATTGGATTCTATATTGACTGCTTTTACAGTGACTAAAGAACATGCAGCAAAATTTGGACGATTAATTATTCAAGATGCTGGTGGACGAATGAAACCTATTAATACTTTTTCATCTGAATTGTTGCGAAAAGTAAGTCACTCAGATACTTATAATGGAATGAATTCTGATCAGGTATTTTTGTCGATGACACAAAGCGCACAATTATGGATTGAAATTCCATTGATTTATATTAAGCCTGGAAATGATAGTATTCGTCACATAATAGGTGTTGATGTTAAAGATGCATATGCTCCTTTTATTTCTTTCTTTGATGAAAAAGGGAATTATAAATTAGCTAAATATTTAGATGAAGCCTATAAAGCTGGAAATCCAGATCAATTTGAAAAAGATTTTGTAGAAACTGATAAGAAAGTAAACTTAATGGAATCGGCGTTGAGCGGAAGTATTTTAAGAATTTTTCCAATTCCAAATGATCCAGGAAATAAATGGATTTCTTATTTAGAACTTGAACACGCTGGTTTAAAGGGAATGGATTCTACGTATACCAAAAGTATTTTACCACTTTATTTTGGGACTTTAGGACACGCTATTCAAACAAAAAACTATAAAACTGCCGATGAATTATTAGGAAGTATTGACGGTTTTCAAAAGAAATTCGGTAGCAAAGTAAGACCAACTGAAGATAAAATTGACTTAGAAATCGCTTATAACAAATATGATTTACTTCAGAAATTACCATTTGCGTATCTATTTGCTGCGATTTTGATGTTAGCTTTTACGATTCTTCAAATTTTTAAAGATTCTAAAGTAATGCGAATTTTGGTTAACTCGATGCATGTTATCATTGCAATATTATTCTTTTTGCATACCATTACATTAGGAGCTCGTTGGTATATTTCTGGGCACGCACCTTGGAGTAATGCTTATGAAGCTATTGTTTATGTGGCTTGGGCGACAATGTTTTTTGGGTTAGCCTTTGATATTAAATCAAAATTAACAGTAGCTTCGGCAGCGTTTGTGACAGCAATGATACTTGCGGCGGCTTATGCTAATTGGATTGACCCAGAGATAGCTAATTTGCAACCTGTTCTAAATTCGTATTGGTTAATGATTCACGTAGCTGTTATTGTGGCTAGTTATGGACCATTTGCTTTGGGAATGATATTAGGTTTTGTGTCACTTCTTTTGATCTTTTTTACTAATGAAAAGAATAAAGCAAAAATGTCTCTAAATATCAAAGAGATCACGTATATCAACGAAATGTCTTTGACAGTTGGTTTAGTTATGTTGACTATTGGAAATTTTCTTGGTGGGCAATGGGCTAATGAAAGCTGGGGACGTTACTGGGGATGGGATCCAAAGGAAACCTGGGCTTTAATCAGTATTATGGTCTATGCTTTTGTAATTCATGCACGTTTTGTTCCTGCAATGAGAGGAAAATGGATTTTCAACCTGATGAGTATGTTTGCCTTTATTTCGATTTTATTTACCTATTATGGTGTGAATTTCCACTTAGTTGGATTGCATTCATATGCTAGTGGTGAAGCACATTCATTAAGTTGGATTTGGTATTCATTAGGAACTATTTCAGTAATTGGAGCTTTGACATACCCAAAATATAGAAAGTTTTATAAAAAATAATTTCTAGAATATAATGGAATATAAAAAAGGGGTAATCTTTCGATTAGCCCTTTTTTATTTTAAGATGCATTTTAATTGTAGAAAATAGTAATCAAAAAAAACTTACAATTTGTCATTAAGATGTCTTTTAGTCGGTAAAAAATGTTTTTATTGGTTTTTGGCATGGTATTTGAAAAAGTGTATTTTAAATAATATTATTAGGCTATAAATCTTTGAAAGTTAGTACGTTATTTTCATGATTTGTTTACAATAGTTAGTTAAAAAGGTAGGCCCTTATAAAATTATTGGTTTTTTATTTTGTCAAAGATGCTCCACATGGAGCATCTTTTTTTTTTTTTTGATGATATCTGTTTTGGCTATTTTGAAACAATGCTAGCACCGTTTATTTGTATAAGGCATTGTTTATTAGGTTTTAATATTTTTTAAAGAAGTGTTTTTTGTATTATATAATATAAAACTTACTTTATTTAAAATAAAATGTATTTCATCGATAATATATTCATTTTAAGGATGTTGATTGTTTTTACTTGTATATTAGCATATCTATTCAAAAAAGGATAATTTTTATTGATTTGTAATTTTTTAGATTTAGTAGGTTAGGTTTAGGACAATAAATTACATGGGGGAATCTGATAAAAATTATCAATTAAAGAGGTTTTCTTTAGAGCCTCTTTTTTTGTTCCATAGTTTTGCTTCTTAATTATTCTAGAGACAAATTTTTTAAAATCAATATATTTTATGTAAGGCTGAGTCAAATTTAATTTGGTGCAAAAATAAAATAGGATTGAAATAATTCTGCTAATATTTTTTGGAGTTGAACTTTCAGTTTTAATTAACATTTGTTTCGTTAAAATTGTTTCTGATAACACAGATATTTGCTTAAATTTATATCAAAAAATAAACCATGAAAAATATAGTAGTCGCTATCTGCGCAATGTTTCTTTTTAATAGTCAAATTCAAGCTCAAGTGAAACAAAACATTTATCAATTTAAAGTAGAAGATTTATATGGCAAAACTTTTGATTTTGCTTCGCTGAAAGGAAAAAAAATAATGATTGTCAATACTGCTTCAAAATGTGGATTAACTCCACAATATAAAGATTTAGAAGCTTTATATAAAGAGTATTCTGCCAAAGGATTTGTAATTGTTGGTTTTCCTGCCAATAATTTTGCTTCTCAAGAGCCTGGAACGAAAGAAGAAATTGCCAGTTTTTGTCAATTAAATTATGGTGTTACTTTCCCTATGATGGATAAAGTTTCTGTGAAAGGTGCTGATATGTGTGCTGTCTATCAATTTTTGACTCAGAAATCAAAGAATGGATTGCAAGATTCAGAAGTTCAATGGAATTTTCAAAAGTATCTTATTAATGAAAAAGGAGAATTGGAAAAAGTTATTTCTCCAAAAACTTTACCAACAGACCCTGAAGTCATAAATTGGGTTAAAGGATAGTTTTTTTATTCATTCGGTTATATTATTTTAAAAGAGTTTGCTTGTCAAACTCTTTTTTGTATTACACTTTCAACGTGTTTGCTTTATTTCTCACAATGACTTTGATTATATAAATGCGACACTATTGTTTGTGCTTGCAAAAAAAGTGTAGTTTCTTTTGAAATAAAAAAAGGCTCAGCAATTTGCTGAACCTTTATAATAATAGTGTATGTTTTAATTTAAACCTTCCCTAAGGTATATAATTGCTCCATTGTTGGTGTTGGGCTTCCACCTTCTGGTTCTAAGGTTATTCCGAATGCTTCCGCATAACCAGTATCACTAACTTCAAATAGTTTTTGGTCATTACTATCGAAGTCTTTTAATAAACCAATGCTTGTAGGTGTCAAAACAGGAACTAATTTTAATGCCCAAACTTGGTAAACCATTCCTTTTGGAGGTTTTGGTAAACCTGAAGCGTCAACATAAACTACTTTTGTTTTTTTGTTCCAATATATTTTAGCAGATGAAGTAGGGGAAACTGCTTGTCCTCCCAAACTTACTACTGTATTTTTTGGATCACGAACTACTGCTAAACTAGTTTCGATAGTTTTGTTTTTTAAGGCTAATGAATCGATGGCTTTAACCAAATTATTTTTTTCAGAACTGATTACCACAACTTTATTATTGGTCTCATTGAGTTGCTGGTATTGATATCCAATTCCTAATAATAAAATGACAGCTGCCGCCCAACCTACATAAGTATATCTTGATGTGGCTGGCTTCATTTCAATGACTTTCCCGTGTTTCAATTCTAATTTAGCTTTAATTTTTTCATAATTAGCAACCGAATGAAAAGGCGAAAAAGTAGATGATAAAGCAACAATGGCTTTTTCTATCGATATTATTTCATCGTCTATTTCGCTATGTTCCTTTGCCAAAGCTGCAACTTCAATGTTTTCTGTTTCACTGAGTAAACCATAAACATACAGTTCTAAAATTCCGGAGTCGATATATTGTTTTGTATCCATTATAATTTTAAATAAAGTCGTAAATCGTTAATACAATTCCTGTTTTGCGTTTTTACAGTTCCTAAGGGAATGGCCAATTCCTCCGAAGCTTCCTGTTGTGTGTATCCTTTAAAGAATAACAAATCGATAATTTGAATGCATTTGGGTTTTAGTTTTTTTACAAATTCTTGAATTCCTATTGCATCAATTAGATGCGATAGCTTGTTGCTGTCGTCTAATAGATGTACGAAATTATCGGAGGAAAGGTTTTTTTGACTGTTATTAAAATTTTTAGACCTTAGTTTATCGATTGAAGTATTTCTAGCAATATTAAGAATCCAGGTGTAAAAACGTCCTTTGCTTTCGTGATAAGAATCAATGTTTTTCCAAATTTTTACAAAAACTTCTTGTAGAACATCTTCAGCTTCTTCTCGATTTTTCACTAATGTATTGATAACCGCAAACAAACTTTTAGAATACATATCGTATAAATGGGTAAAAGCTTTTTCGTCCTTCTTATAAATTAAAACTAATAATTCGTCTTGGGTCATAATGATGTGGATTAGTGTCTTAGTCTTACAAACTTATACAATTCCTTTTAATTACTAACATTTTTAATAATTATTGAAAATAAAAGAATTGTTTTATTTAAAATTAAAATTATTTTTCATTTTAAAATACTGATTTGTAGTATTTTGTAATATTTTTTTATTTTTTTTAAAACCAAAAGCAATCCGATTACGTAAATGCTTTTATAACTTTTTAAATTATAATATGATGAAAAAATAAAATTGGCATTAGGACTTTCATTAATTAGCAATTAAAGATTAGTTCTAATTTTAATATAACATATAACAAATTTTTTAAAAATAAAGTTTTGGCTGGTGTATGATGTAATTAATGTAGGATTGTAATTGATTTTTTATGATTGAACTAAAAATCCAACCCCCCAATTGATTTTAGGGCATATCTGTTTAAATGATGTATCACTCGCAAATTAATTACCATACTTAGCCATGGCTGGTAAGTTTTTTTTAAAATAATTTGGGAATAGTTTTAATTGTCTAGTGTTCTTATAATCAGATCATAATATAAAAAAATATAGATGTGTTCGGACACCCAATAGAAAATGCATATGTTCTAAATACCACAACAGAGACTTATGTTTATACTAATTAGTTGGGTGTCTTTGACATCGAAAAAAAACATAATGGATGATAATTTTGTAAAAACAAGTGATTTGATATGTAAAAAGTACTGTTTACTGTTGCCAATTGTAACTTGAATTATATTTATAAAAAAGGTGTTTTGTCTTTAGATCCAAAATTTATTTAATTTCAAATGAAATGAAACCCAATTTGACACCAAATCCAGAATATAAAATAAACGTGTATCAGTTGAATAAATTTATTTTACGCCAGGAAACCCTTTTACCTCAAACAAATAATTGCCTACTAATATCTAAATTTTAAAATTTATTTTGTTTGTTAAGGAGTCTGTTGTTACTTGCAACAGGCTCCTTTTTGTGTTTTCAAATTAAAGAAGCAATCAGCTTGCATTATCCTTAAAGACTATTTAAGATTCGTCTTTGGTTGTACGCACCAAGCTTATACCTGAAGTAAAAAAAACAATTCCTAAGATTCCATAAATAATTAATGATTTAATATCTCGTGTTTGTCCTGATGTATCTGTAAATATTACTGCCGCATAAATAAGTCCCACTATACCAAGAATAGTAAGTAATGCTCCGAAAAATCTCTTTAGGTTCATAATGTTTTTGTTTTAAGATTACATACAAATGTATTGGCATGTTAGCTTAAATATGTTACATATTTACTGTCGAAACTTATAATATTTGAGCTTATTTACTTTTCTTGTGCAATAACTTCCTTTACTGTGGCTTCGTAATTCCGAATGCTTTTAGATTTTTTGATATTTTTATGGACTTTATGAGGATTTGAAAATATAACCGAAAAATACTCCCATAAGTGGTGCATTTTTAATAAAATATGAGTTTGTCCCGATAAAGATTCGCTGTATCCTTCATATAAAGTGTCGTGAAAGGCGCTAAATAATTCCATTTTGTTTTTGGGATATTCAGTAGTGTTATTTTTTATCATACTTGGTAGAAAAGGGTTGGCGATTAAACCTCTTCCAATCATCCAATGGTCAATTGACGGAAAACGCTGCTGCATTTCATGAAATTTAGCCACCGAAGTAATATCACCATTATAATATAATTTGTGTTTCGTGTTGTCTATGCATTGTTGGAACGCATCTAGATGAACGCCACCTTTGTACAATTGTTTGCCAATGCGGGCGTGTATGGCAATGTTTTTTATTGGATAGGTATCTAAAATGGGTAAAACATCTAGAATCTCTTCGGTTGTATCATATCCCAAACGCATTTTCATGGAAACAATAATATCTGTTTCAGAATGTGCTCTATCCAGTATATGATTGATTTTTTCGGTATTACTAATAAGTCCTGAACCCATTCCGGATTTCGTAACCATTGGATACGGGCAACCTAAATTCCAGTTCAATTCTTTATATCCTAATTCTCTAACATATTTGGCAACAAATAAAAACTCATCAGCATCATTGGTTATAACTTGCGGAATTACTTCTAAACTGGAATTATTCTCAGGTAATAAATCACGTTCGTAAGATGATTTTATGACTAGTTTTCCGTTCAAACGGATGTAAGGAGCGTAAAAAGTGTCTATCCCTCCAAAATATTTGTTTTGAGCATTTCTAAAACGAAAGTCAGTAAATCCTTGTAGGGGAGAAGAGAGCAAAGTGAAATCCATAGTATTTGTAAAAGTGCAAAGATACTACAAAGTTATAAGTCGAAAGTTTATAAAGTCATAAAGTCGAAAGTCAAATTGGTTAAAACAAGACTTGATAACTTTTGACTTTTACTTCTCCAAAATCAATTGCATAAAAACGGAGTGTAACCATCGGTCAAATTTATACCCTGATTCTTTTATAATTCCAACCGTTTTGAAGCCGAATTTTTCATGAAAATCGACACTGCTTTGATTTTCTTCATCGATTACAGCGATCATTGTATGAAGGTTTTGTTTTTTTGCTATTTGGATTAATTCAGCTAGTAAAATTTTTCCAATTCCTTTTCCTTGATAATCGTTACTTACATAAACCGAATGTTCTACAGTAAATTTATAAGCCTCTTTAAACCGAAATTCACCATACATACCAAAACCTGCTACTTTGCCTTCGCATACTGCAACGATGACAGGGAAGTTTTTATTGATTTTGTCATCTAATAATACCTTTTGCTGATCATAAGTTCTAATATTATAATCGTATAAGGCTGTTGAGTTTAGGATATTATAATTTATAATATCTAATATGGCTTGTGTGTCTTCGGTTTTATAAGGACGTAAGGTGATTTCCATTTGAAAATTTTTTGTTTTCAAATTTAAGAAAACTATTTAAGAATACTTAAAAACCCTTGTAACTTAGTATCTTTGTTTCTTTGAAAATTATACAATGACGTACCCCAAAATACCTTTAGCACAAAGCATTCTTCAAATTTTTTTAGCCAAAGAAATCACCAACATTATCATATCTCCTGGTTCAAGAAACGCACCCTTAACAATAGGTTTTGCAAGTAATCCAGCTTTTCAATGTTATAGCATAGCTGATGAGCGTGTAGCTGCCTTTTTTGCTTTGGGAATCGCTCAGCAAACCCGAAAACCAACTGTACTTGTTTGTACTTCAGGTTCGGCTTTGTTAAATTATTATCCAGCACTTGCAGAAGCTTTTTACAGCGAGATTCCACTGATTGTTATTTCGGCAGACAGGCCTCAAAGTAAGATTGATATTGGTGACGGACAAACCATTCGTCAGCAAAATGTTTTTGAAAATCATTCTTTGTACAATGCCAATTTAACTGAGGAAGTATCTAAAGAAAATGATAGAAAAATCAATGAAGCAATTAATATGGCAATCGATAAAAAGGGACCGGTTCATATTAATGCGCCTTTTGAAGAGCCTTTGTATGAAACGGTTTCCGAGTCAAGTGTGAATAGTGAAATTTTTGCTTCCGCAAAAGAGCTACAGACAATCGATACTGCAACGTTACTGGAAAGCGCGAGTCTTTGGAACATAGCTACTCGGAAATTGATTCTTGTTGGGGTAAATGAACCCAATACAATTGATTCAGAAATTATTGAAGCTTTTGCAAATGATAAATCGGTGGTTGTAATGACCGAGACAACTTCAAATTTGCATCATCCAAGCTTTATAAATAGTATTGATACGGTTATAACTCCTTTTGCTGCAGAAGATTTTGAGGCATTTCAACCAGAAATTCTAGTTACTTTTGGTGGAATGGTAGTTTCCAAACGTATAAAAGCTTTCTTAAGAAAATACAACCCCAAACAGCATTGGCATATTGATACTTTGAGAGCTTATGACACTTTTGGTTGTTTGACGAAACACTTTGAATTAAATCCTAATACTTTTTTCAACTCCTTTTTGCCATTAAGAGCAAAAATTGAAAGTGATTATTTCAGTAAAATGGATGCGATTAGAATGTTGCGTAACGAGAAACACGAAATCTATTTGTCTAAAATTCCTTTTACAGATTTGAAGGTTTTTGAAAAAGTAATTCAGAGTTTGCCAAAGAATAGTCAATTGCAAATTAGCAATAGTTCAGCCATTAGATATGCTCAATTAATTCCTATTGATAGTTCAATTGAAGTGTATTGTAATAGGGGAACGAGCGGGATTGACGGAAGTACTTCGACAGCTATTGGTGCTGCGGTAGGAAATAACAATCCAACAGTTTTTATTACTGGAGATATTGGATTTTTATATGATAGCAATGCGCTTTGGAACAATTATATTCCTAAAAATTTCAAAATTATTTTAATTAATAACGGAGGAGGAGGTATTTTTAGAATTTTACCAGGGCATGAAGAAACTCCTGTTTTTAATACTTACTTTGAAACATCACATAAATTAACCGCAGAACATTTATCTAAAATGTATGGTTTGAATTATTTGGTAGCAAATGATGAAGCTAGTCTAATAAGTGAGTTGAATTCATTGTATGAACAAAATGACAAACCAACTATTCTGGAAGTTTTCACTCCTACCTTAGATAACAATGCAGTTTTATTGCAGTATTTTAAAGAGTTGGTTTAGGAAAACTAAATAGATTAAAATCCAAAAAAAGCGCCTGAGTTGGCGCTTCTTGCATTTTATATTTATCGAATTGGCTTTGGGAAAACAGCCAAACTTGGGTGCCCTAATTTATCGATTGCTTGAACTGCAAAAAAATAATTGTCTTTAGAGTAGGGTATTTGAGCCTGAGTATCTGTAACGAAAATGGCTTTTTGCCATTGTGATTCAGACGTACTTCTAATTAAAATTTGGTAGCCAAAAGGAGTTTTTCCTTCAGGAGCATTCCAAACCAGTTTAGAAAAATTTGTTAACTCTTTGACTTCAATACCTACATTTTTAGGCACTTTAGGTGACCAGGCCAAATTAGCTAAACTGGCTAAATTTGAGGCAGTTGTTTTTCTTAAATAATCGAAATCCATAAATTCAGGTAAATCACCATATTTTATACCATTTTCAGTTCTTAAATCTTGGTGTTGATGATCATAGTTTTCGTTCATTTCACACATACGTATTGCGGTAAATCCATTTTGACTAAATGGAGTGTGGTCTCCTCCACGCAAAAATCGATCGTTTCTGTATACTAATTCTACTTCTAGTTGAGGAACATATTGTTCCGTAGTAGTTTTTATATAGCGAGCTAATTGTCTTGAAGGACTATCATTATCACTATTTGTTGCTTTACGCATTTTAGCTTCATCTTCAGTTTCTAAATAAGGAATAGTTTCACTAAACACACGAACTTTTGTGTTATCACTCAACCGTGTACCATTTGATAAACTATTACCTATCATGTCATTATTAAACATAGCTAAAATATTCCATTGTTCTGTTTTGGCAGTGTCAGCGAGATGTTTTGCGCCATATAGTCCTTGTTCTTCACCAGTTACGGCAACAAATACAATAGTACAAGGGTAAGAACGTTTGCTGATAATCTTAGCAAGTTCCATCATAGCGGCTACTCCAGATCCGTCATCATTTGCTCCTGGAGCATCTGCCGTAATATTCATAACATCAGAAACACGAGAATCTAAATGTCCGCTAACGATTAGTATTCTGTTATCTTGTGGATCGTTTCCTTTTAATGTTGCCATTACATTTCCTAACTGACTGTCAACTGTTATTCTTTTTCCATCCGCTTTTACAGTGAAATAATCAATTTTTGACGTAAGTCGTCCATTTGATTCTAATGCATACTTGTCAAATTCTGATTTTATCCAAGCTTGAGCTGCACCTATACCGCGAGTTTTACTTTTGGTGTCACTTAAAGTATGTCTGGTGCCAAAAGAAACAAGTTTTTTAACGGTATTTTCTAAGTTTGTAGCTTTAATTTCAGTGACCATCTTGTTTATTTCAGGATCATTTAAAACGGTTTGAGAAGATAGAATAGAAGAAAAAAGGGTTAAAGGGATTAAGTAAATAATAGTTTTTAGTTTCATTTTTTATTATTTTGATGCTTTTTGGTTTTGAGCCAACTTTTCTAGAAGTTTATACTTCTAAATTAGATGATACTATTTTTTATTATAGTTTTTTAAAGTATTAACTTAATTTAATGGTTTCGATATTACTATTTATTTAAAAATTTTGAAAAGAAACCTTTTGATTTTGGCTTTTCATTATCAGTTGTTATTGCTGCTTTTTCTACTTCGTTTTGGATATTAGAAACTCGTAGTGTTCTAAAATTTTCTAGTTTTTTATTTAATTCATGTTTTAACAATTCGGTTTCTCTAGTGTTTTTCATATACATATTTTTTTTATAAAAATACTTTTTTTTTGTGATTTTTTTTTGTTTTTGTAATAAAAAAAAACTTAATTTTATGAAAAATATATGTATTTTTATACAAAACAATAATTTAAATGGATTTAAATCAATTAGAAAAAACAGGCTTAGAAGCTGCTTTAGTGTTTGATAAAAATGGTGATGTTGTTGATTCTTTAAATATAGAGAATTCTATAAATATAGCTGCAATGTCCAATGTTATTTTTACAATGTGTAAAGAGATGTTGGAAGATATGAAATTTAATGATTTGAAACAAATCGTACTAAAAACGGATTCAGGGTTATTAGTTGGAAATAAATTAAGTGATGATTTATTTTTAATTACAACTACGAATGATATTTCTAAATTAGGATTGCTTCTTAAAGTAATAGATAATTTAGTTCTTAAATTGTAACCTATTTAATATATATACTATGTCAGACTTTTTAAAACAATTCGGAGAAAATTTAAAAGAGAATATGCCTGGTTTTATTGCTGTTGCAATTGCTGAAATCAAGAGCGGGATTTCTTATTATTCATTAACAACCGTAGATTCTTTTGATCCAGAATTAGCATCAGCTTTTAATTTGGAAGTTGTAAAATCAAAAATGAATGTTATTGCCTCTTTGGGATTAAAAGAGAAAATAGATGACATTATTTTTACTCTTACTACGCAAATTCATATTGTGGATGTTTCAGATAATGGAGAGTATTTAATTTATTTGGCGGTAGATTCTTCAAAAGGGAATATTGGTATGACTAAGGCGATGCTTAATCGCTATAAAAAAGATATTGATAATAAAATTTAATTTATTATGCTGTAATAATACATTAAAAAGAAAGTTGATTTAAAATAAATAAATCATATTCTAATCGTCATTAAATAATAAAACATTTTAATTTAGAGAATATTTAATTCTCTATTAAGAGAAGACCTTAAGCATTTATGTTTAAGGTTTTTTTTTTTTAATATTTTGAATTGTGATGTTAGTAAGTATTTTGAATTGAAATACTCATATTTATTTAAAATTAAAGATTTCAATATTGCTGTAAAAGGAAATTATTAAAAATGGTATTGGGGTATCTAAATGAACAAATGTAATATTGAGGGCAAAAAAAAACACTTATAAAAAATATAAGTGTTAAATACTATTATGGATTATGTTGGACTAAGCTAAAAGGAATTAATTTTCAGCTTCAAATTTTATATTAAAGAATAATAGAAACTATTAAAGTTGCGAAAAATTAGGAAGCCTCTTTTTGAGAAAAAAGAGATTTTTTAATTTTGAGTTCAATGTTTTCTCTTTCTTCCTTTAGCATTATTGATAACCAATAGCATAAAACTAAAGCGGTAGAGCCAAGTGTCCCCATAAAAATCCAGTTTGCTTGATAGGAGTAAGCTTGAATGATTCCCATACTCGTTTTTGCACTTAAGATATGAGCAAAACTATAGCTCATTGTGAATACTGCTATATATCTTCCTTTTAGATCCATGTGTACTCTGCTCATTGCAAATGAATTAGCAAAAGGAAAGGTTAGCATAACACCGATAGACATTAAGCATACCATGACAATCAAAATACCATTCCAATCACTAACAAGCATTAGTAATAAGCTTATAGACATACAAAGAATTCCTAAAGAAATTATCTTAATTCTGTCTATGTTTTTCTCTTCAATATATCTTACTAGCGGAAGTTCAAAAAGAATTATAATTAAACCGCTTAAACTCAGTAATAAACCAGTTTCAAATTCAGTAAAATTAAATTGCTCTTTATGGTATAAAGGAAGTGTTGTAAACATTTGAAAAAATAAAATACCTGTTATCATTGTAATAAGCAAATGCAATAAAAAGGGTTTGTCATTAAGAATAATTTTATTTGAATTAATATCGCTTTTTATTTTCTTAAGTTTAAAAGGTAACTTTTTTTCTTTTACCAGTATGCTAAAAATTAAAATGGCAAGTATACAGGTTAAGCCATCAACCCAGAATAATCCACTATAGCCAACTTTCATAATTATTAATCCGCCTAAAACTGGTCCTATTAGAAAACCAGAGTTTATAGCAATCCTAGTTAATGTTAATGCACGTGTTCTAGTTTCTTTATTTCCATAAGTGTCTAAGGCTAATAGCATTGCTGGTCGATACATGTCGGCAATTGAAGTTAGAATTAAGATTCCAACACAAAGGCTTACAAATGAGGTCAAAAATTGTAAAACAATAAAAACGATACCGCTCATGAATAAACTAAAAATCATCACTTTGTAAAATCCTATTTTATCTGAAATTTTACCACTTAAATAAGAGCCAATTATAGAGCCAACTCCAAAGAAAACCATTATCCATCCAATTTGATTGTAAGAAAAGGATAGGTCATCCTTCATGTATTTGGAAAGAAAAGGGATTACCATAGTTCCTGCACGATTGAGGAAAGTAATAAAAGTAAGAATCCAAATTTCTCTGCTAAATCCTTTAAAATTAGATAAGTAGTTTTTAACCATGTTTTTTTTTTTAATTATTATATAGATTTGGGTTTGGGAGCAAAAGTGATTATTAAAAATATTACGTTATTTAATGATTTTTTTTTCACAACTATAAAATCTATTTTAATTTTCTAAAACAAATTTTAAGAAAATAAATATCGCGAATATTTTAGAATTATTATCAAAGTAATTAGACTATTTTTTTGTGAGGTCATAGATTTTTGTGCTTTTTTATAATTCGTAAACATACTAATTTGAATAATTAAATACTTACAAATTTTATCAAAAATTTAGGACATACTATTTTTATAACATTTTTATAAGTAGAAGTAAGTAAATATACTCAAATGGTAATTACATCTTAGATTTTAACAAAATATTGAAAAAATAAGTGTCCTTTTATTTTGGATGGATAAAAAAGATATTTAAAGGTTTAATAAATAATAAAGATTGAAAAGTATTTTTAATTAATATGGGGGTACTGTATCTGTATCAATATTGAATAATAATACAATTTTATTGTAGTATTTTATGGGAGTTGTATAATTGTAGTAATTAGACTTAAATGTTACGTAAGAACAATTCTCTATATAAATTTTTTAGTTAAACAAGGTAACAATAATTTTATGAAAAAATAATGAATAAAAATCGCACACATAAATAATAAATCACTAAATTTGAGTAAGTTATAAAGCTAACAAACTTAATTTTAATGTTATGAGCGCAAAAGATGTATTGATTGTAAAGTATGCAGCCGACTTGAAAGAAAAATGCGGTATTAATCCAGATATGGAGCTATTGACTAAGGTAACAATAGGTTGTGGTCCCTCGATATACAATCCGGATTCTTCCATTATAGCAGGTACACAACAATCAGAAATAGTTACGGTAAAGAAAAATTTTTTGATTAAGAAATTAGGTTTAGCTGACGGTCCAGCTCTTAAGGCGGGAATTGATGCTGTATTAGAACAATATGGAAAATCCAATAAAAATAAATATCGTGCAGTGGTTTACTATTTGCTAACTCTTCATTTTGAAAGAGAAAGTGCTTACAATTAAATTCAAGAATATTGTTTAGAAAAGCGTCTTTATGAGACGCTTTTTTTTTATTAAAAATGTTTTATAAATCACGTTTTCAAAGTTCGTATCTTTGCCTTTTATAAAATAGTTCGTCAAAAGCGAAATAGAATCTCAAGATAATGATTGAAATAGGAAAATACAATACACTTACTATATTACGTGATACCAAAGTTGGTTTGTTTTTGGGGAATCCAGAAAAAGATCCAGAAGGAATACACGATATACTTTTGCCTAATAAATATGTACCCAATGAATTTGAAATAGGTGAGGAGCTTATTATTTTTGCTTATTTGGATCATGAACAACGGCCAGTTGCAACTACTTTAGAGCCTTATATTTTTCTGAATGAGTTTGCTCTTTTGCGAGTGAATTACATTAATCAAATAGGGGCTTTTATGGATTGGGGAATGGAAAAGGATATTTTGGTACCTTTCAAAGAGCAAGCCCGTCCTATGGAAAAAGGAAAACGTTATTTGGTGCATTTGTTTTTGGATGAAAAAACAAATCGCTTGGTAGCTTCGAGTAAATTAAATCAATTTTTGAATAACGATCACCTAACTGTTGAAAAAGGTGAGGAAGTAGACTTAATTGTGTCACACATTACGGAATTAGGCATAAATGTTATCATTAATGAAAAACATAAAGGATTGTTGTACAAAGATGAAGTATATGATGATGCTATTCGAACAGGTGACCGTTTACGGGGATTTATAAAAAATATTAGACCTGATAATAAAATTGATGTAGCCTTGCAAATTCAAGGTTATCAAAGTATAGAGCCCAATGCTGAAAAAATTATGGACGAATTAAGGGCCAGTAGAGGTTTTTTGCGTTTAACAGACAATTCGCATCCAGAAGACATTAAGACAGTACTGAAGATGAGTAAAAAAAACTTTAAAAAAGCAATTGGAGCTCTTTATAAAGAAAAATTGATTGAGATAAAGGAAGATGGAATTTACCTAGTTAAGGAATAAAAAAAAGGCTAATCACTGTGATTAGCCTTTTTTAATAAAATTATTTTTTAGAATAAGTTTGTTAATTACTATTTTACGCTTTCAGATTTTAATATAATTTCTTTAATCACATCATCAAGTTCTTCGCTTGAAATAATTATATTATCCAAAAAAAATAATTTTTCTTCTTCTGTTGTATTGGTGTTTTTCAAAAGGTCTGCAATAGCCAGTAAGCGAGATAATGGAGCTCTAACTACGTGCGATTGTATCCAAGTTATTTCTTTTAATAAATTGTTTTGTTTTTCTATTTTTTTTGCATGAAGAATACTTTCTTTGAAACTATCGTCTAATCCATTAAACAGTTTTGGTATTAAAATGCAGATTAAGAAACTAAGAAAAATTAAGTTAGAGAAAACAGCAAAAAGTTCATTTGATTTAAAGTTCTTATCTGGAATTGTTATAAAATCAAAGGAATACAGAAGAATATAAATAATCGAAATATTTAGATTTAAAAGTGCTGGTGTGTATTTGTTTTTAAAAGAATACACAAAAACTGATAAAAAACAGGAAGCGAGTAAATAAAGAGAACTATTGATGCCAACATAGTAGAGCAGGAAGAAGCTTAGAATGTAGGTGTTGGCAATGAATAATAGTTTTCGGTATTCTATTTTTATCCCTTTTTTGAACCCCACCATTATAATGATTAAAACACATAATATGTCAATGAAAGTCATTAGATAATGACCAGAATCAACCGCCCATATAATAGAAGGTATTAGTGCGATAAGGCTTAATGGTATGATAAAAATGATAATATTAGAGAACATATCATCACGCCAATATTTCAAATCTTTATTTTGATTTAAAGAATTAAAAATAGTATTCTTTATACCCGAAGTATATTTTTCCCAAATTTCCATTTGTTTAGTGTATTAGGTTAATAACTAAAGGATAAGCAGGTAGGCCTTGAAAGTAAATGTAATGAAATTATACTAAAAATAGTAATAAACGAATTAAGCTTTTGTAAGATTATTTTTTGTAGCTGTTTTTTTTGCTTGGAGTCTGTTATTTTAATGATGGTCTAAATATAAGAGGATAAATAGCATCCAGAAAATAGAAAAGGATGCTAGTTAGAGTTTTGTGCGAAGAAAAGTTGATTGAGATAAAGGAAGGCGGTATTTATTGGATTAGCAAATAAAAAAAAAGAAAGACTAGTTATATATATACCTAGTCTTTCTCTTTTTATTTTTATTTATACCCTATAGGTTTAATTAAAAATAAAACTCTTTTGTACATTTTTAAAAGTATGTTTAACCACATTTAATACTATAGGCATATGTGTACCAGTATTTACAGCTCGTAAATCACTTTGTTAAATGGATTGTCTATAAATCAAAGCATTGTTGTAATTAGTAAAGGCTAAATTTTACATTACGACCATTGGTTAATCAATACATTGAAAGTTTACATTCTTTATACAATTTCTTGTTATGCCACAAAATTATTGTAATGTAAATCTTTTCCTGAACCTTTAGGTGTTACTTTTTATCAATTATAATTTTTAACAAACACTTTATTTATTGGCTTGTATTTTAAAATAGTTTTTGAAAAAATTATATAATTTAAAACCATAAAAATAAAAGCGACAATAATTTTAAATTCACTCAAAAAAATCATTTTTAAAGGTTAATAAATTAGTGAACAATCAGTGCTAATCTGAATTAATAACTAACAATAGTTTTACTATAAAGTATTGATTAGCAGTAAATAAAAGTAGTAATTATTTTTCCTTACGAATGTTAAATTCTAATTTATTTTTAAATTTTAACGATTTAATTTGCTTTTAAATTGTAATGAAAGAAATGATTTAATAAAAAGATTGTCAATGTATTAAAACTTCCAATTTATTAAAACTGTATATTTAAATTAAATCCCATAGCGCTTTTGTTGGTTCCTGGCCCATAACCGACCGGAGTCATATTCGTTTGAATTTTCACTTTTTCTTTATATCCGAAACTATCTAATAGAGTATTGAATGGATCCATAAGAAGTAAAGAAGTATATCCTAAGAATCTAGATTTTAAAACCCTGCGATCGTGTCTTAAAATAGTTTTTTTAGCATAAAAGAAACCTTCTCCAACAACAGATCCTAATACAGGTGTTATAATAAGATCTTGTTTGGATGGTATTTCTGCAAAAGCTTCAATTCCATATTCCCAGAAACAAGTGGACATGAATGCTGAATATAGAAAAGATTCAAAAATATTAAAACCACTACTTCTAGCTGTCATATAATAAACACCCCCAGAATATGGGTGTGTTATATAGTTAAGAACCCAGTCATCATCATCCCAAACTGGACCTGCTTTTACATTTTCCTTCCATTTCCATAAAACTCCCTTTTCTTTAATTTCATCTTTGTCCCAATTACTAACACTTTCTGGCATAACCCAAAGTACTCCAAAAGCAAGTGTAGCAGTTCCAGCATACATAGCACTTGCATATCCCAGTCTTCTCCAATCTCTTTTTGCAGGAGGGTAAGCAGTTCCATTTTTCAGCATTGCAGTACTGTCACCAATTGTAAGCATATTATAACTGTCTGCTTTTATTAGTTGAGCATCAGTGAAGGCAATTGAATTTGCAGTAAGAAATGTAGGTAGTGGGTTTTGGTTTATTGATGTTTCTTCTCCTCGTTGAGCAAAAATTACATTTTGAGAAAGTAAAAGTAGAATGGCGTATAAACCGTTTTTAAATGGATTCATTTTATGAATTGAATGCTGTTTGAAAGAAAACCAATTTATATTGGATTCAAAATTAAATATTTTTATAACTACTGAATTACAACTATTTTTAGATTGAAATTAGGATAGTTTTAAGACGGCGCAAATATAATTAATTAATTAAGAAAGGTAAGGATTTTTGCAGCTTAATCTCAAATTGTCAATTAAACGTAATTCATTAGTAAAGATGTTTATTCTCCTTTAATATTTTTCATGTGTTTTTTGTTAAATTCCAATAAGGTATTGCTGCCAGATTGTGTTTTATTAGGTGTGCTTTATATTAGAGTTAAGAAATTTTAACTGGCTTGAGACTATTTTTTTAAGTAAAATCTAAGGAGAGATGTGCATCCATTTTTGTTTTTAATCATTTGATTAAAATGTTTGATTAAATTAATTTTTTTTTTTTAATTTTAGAACTCAATTCAAAATAAATAAGATGCCCAAGATATCTAAAACAGAATCTGAATCTACCGAGGAGAAAATAAAAGAAGCAGCACGAAAGGTTTTCATGCGTAAAGGCTTTTCGGGGACTCGAACTAGAGATATTGCTGAAGAAGCTGGTATTAATCTGGCTCTGTTGAATTACTATTTTCGAAGCAAACAGAAGCTGTTTGATGAAATAATGCAGGAAAAATTTAAAAAACTATTTGGAGTTATAATACCGATTTTGAATGATGCTACTACATCCCTTGAAACAAAAATTGAATTGGTAGTTTCTGGTTATATTGATGTTCTTTCAGAAAGTGCCGACCTACCTATTTTTGTATTGAACGAACTCAGAAAGGAGAATACAAGTATCGTTCAGAATATTCCGTTCGATAAAGTCATTTTCCAATCCTCATTCATGAAACAGTTGAAAGAAAGGAGAAGTGATATAAATCCAGTTCACTTTCTGATAAGTATTTTAGGAATGACGGTTTTTCCATTTGTTGCTAAACCGATGATGTTATTTTCTGGTTTAGCAGATGAAGATTCATTTACTTTATTAATGAAAGAAAGAAAAGAATTAATTCCAATTTGGGTAAAAGCAATGTTAGAATCTACATAACAAGTTACAAGTAATCGAAAAATACTTTTAATGGCTTAAAAAAATATTTTATGAAGTAAGAACTTCAATGACTATAATAAATTAGAAAAATGAAAACAGCATTAATAACAGGAGGAACATCAGGCATTGGTTTATCAATTGCTAAAGAATTGATTTTATTAGACTTCAAAGTCTTGATCGTTGGAAAAAATCGTGAAAGAGGAAAAGCTGCTGAACAAGAACTCAATGCTAAACGTGCTCAATGCGCTCAATTTGTTGAGTTAGATTTGAGTAATATGAAAAACGTGAATCAATTTTCAGACCAATTTATGAAAGAGCATAAAAGTTTAGATGTCTTGGCAAACATTGCTGGTGTAATGCTACCCAAAAGACAAGAAACGGCTGAAGGTCTTGAAATGACATTTGCTGTTAATTATTTAAGCGGCTTGGTACTTTCAACCAAATTAGCTCCTTTATTAGAAAAAACAGAAGGTTCCAGAATTGTAAATGTAGGCGGTCCTGCATCACAAAATTTGAAACCAGTCCTTAATTTTGATGACTTGCAATCTGTTAAAAAATATAATGGTTTACTTATAGCCAATAAAACAGTTCATGCAAAATCGGTATTAACTCAATTACTTTCTGAGAAATATGCTAGTAAAAACATTGATGTCATCTCGTTTGCACCTGGTTTAATTCGATCTAATTTGGGAAACAATATGCCTTTGGTTATGCGAATATTATTTAAATTGATGTCACCAATGATGTCTGACACTTCTACAACTGGGGTTGAGGCTTGTTCTTCAAAAGAACTTCAAGGAGTAACAGGAATTCTTCTCGAAAAGAAAAAACAAACTCCTATAGCTTTTGAAAAAAATTACAAAGAAAAACTGTGGCTGTATAGTGAGGAACTTATCACTAAAATTATGAATTAATGAGTTTGAATGAATAATTAATAAATATGTAAAATGAAAAAAATAGTACTCACACTTTTATTTTTATTTCCCATTTCCTACACTTATTCACAATTAAAAATTGAATCTTGTCAGGAAAAAGCAAAGGCCAATTATCCGCTCATTAAGGAATACGACCTTATTTCAAAATCACTTGATTATACGCTTTCAAACGCCAATAAAGCTTGGCTTCCTCAATTAAGCGTTACTGGTATTGGTGGATATCTTATTAAAGGATTACCATCGGTATCATTGCCAGGCAGTGAACCAGCAGACAAAAAAGATTATATCTTTATAGGTATTGCACAAATCAATCAAAATATTTGGGATGGTGGCGCTACAAAAGCTCAAAAAAATATAGCCAAAGCAAGTGCCGAAGTTGATAAGGCGAGTACAGATGTAGCTTTTAATAGTATTAAAGAACGAGTAAATCAATTGTATTTTGGGATTTTGGTTGTTGATGAACAATTAAATCAATTAAAAATTCTGAACGAGAATCTAAATCGTAATCTGAACAGTGCAAAACTGTCAAAAGACAACGGTTTGGGATATCAATCGGATGTTGATGAAGTTAAATCCGAAATTTTATCCCTTGAACAAAAGAAAATCGAATTCAACTTTACCCGAAAGGGATATGTTGAAATGCTTTCCTATATGATAGGTGAACCCCTCAAAGAAGATGTTCAATTAGACAAACCAATAACAGTAGAAAATTATGCGTCATTAACCAATAATAGAGCCGAACTAAATTTATATGCCAATCAAATAAAACTAACAGAAGCTTCATCTTCTATGGACAAAGTTTCTCTTATGCCTAAAGTTGGTTTACTCGGTGCAGGTATCTTTATAAGTCCGGGAATGAGTTTGGGTACTTCCGAAGTTTCATCTTTGGCTGTAGCTGGATTAAGTATGTCATGGGATACTCATGGATTATACAAATCATCAAACAACAGGGAACTAGAGAAAATCCAAAAGGAACGAATCAATACTCAACAGGATTCTTTTTTGTTCACTAACAATCTTCAACTGCAACAAGCCTCAAACGAAATTGAAAAGCAAAAAGCAATCCTTATCAAAGATGACGAAATTGTGTTGCTAAAAGAGAAAATAACAAAAGCATACCAACTAAAAAAAGATAACGGCATGAGTCCAATGAACGATTTGATTACTGCTATAAATAAAGAAAGTGAGGCACGCAGTAACAAAGCATTACATAATGTACAATTACTTATGAGCTTATACAATTATAAAACAATAAAAGGAAATTGATTCTAATTGTTAATTGTTAATTATGAATTATAAATGATGGAATTCGGTTTTCGAACTTTTAAACCATTAAACAATATTAAACTTTTAAACTTCTTGAAATATGAAATATAAAATAATATCATTGGTAACCCTAACTTTCTTTTTGTTTTCGTGCAAAGACACAAAAAATGAGAATGATGCTTCAGGAACTTTTGAAGCCACAGAAGTAATCGTTTCAGCAGAAGCTAGCGGTCAGATTTTGGCACTAAATATTAATGAAGGTGATTTATTAAAAGAAGACCAACAAGTAGGTACTATTGACAGTACACAATTGCATTTGAATAAGACACAATTATCTCAAAATAAAAAGGCAATTCTATCAGGAAGACCTGATGTCAGTGTTCAAATTGCTTCTTTGCAAGAAGAACTCAAAAATGCAATAAGCGATAAAAAACGTATAGCCAATTTGGTAGCAGGAGACGTGGCTTCTAAAAAACAATTGGATGATGCCAATACTCGTATTACTGTTTTACAATCAAAAATAGATGCGCAAAAAAGTATGCTAAACACCACAACTTTATCTCTTAATGAACAAGGAAGTACTGTTAATGCTCAAATGGCGCAAATCAATGACCAATTAAAAAAATGTAACATCATTAATCCAATAAACGGCACAGTCCTGGTTAAATATTCTAATGCTTTTGAGATGACAATGGTAGGAAGACCGCTTTATAAAATTGCAGATGTGAAAAATATGATCTTGAGAGGGTATATAACTTCAAGTCAACTTTCACAAATTAAGCTAAATCAAAAAGTAAAGGTGTTTGTTGATTTTGGAAAAGAAGAGAAAAAAGAATATTCAGGAACAATTAGCTGGATATCTGACAAATCTGAATTCACTCCCAAAACCATTCAAACAAAAGATGAAAGAGCCAATTCGGTTTATGCGGTAAAAATTGCTGTTCCTAACGATGGTTATCTAAAAATTGGAATGTACGGTGAAATTAAAATAGCCCAGTAATGAGCGTAGTTTCAGTAAAGCATATTAATAAAAGTTATGCCAAGCAAAAAGCGCTGGATGATATTTCATTTGAGGTAGGTTCCGGCGAAATATTTGGCATCATTGGACCAGATGGAGCAGGAAAAACGACCTTGTTTCGTATTCTGACTACTCTTTTATTACCGGACAGTGGACAAGCTTCTGTAGTTGACTTAGATGTTGTAAAAGATTTTAAAGAAATACGTAATCATGTTGGATATATGCCTGGGCGATTCTCTTTATATCAGGACTTAACCGTAGAAGAGAATCTTACTTTTTTTGCAACTGTTTTTAATACCACTATTGAAGAAAATTACCATCTTATAAAAGATATTTACGAACAAATTGAACCTTTCAAAGACAGAAAAGCTGGTGCTTTATCAGGTGGAATGAAACAAAAATTGGCACTGAGTTGTGCTTTGATTCATAAACCATCAGTTTTGTTTCTGGATGAACCAACTACTGGAGTGGATCCCGTTTCCCGAAAAGAATTTTGGGATATGCTCAAAAGGCTGCAACAACAAGGAATTGCTATTTTGGTTTCTACGCCGTATATGGATGAAGCCACATTGTGCAACAGGATTGCCCTTATCACCGATGGGAAAATCTTAAAAATTGATTCTCCCAAAAATATAATTAAACAGTTTGATAAAATTTTATGGGCAGTTCAAAGTAGTAATATGCACACTCTTTTGTATGATGTTAGGTCGAATAAAAATGTACTCAGTTGTTTTGCGTTTGGAGAAAATCTTCACGTTACCATTGCAAATGAAGACTATTCGATGGATGAGTTAACACAGTTTCTAACAGAAAAAGGACATTCAGAAATCCATATTGAACCAATTGAAGCTACTATTGAAGATTGCTTTATGGATTTAGGCAATGATATTAAGACCACAGCCGTATGAAAGTAATTGAAGTAAATAATCTTGTAAAACGTTTTGGCGCATTCACTGCTGTCAATCAAATATCTCTTGAAGTAGAGCAAGGCGAAATATTTGGTTTTCTAGGAGCCAACGGAGCAGGTAAAACTACCGCAATGCGCATGTTATGTGGATTAAGCATACCGACCGAAGGCAGCGGAATTGTTGCAGGTTTTGATATCAAAAAAGAGCCTGAAATGATTAAGAAGAATATCGGTTATATGAGTCAGAAGTTTTCTTTGTACAACGATTTAAAAGTCTGGGAAAACATTCGATTGTTTGCCGGTATTTATGGAATGGATGAAAAAAGTATTGCTGACAAAACGGACAAATTATTGCACACTCTGAACTTTGAAAGTGAACGAAATACTTTGGTAAAAGATTTGCCATTGGGTTGGAAACAGAAATTAGCCTTTTCAGTATCGATATTTCATAATCCTAAAATTGTATTTCTGGATGAGCCAACAGGAGGAGTTGATCCTTTTACACGGCGACAGTTTTGGGAGCTTATTTATCAGGCTGCCGCCGATGGTATTACCGTTTTTGTGACAACACACTATATGGATGAAGCCGAATATTGCGACAGAGTTTCTATCATGGTTGATGGAAAAATTGAAGCTCTCGATACTCCCAAAAACCTCAAAAAACAGTTTGAAGCTGTAAGTATGGATGAAGTTTTCCAGAAATTGGCACGTAAAGCAACACGTCAAGCGGATTAAAAGAAGTTGATAGTTAATGGTTGATAGTTGAAAGTCCAAAGGGAAAAATTCGTAATTCAAAATTCGTAATTCAAAATTCGTAAATTAAAATGAAGCAGTTTATAACATTTGTAAGAAAGGAATTTTATCACATTTTTCGGGATGCACGAACGATGATGATTCTATTGTTGATGCCGATTATTCAAATTATTCTATTTGGATTTGCCATTACCACAGAAGTTAAAAATGCAAAAATTGCGATTTACGATCCTTCCAAAGATATTTCTACTCAACGAATTATTGAACGATTACAAGCCAGTGATTATTTTGAAGTAACCAGATATTTAAGCAGTTCTTCCGAATTGAACGAAGTTTTTAAGGATGGAAAAGTAGGTTTGGTTGTTGTATTCAGTGATAAATTTAATGAAACTCTGATGCATACAGGTAAGGCTCAAATACAATTACTTGCCGATGCTACTGACCCAAATACAGCAACAACTTTGACTAATTATGCATCGGCTATCATTGGTAGTTATCAGCGAGATTTAATGTCGCAAACCAATATACCTTTTCAAATTATACCAGAAACAAAATTACTATACAATCCACAGATGAAAGGCGCTTATAATTTTGTTCCTGGTGTATTAGGGATGATATTGATGTTAATTTGTGCCATGATGACTTCTATCTCCATTGTTAGAGAAAAAGAACTGGGAACAATGGAAATACTACTCGTTTCGCCAATGAAACCAATCTATATCATTTTAGCGAAAGCTGTACCTTATTTTTTTATTTCCTGTGTGAATCTGGCAACTGTGCTACTTTTATCTGTTTTTGTGTTGGGTGTGCCTATTGCAGGGAGTTTGTTTTGGTTAATTATTGTTTGTTTAATTTTTATAGTTGTTTCGCTCTCTTTGGGACTTTTGGTTTCGACCATAACTGATACCCAACTGGCTGCAATGTTAGTTTCTGGGGTGGTTTTTTTGATGCCGGTAATGTTGCTCTCGGGAATGATGTTCCCAACGGAAAACATGCCAATTGTATTGCAATGGATATCGAATATTATTCCAGCCAAATGGTTCATCATTATTGTAAAAGACATAATGATAAAAGGGGTTGGAATAGGTTCGGTTTGGAAAGAAGTTCTGATACTTTGTGCGATGGCATTGGTACTGATTATAGTTAGTTTGAAAAAATTTAAAATAAGACTGGAGTAATGATGCTGAAATTTTTATTAGAGAAGGAATTCAAACAGATTCTGAGAAATTCATTCCTGCCAAGAATGATAATAGGCTATCCTCTCATGGCTATTTTGGTATTTCCATTGGCAGCCAATTTTGAGGTAAAGAATATTAATCTTTGTGTTGTTGATAATGATCATAGTACGTATTCGAGACAATTGATTCAGAAGATTAGTTCGGGCGGGTATTTTAAATTGACCGAAGTTGCTACAGATTATAATCAGGGATTAAAAAGCATTGAAACCGATAAATCCGATATTGTTTTAGAGATACCATCACATTTTGAAAGAGACTTAGTGCGCAATCAAAATGCTAAATTGATGATTGCTGCCAATGCTGTTAACGGGACTAAAGGTGGTCTGGGGAGCGCTTATTTGTCAAGTGTTGTTGGAGATTTTTCGAATCAAGTTAGGAGTCAATGGATAAATCCTTCGCAAATGACATCTGGAAATAGTCCTATTATTGAGATTGTTCCTCAAAATAAATTCAACCCACATCTTAGTTATAGCATTTTTATGGTTCCTGCTTTGATGGTAATGATACTTACGATGTTATGCGGTTTCCTTCCTGCATTAAATATAGTTGGGGAAAAGGAAAGTGGTACTATGGAACAAATAAATGTAACACCAGTAACCAAAGGAATATTCATTTTAGCAAAATTAATACCTTATTGGATTATTGGGTTCATCGTGTTAACCATCAGTTTCGGAGTCGCCTATTTTGCTTATGGTTTAATACCTGCGGGAAATTTAGGAATCATTTATCTATTTGCAGCAATCTATATTTTGGGTGTTTCTGGTTTTGGATTAGTGATATCCAATTACTCCAATACCATGCAACAAGCTATGTTTGTGGTGTTCTTCTTTATGCTTATTTTGATATTACTTAGTGGATTGTTTACGCCAGTAGAAAGTATGCCCCAATGGGCTCAATTAATGACTACCATAAATCCATTAAAATACTTTATGCAGGTCATGCGTCTTGTTTACTTAAAAGGGAGCGGTATTTCGGAATTGGGCTCTCAACTCATCGCTCTTCTTAGTTTTGCTGTAGTTTTTAATACTCTGGCTATTTTGAGTTATAAGAAGAGTAATTGATGAGGTTTTTTATGAATGAAAGTTGACTAGTATTGACTAATTCTCTCAAAGTTAGGAATAACTTTATGATGGTTTATATAGGGGTTGCAGTTATCTGAAACCATTTATTTTTATAATTCAATTTTGAGTTTTTTCAAATTATTCTACTTTTTTTTCCATTATGCACAAATTTACCAAGTACAAAACCAGCAGCAAATTTAGCCAAATGCCTAAATCTTGTGTAATGGCTATTATAAGTAGTTTTTATTTTTCCTCTGCTATTTGTTCAACTAATTGAAGTCTTTTTACAATTGATTTTTTGGTTAAAATAGTTCCGGGAGACAAGACTGCATTGGCACCAATTTTTGAGTCATCACCAACGAGTGAACCAAACTTTTCAGAATTAGTTTCAATTACTTGAGAATTATAAAGAACTGAAATTTTCTTATGTTCTCTTTCGTTATAATGATTGGCAGATATTGACCCCGCTTCAAAATTGACGTTTCTACCAATAATGCTATTTCCTATGTAATTAAAATGGGCGATTGCTGTGTTTGAAAAAATAATGCTGTTTTTTATTTCACAACCGGGGCCAATTTTAACATTCCTATCTAAATAAATACCTTCTCTGAAATATGCATTAGCACCGATATGACAATTTTCTGAAATGATCGCAGGCTTTTTTATAGTGACTCCATTTTCGATAACAGCTGATTTATGAATTGCAACGTTATCTGTAATTAGATAATCTTCATTCAAGTTTGAGATTGCGCTTTCAATTATGCTTTTTAAATCATTTGTAATATTCCAAGGTTGCATATTTTCCATATTTTTAAATATTCTGGAAAAGTCTTTAATATAATCATCAATATTTATCATCTAAAAATTTATTTATGGATTCATAATTTTCTTACCACTTTTTTTGTCTCTGCGCTAAAATTGCCTATAATGTCAGTCTGTGAATAAACTCAAAAATACCCTCTGAGAATCGACTGTATGAGATTTTTCTCCGACAGGTCCGAATAGTTTCTTTTTTTTGATTTGTTTTCACAGCCTGACGTTCTGGCGCTACAAGAGGTTTGGGATTAAAGAGGCGAGTTTTTTCTATTAGGTACAAATTTTACAAGTACAAAACCATCTTTAAATTCCGCCAAATGCCCAAATATCTTGTAACGGTTGGCAGTAGTTTTTTTAGTTTTCAATTTTTACGATAATCTTTTTTTCAAAATTTCTATTATCAGAAGTGCTACAATTAAACGTAACTTCATAATCTTCAGACGTAAATACACTTTCGCTTTTAAATTCTTGACTAAATAAAATTACTTTATTAGCGCCTTCGCTAAGACCTTCATATATTTTTATTTGATTTTTTATTTCATCAATTTCAAATAAATTTTGATTTGCATTTATAATCAAATTTTTATATTTAAAAGGACGGTCAAATTTTAATGAATATGTGTCTTCTAATATATCATTATCAATAGATTGACCTCCTGAAAAGGCATAGCATTTTTCTGACAACCCTAAATCAAGACTTGCCATAGACTGGTATTTATATCCAATTATAAAAATTATATCATTTTTTAATACGTCTGTTTTTGTAAAATAATTATAATTTTTTTCATTATTTAGGTTACTACCTGTTGCTCCGCTAAATTCAATATCTGAAATGTAGTCATGCTCATTCAAACAACTTTGATTTACGACAATTAAAAAAAGATAAATTCCTATTATTTTAAGTATTTTTTTCACTTCTAATTTTTTTAAAATTACTGCCAACGTTCTGGCGCTACAAGAGGTTTGGGATTAAAGATGCGAGTTTTTTCCATTATGCACAAATTTTCCAAATACAAAACCATTTTTAAATTGAGCCAAATGCCCAAATCGCTTGTAACGGTTTGTTGGCAGTAGTTATTTTATTTCCATTATTCTGTTTTGTATGCATAATAGGTTGGATATTCTGTTTTTCGGACATTGGTAATTATATCAATGCAGTTTGTTTTAAAATTTTCTTCATATTCACTAACATTCATTTTTTCGCAACCGTCAATATTACTTTGACTAATTCCAAAAAACAAACGTCCCGTGACTAACACTTCACTAATACTATCTATTTTAAAAATTGTATTTTTTTCATCAGCTTTTACTATTCGTACTTTGGCAGTTGCTTCAGCTCTATATTCTGGAATATCAAAAGTAATAGTAAATAAACTATCAGTTTCTAAAATATTTGCCTCACTTGTTATTAAATTATTTAAGATTTGTTTTTTGCTAATTTGTATTGTGAATTCTTTTTCGGATTTAATTTTTACTTTTGCTTCTTGTCTTGGATTTGTATCTGCTAAAAATGAATATATTGTTATTACTCCAATTAATGAATTTAGCGCAAAATTATTATTCTTATTCTCCTTTTGTTCTTCATTTTTTTTATGAAAATAATGATAGGAAATTGGTAAAATTGATAAAGCAATTAGGTCTGTTAAATCTACAGTTCTATGGAAAGCAAAGTCTGTAATTTTTGAAATAAACTTGATGAATTGTTCAGAAATTTCAAGTTTCCAAAAAATAAATAAAACAAAAGTGAAAATATAAATTTCTTTGGTTTTGTTAGTAAAGAAAACTGAAATAAAATATGGAAAAATAAATAAACCCGCAAAATCGGATAATTTTCCCGTCATAAAATTATGAAACTCATATTTTAAATAAAAATCATTTAAGAGCAATAAGAACAAACTCAAAATAAAATAATTCGCTGTAAATAGATTTAAATTTATTTTAGTTTTCATTTATTATTGTGTTTTTCGTTATTCTGCGGGATAATTACTGCCAACTCGTATATATGCGCCATAAAATAGTATGTATACACTAATAATAGGCTAGCTTAACAAAGTTTTGTTTCGTTTTATTCTTAATTTCAAATATAGAAATATAAAATTACAAACCGCTACCCATTTTTTTTGCTTATTTCAGCCATTTTTGTGTTCTTCCCAGTAAAATAGGACTTTCGTAGAAAAACAATGCCCTGATACGAGCTTCCGTTGCCTACAAATTATCTTCCGCCCCCTACAAAAGATCTTCCGTCGCCTTCAAAAGGTCTTCCGTTGCCTACAAATTATCTTCCGTCGCCTTCAAAAGGTCTTCCGCTGCCTACAAATTATCTTCCGCCTCCTTCAAAAGATCTTCCGTCGCTTACAAATTATCTTCCGCCTCCTTCAAACATGCTTCCGTGTCCTGCAAATGAGCTTCGGATAACTTCAAAAGGGATATTCTCCTTTTTAGCATATATAAGCTATTCATTAAGTATCTTTTTTTTAGTACGTAATAGATAAAAAAAAAGCCCTTAAAAATTTTTAAGGGCTTTTTTGAAATAAATTATTTTTTAGATTCTTCAACAGAAACTTTTCTAAATTCTTTTAGAAGTTTCTCAATTTCTAAACTTGATTTACGAGCTCTTGCTCCCGCAGCTTTTACACCTTTTTCAACAAGTGATTCTGATTCAGTTTTAAATGTTTCAATTTCCGCATTAATTTTTGCAACTAAGTCTTTCATGATAATTTTATTTAAATTCAAGGTTACAAAAATAGAAGATTACTACACATAAGCAAATAATTTAGTGTCAAATCTTACGCGAAGGAGTGCTTTTCCAACCGAATGATGCTAACTGACGTACTAATCTGTTCACAATTAAGGCTAAACGGTTATGCTTGAAAATTACATTTTTGGTAAAAGCATTACGATATATGACTTGTATGTCATTTGTTAGCGATAAAATAGGATTTAAAAAGAGATCCTTTATACCCAAATATCGAGCTTTTATGACATTTTTTAATAATTCAGCCTATTATTCTGTCAACTTTGAATAGCCAATTATTGGATTTAATTCGCTTAGGAAAACTAACTGAACTACTATTTGATAATCTGAAAATTAGATATAAGCTTGAAAGAATAGGCTATTGATTTAATATAAGTGCCAATTAGCTTCCCAATATAAGTACAGCCTTAAATATACCAATTATTAACTTTAAAAAATGATATCATGTTAAAACGTAAAGACTCTTCAGATGAAATAAATTTACCTAATTCAGCCGCCAATTTGGTTGAAAAAGCAAAACAAATGTTATTTGGTGCCACTGAAGAAGAAGACAAAGGCATATTAGGAAATCTGATGGACAAATATTCAAAAGTCCAAATAGAAGATCCAATTAGACCTTTTTATGAGAATGACCTACCGAAAATAGCTAGCAATGTTGATTATGGTATTTTACAAGTATTAGAGGGTACTTGGGTTAGCTATAATAATGACAGTCAGAAAAAAATGATTGGAACTGGTATACATACTACCATTATGCCTTCTCCAGGTACAAATTCTGGAGGTATTCCTGGGAAATATAGTTTCGTATGTGAAGAGTATATAGAAAAATTGACTTTTGATCTAGTTCCAGGAGGAGTTCGCAATCGCGGTGGAGGTAATGAACAATTTTGTGGAGCTGTAAAATACGATCAAAGTATTAAGAGCGTAAACAGTGTAGAGGGTCAAACAGATCTAAAATACACTTCAATTCACGAGGAGAACGGTATGTATTTATGGCTTAGTGATGTATTTAATTATGCTGCTACTGAAAAATCTATTGAAGAAGACCGCGGTATACACGCTATATCACCAGATAACCCGAATAAAGATTTATATAAAAGCGGCTATCAGGATGAGACTCTTTTTCATGTTTTAAATGATGAGGGTAAAAAAGAATATGTAACTCTGGAAAATTTGAATGGACGACCATATTTGGATATTATTGCAGCCAAAGAACTTAAAAAAGGAGCAGGACAGACAGGCCCTTATTTTATACCAGATTATTCTATTTCCAGAAGCGGAGTAATTCCTCATGGAAGTACTATAACTTTATTAGGAGATTTGATTCCAAGTGCTCCAAAACCAGGAGATTCAGAACCAAAGCATTCCCCTTATTTAGTTGATGGTTCGCCACAATTTCCAGAAGGTGATGCAGCTTGGAAGTATGATCATCTTTCAATTTCGAGAACAATGGGAGGAGCTGGTGCAAACGAAACCAATAAAGCTATAAATCTTGATAAACCTGCACCTGCCTGGGTGCATGAAAAACTTGATGATGTAAATGATCCTGGAGAAAATAAAATCTATACACAAAGAATACTTGCTCATGATTTATATCCGTATTCGGTAAGACCAGATTTAAGACTTCGTGATTCCATCAAAGGAGAAAATATAAAAAATCACGTACTTATTCAGATGTCATCCAAAAATAAAACTGGGGCACAAGGAGGGATATTAAATGTTCCATTTGTAAATCGTTTTGTACCTACAGTCGAAATGAATATGCGAATGTGGATTGAAACAGTTGTAGAGGACGGAAGGGAAATTCTTCAGTTGCAATACGAACAAATTATATTTTTCGAATTTCATTTTGGAGATGACGGAGGTACTACGAGCTGGCCACACATACAGATTAATACACTCCGAAAAATAGAAGATGTTCCTGCCGATCAAAGAGCTTTGGCAGAAGAGCAATTCGGTATTAAAAAAACGGATGGAAGTTATAAACCTGAATCTTCTGCGGCAGCTTCAGGATGTCCTTACAACAAAGGATAAAATGTTTAAAAACTCCATAGTGTCTTTATATAAAGAGATACTGTGGAGTTTTTTGCATCTAAAGATTACAGTTTTTATAGATTTTAAAAGCATACTATTTATAAATACTAATAGTCATTGTTTTTCAAGGCTATAATCTTTGAATGATTAAATAGAAATTTAACTAAACAATATATTATGAATTTCAACCAGAAAAGAGACCATTTTATTTTACCAATATTAGAATGGGCAAAAAGTAATAATGAGCTAAAAGACACCTCTTCAAAAAAAATGTTTATGGCTGATAATAGTGTTATAAGTACTTATGACACGACAGAAAGTGAAAGTAAAAAACCATTTAAGGTACCTTCTCAATTTAATGGGAAAGACTACATTACGATGTTACTTCAAATAGATGCCGAAATTGAGCAAGGACTGATGTTGCAGTATTTATATTCTGCTTATAGTATGGGTGGGGCACAAATTCCAAAAGAGCATCAAGAAAAAGTACATACTTGGCAAAACATAATTTTGGGTATTGCAAAAGAAGAAATGGGGCATTTTATTTCGGTTCAAAATGTATTGAAAGTGATTGGAGCGCCCTTAAATTTTGGAAGAGAAAGTTATCCTTGGGATAGTCCTTTTTATCCTTTTCCTTTTACTTTAGAAAAATTTTCTATGAACTCACTTGCTAAGTATGTTTATGCGGAGGCTCCTGCTGATTGGCTGGAAAGTGATGATCCTTTGGCAAAAGAAATTTTAAAGAATGTAGATTCAACCGTATCAGATCCGCATACAGTTGGGGCCTTATTTATAGTATTGCTTCAATTAATCAAAGATCCTGAGGTAATATCTGATGAAACCTTTCAAGCTGCAACGTATAATTGCCAAGCTAAGTTTGATGAATGGGGAAGAGGATATACTGGAGGTAACAGAGGAAGTGATGGAAAAAATATTTATACCAAAAGCCCCGATGTATTGGTGGCACCATTATTATCTCGTGATGATGCTTATAATGCATTGTCAGAAATAGCAGAGCAAGGGGAAGGTTTAGATACAAAAGAGGATGCTACGCCATCTCATTTTGAACGGTTTTTGCATATCTACAAAGAATACAAAGAGATATTGGAAGTAAACGAATATTTTGAGCCTTCTCGTAATGTAGCTACGAATCCTTATGTGGGCTCTAAAAATGATGCAGCAGTGGATTCCAATTCTACTATTCCATCAATAGAAGATGGAGCTGATGAAATTACAAATCCAGAAGCAATACTTTGGGCAAATTTATGTGATATCCGTTATCGATTATTACTTAATTTCCTAAATCATAGTTTTTTATTGGATAATGGTTTTAACAATTCAGGGAATTCTTCTCCTCGTGGTATGATCATCAATTCTGCCTTCGGTGAAATGTATAATTTAAGAAGTTTGGCGACTATCTTAGTTCAAACTCCTACTATTGAAGATGGTAAAATAATGGCTGGGCCACCATTTACACTCCCTTATACATTTGATTTGCCTTTTGGAGAACACAATCGATGGAGATTACATCAAGATCTTCTGGAAGCATCAAATAACATCATAAAAGAGTTAAAGCACTTTAAAAACCAACCACATATTCAATATTTGAATGGATTACAAGAAGCCGATCAAAAATTACTACTTGCAATTGCGAACTTAACACAAGATAATCTGGTTTAGCTTTAAATTAATTCAATTAAAATATTTAAAAAATACTACGATATGAAAATTATAGAATTACGAATTCTTCCGCCTATTGCAATTGGCAGATTAGGAGAATCAAATGAACCAATGGCTGCGTATGATCTTCAATTATCAAAAGAAAAACCACTTGACTATAGAGAGATTACTCCACAAACGACTTTATCAGTAGATCCATACTCAGGAGAAATTAAAGCTCATGTGCCTACAAATATAAAATTCAAAGAAGTTACAAGTCTAGCTGATAGAAAAGGAAAGATACATCCGGTTTCTCCTTTTTTGGAAGTGTTTGCTATTACAGACCAAAATCCGAAGGATTTAGTACCTCTTACAGAAGAACTACTTAAGCAATGTCAATTAAGTTTAGAAGATATCAGCTGGGATGTAAATGTAGCCAACATAAAAATATTCAGAAGAACTGGGGATGTAAATGATAAAATGACAGCAACAATCAAAGGAATTAATTCACATGAATTAAAACCATTGTTAGCTGATTGTGAAAATTTTCTCCCAAACAAAAAACTACCGCTGGGTTCTATTCAGTATGTAAAACCGACAGCAGAATTTCCAGAATTAAGATTGCGATATACACCTGCTGGAGGAAAAGTGTATGGTTCAGATTTATACAGAAAAACAGGTCAAGGTGATAATGATATAGAGCTAGATCCGACTTTTAAAAGTGAAGATCAAATACTGTATGATAAAAACAAAGGAAAATGGCGTGATTACAAAGAAGGTAGCACTGCTAATATATTCTACACTGCTCCGGCACAAATTTTTGCGGGCTATTCATATACTGATGATAAACAAGAAAGTTGGCAGGTAAGCTGGGGATATGTTGATGATGAATGTGATGGTTTTGTAACTGTTAAACTAAAAGTTTCAGGTGAAAAGACATTAACAGCCAAAGCACATATCAGTGCTGGACCTCCTTCTTTCGCTCCAGATACTTTGCCAATTCGTGTAGTATCAGATGAGTTAGAACAAATTATATTGGGTACGGATATAGAAGGAGAAGTAAGTATAGAAGAAGCCGAAGAAATTATTCGCAGAGCTTTTGAGACCATTCGTTTGATGAATACAACGATTATGAATGGTAATAGTTATGAAGGGAAACAGAATGTTGCCAGCACTATGGTACGTCAAAATACAAATGATTTTGGACGTTTTTTTGAACCTATTATGGCAACCTCTCTTGTTGATAATCTTGCTTTGCAAGTATTACATGAAAGAGTGTTTAATGGTTTAAGTTCTGGGGCATCGCCTTGGTTTGGTGATTTATTACGTAAACCTACAGAAATAGGAGATTTATCAAGTAAAGCACTTCGAAAAATGCCTGCATTAATGCGTGGTGCCGATGGTAGGTCACTTACTTTTACCTATCGACAAATCAATATGATTGTAAAGGCAGCAGCTACTTCTATGTTTAAGGATATTAATCCGGATACGTTGCCAGTATCGTATGGCTCGCCTTTAGTTGCCAATAATTTAACAGCGCAATTACATTATAGAGGAACAGGAAATCCTATTGCAGTTTTACCAAGAACAGCAATATCAAATTGCTTTCCTGGACTGGAATTTGATTTTAGAAATCTTTGGAGAAGAGCATTTAATGGAATTGTCCTTATTGAAAATAATAATTATGTACTGGAATGCGATGAAATTTATAAATTAAAAGGTCATCGATTGGTTGCTATAGAACGTAAACCTACAATGGTACAAACCTTTGGACCTGTATTTCCAGAGGGACCAAGTGTACCCTTAAAAACAGATTCGAATCCAAACGGTGTTTCATTTATGGAATGGTCGAACTCTATGGTTGAAGTTTTGCAAAAACAAGGACAGGAAGTAATATGCCATTTTACAGCTGAGGAATCAACAGAAGAAGTAGTGGTTGATTTAAAGGAATTGGATAATCCGAAAAAGTACACTGCAGTAAAATTAACAGTTAATAAAATATTTGATGGCAATAGTGCTGCATTTTCAGATACTATTTTACAACCCGGTGAATTGACTCAAGGTCTTTGTGCTCCTTGGCAAAATGATTACCGTGAATGTTCTTGTTACTATTGGGCAGCCAGCAGACCTGATTTTGTAAATATCGTTCCAGATGAAAATGGTTTGAGTACAGGGGATTTATGGATGTCAAAAAAACGAACAGGATCTTACATCCCGGATGATTGGCAAAACTCAAGATTGATTTCCTACCAAGATCTCTTTGAAAATTGGCAAGGAGAACTCAATTTTATTATTGAAGGAAAAGATGCAATAGAAAGTAAGCCAGTAAAACCTAAATCAACAAAAAAGAAATGATAGCGGCTACTGAAAGTTTCATAGAGGAGGAAAAAAATGTGCCAATTGCAACGAAGTTGGCACAAATGATTGTCCCCCAATCAAGACCACGTTCTGCTACAGCACATTTGATAAAAGGAGGTCAATCGACTCAGATTTTTATTCCAAATGGAAGCAGACTTTATACTATTTCTCAGGAAGTAGAGCAAAGAATAACTTCTTTAATGGATCAAAAGAATGAAAAAGGTCTGCAAAATGAGTTAGTTCTTTTGGGACTGGACGCTCCGGAATATATTACGGACGAGCCATTACAAAGTCCTCGATTGTATGCTTTATCATTAGCAATAGCTCAAAAGTGCAATATGGGTTGTACGTATTGCTATGCAGATCAGGGTGATTTTGGAGGACCTACAAAAAATATGTCTTTGGAAACCGCTTTTAAGGCTATCGATTTATTGTTAAAAGATTGCCCCGAAGGTGGAAAAGCACAACTTACCTTCCTGGGAGGAGAACCACTTATTAATAGACAAGCGATTAGAGAAGCAACCATTTATGCAGAAACAATCGCAAAAAGCAAAAACATACAAGTCAGTTATTCTATTACTACAAACGGAACTTTGGTTACAGAAAGTGATGCAATCTTTTTTGAAGAATATGGCTTTTCGGTAACCATTAGTTTGGACGGAATAGGTAAAGATCATGATATTAATCGCCCAATGAAGGGAGGTAAAGGAAGTTATGATACCATTATAAAAAATATTCAGCCCTTATTGTCTTTGCAAAAAAAAATGCAGGTATCTGCGAGAGTAACAGTAACTCCTGAAAATACTAACCTTCCGGCAGTTTTGGATGAATTTATTCAGATGGGGTTTCATGGGGTGGGTTTTTCACCTTTGTTAAGATCCAGTAATGGACAAAACGAAATGAATAAAGAGCAGCTGTCTGTTATGTTAGAAAACATGATTGCTTGCGGACTTAATTTTGAGAAAAATGTATTAGCAGGAAAACGATATCCTTTTTTGAATATGGTTAATGCATTGAAAGAAATTTCCAAAGGAACCCATAGACCTTATCCATGCGGTGCAGGTGCAGGTTACATGGGCGTATCTGCGGATGAAGATTTATTTGCGTGTCATCGTTTTGTAAACGAAGATGTTGGAAAAATGGGCGATTTAAATAATGGCATACAAGCTGATCTTCAAAACAATTGGCTTGCTTCACGACATGTAAATAAACAAGACCCCTGTTCACAATGTTGGGCTCGTTATCTTTGTGGAGGCGGATGTCATCATGAAGTAATTGAAAAAGGAAGACCGGCCTGTGATTATATAAGATCATGGTTGTTCTATACCATTCAAGCCAATGAAAGATTATCACGATTAAAACCCAATTGGAATAATTAATTGTCGATGAAAACATTCCCTGAAATTTTTGATGTGTTTATTCTAGGAGCTGGCCCTGCTGGATTATGTGCTGCGATACGACTATTGGATATGGGATATTCGGTAGGTATGTTGGAGCAGGAGCAATTTCCAAGACCACAAATAGGGGAGTCACTTTCCCCCGGGATTCACAATATTTTTGAATATTTAAATGCGGATCATCTTTTAGAAGATTCAATGTATTTAAAAAATATTTCCGCTAAGGTAATTTGGGAAGATAAGGAGAATATTTATCATCGTCCGAGTCAAAACAATGGAGGGATAATTGTTGATAGAAGTAAGCTCGATCATGAATTACTTAAGTTCGCTGTTTCTAAAGGTTTATATTTAATACAGCCTGGGAAATTAAAACATTCCATAAGCTCCAAAAACATATGGATATTAGATATAATAAAGGATTCGACCGAAATTAAAATCAATTCAAAAATTGTATTAGACGCACGGGGTCGCAAAGGGTCACTTTTAAATGAAAGAGTTCCAATTGCTCCATCGGCTGTTGCAATGTGGACTCATGTCGATAATTCTATTTATAAAGAAGCATGTATTGAAGCTGTTGATAATGGTTGGTTATGGGGATCACCGGTTTGTGGAAATCGCTATCGGATTATGACTTTTACAGACCCAATCACACTAAAAAAGAATAAACAGTCACATCTTTTAGATGTAATGAGTAAAACAAAATTATTTTCTCCTTTTCTAAACAAAATTGAGAGTAGTTTTATAGAAACTTGCTCCGTTACTTCGTTTGTTAATCAGGTACCTTGGAATAATCAGTTTATAAAAATAGGGGAAGCTGCTTTTACATTAGACCCACTTTCTTCTACTGGTGTAGAAAAAGCAATGCGCTTTTCTTTGCAGGTGGCTATTGCCATAAATACCTATTTGAAAGATCCAGATTCACAACACCCAAAGGAGTTCTATGAAGAAAAATTGATTGAGTCGGTTGTAAATCATGCACATTGGACAGCAGATTATTATAGTCAAGCATGGGCTTGTTCTGAAGAGTCAGAATTCTGGATGAAAAGAGCCAACTTTCAACTTGATATCTCTAAAAACAAAACCGATTTCACACTGAAATTAGAAAAGGAGTTTAATAAAGAAAGGACTGTATTTGAAAAAAAACAAGTAGAACCAATCCCTGTTGATTTTGTTTTATACAGACTTTGGGATGAGGTAATTACTGTTTCTTCTAATATTACGTTTAAAACTGTTTATGCAATTGATAATGATTGTATAATACTAAAACAAGCCCTAATTCACCCTAATTTGGAGAGACCTTTAGTGTATCTGGATCAAGTAGAATTGTTTTTGCTTTTGAAAAACATGAATGGTAAAGTAGTTTCAAGCATTCTAGATCATTTGAATAATTATATGCCAATAGAAAAGGCAAAAAAAATACTTGTATTTCTTTTGTCAAATCAGCTGCTTACGGTAAGCCAAAAAGAAATAATAGTGTAATAGGAATTTTTATTTTCTCACGGATATCAAAATATAAAAGGCGTTAATTCATTGATGAAATTAACGCCTTTTTATACTATTTTAAAGGATTTTATTTCCCGATGCAGAAAATAACATTCCTTATTTTAATAGAGTTTTCAACTTTAGTGGTACAATTATGGTACAATTTAAAGCAAACTATCGCAAAACAAAACAAAGTATCCTTATCAAGATAACATAAACTCATAGGAGTTGTTTACACAAAAATAGTTATAAACTTTTAATATTGATTATATCATTGATATAAAAAAAGCTGAGTAATATATGATTAGAGTACTTACACATGAAGGTTAAAAAGTAAAAAGGTCAAAAATCTAAATATTAGATTTTTGACCTTTTTTCAATATCGTTTTGGATTTCTAAATAAGTTTTTACCCGACCAGACTTAATCCATTTCATTAACTCATGTCTATAAAAATAAATACGTTTACCTTGTTTATTAACTGGGATTTCCCTTTTACACACTTTACTATAAATTGTTGATACCGATAGATCCAAAAGTTTTGATGCTTCTTGAATGTTTAGAACTTCTTCTTTATTTTCTTCTACATTGGAAATTCTTACAATAAGTTTTTCCAAATGCTCTAATTTATCATGAATTTTGTTCATCATTATAGGTATTTGGTCAAAAGTAAATGGCTTCATGGTGATCGGTTATTTAAATCTCATGTAAAAGTATTTATTACCGACTTTGAAGATATAAGATGTCCTTAAAAAGGGGAGTTTGGCTTTTAATTTCTAATCATTATAGGTTATAGGACTATAAGAAATCTAATCCATTAAGGAGAAATGTTGGCTCTAATATTTGGTCTATTAGCCCCATCCGAATAAATTTGAACTATTGCATCGAAGATTTGTAAAAATTGAAAAATATTTCCAAGTAGTATTTGTTCTTATCTTTAGTTACTGTTAAGTTATCTTATTCAGTATTTTAAAATTTTTAATTTCAAAAGCATAAAATAAAAAAAAACTATTTTTACAGTCTTGAAACTTACAAACACCATATTGTCAATTATAATTCTGATTCTTTCCTGTATGCCTTGTGCAGATAAGGAACAAGATGTATCGTTTGAAAAAATGACTATAAACAATAGTTCAAAGCAACATCACAATAAAGATATTTGCTCCCCTTTATGTGTTTGTAGTTGCTGTGGATGTCAAGGTCACGTTCACAACACTATTTGTTCTTATAATATCTTTTCGGTTAAAACTATAATTGATAAAAATCTTCCTGAATACAAATCAATTATTACTTCCAATTTCTTCGGGAGTATTTGGCTGCCCCCACAAATTATTGCTTAATTTTTTTGATGATTAAAAGAATACAATTCTACTTGATAGAGTTAGTTACAAAGTTTTCTTTATTTAAATTAATTACAGTTATAGATATAATAATGGCAAAGCAAAAAACAAAAAGACCGAACAACCCTAAACCTAAATCCAAAAAGCCAATAACGGTTTACACTGTTATTCGTACTATAATGATAATACTACTTTTGTTGCTTTTGTTATTGGGAGTTGCTGCAAAATATTGGTACTACTACAATAAATATTACAAATAATTAATAATCATTATAAATAATTTATTAATTATAAAAATAAAAATCATATTTTTACAGTCTTGAAATTTACAAACATCATATTGTCAATTATCATCGTAGTACTTTCCTGTATGCCTTGTGCAGACAAGGAACAAGGCGTTTCGTCTGTAAAAGTAACTATAACCAATAGCTCAAAACAGCACCACGAAAAAGACACCTGTTCTCCTTTGTGCATTTGTAACTGTTGTGGTTGCCAAGGTTTCGCCTACAATACAATATGCAATTACAATTTTGTTGCCATTAAAAACATAATTGACAAAAAACTGCCTGAATACAAATCAATTCTTACTTCCAATTTCTACGGAAGCATTTGGCAACCGCCACAAATTAATGCTTAATTTTTTTTGATTAATGTTTAAATGAATGGCTATTAATGACTTGTGCATTAATAACACTATTAATTTTCATTAATCACTTTTACAGTATTTGATGCATTCAATTACTGTGAATTATAAATTAATTAATAAACATTAATCATTATAAATAGTGTTAAACAGAATCATTCATTTTAGTATAAATAATAAATTCATCATTGGTTTGATGACTTTATTCTTAATCATTTGGGGGGTTTGGAGTGCTTCCAAATTACCTATTGATGCAGTACCGGATATTACAAACAATCAGGTACAAATTATTACGCTTTGCCCCACTTTGGCAGGGCAGGAAGTGGAACAATTGGTAACTTTCCCAATAGAACAAAGTATTGCAAATCTTCCCGATTTAGAAGAAACCCGAAGTATTTCACGCTTTGGTTTATCAGTAATCACAGTCGTTTTTGATGATGATGTCAATATTTATTTTGCACGACAACTTATTAGTGAACGCCTCAAAGAAGCGATTAGTCAAATACCACAAGGAATAGGAACACCCGAATTAGGTCCCGTTAGTACAGGACTTGGCGAAGTGTACCAATATATTTTACATCCAAAAAAAGGAAGTGAAAATAAATATTCTGCAATGGATTTGCGATCTATGCAAGATTGGATAGTAGCAAGACAACTCAACGGAACTCCCGGAATTGCTGAAATAAATAGTTTTGGTGGTAAATTAAAGCAATATGAAGTTGGCGTGAACCCAAATCGCTTAAAAGCAATGGGAGTAACAATTCCTGATATTTTTAATGCTTTAGAAAAAAACAATCAAAATACAGGCGGTGCTTACATTGACAAAAAACCAAGTGCTTATTTTATTCGTGGTGTTGGTCTGGTTACTTCTTTAGAAGACGTAAGAAATATTGTTGTGAAGAGCAACCCAAATAGTGTTCCTATTTTTATTAAAGACGTTGCTGATGTCAAGTTTGGAAGTGCAGTGCGTTATGGAGCAATGACTTATAACGGGAAAGTAGATGCAGTTGGTGGTATTGTAATGATGCTAAAAGGTGCAAACAGTAATGAAGTCGTACAAAGGATAAAAGACAAAATGATTGTCATACAAAAATCATTACCAGATGATGTTGTAGTTGAACCATTTATTGACCGAAGCACCTTTGTTAACCGTGCCATTTCTACCGTTGAAAAAAATCTGATTGAAGGTGCATTAATTGTAATTTTTGTATTGGTTTTATTTCTAGGAAATCTTCGTGCGGGACTTATCGTAGCGTCTGCTATACCTCTTTCTATGTTGTTTGCTTTGGGATTGATGAAAGTTTTTGGAGTAAGTGCAAATCTGATGAGTTTAGGAGCCATAGATTTTGGTCTAATTGTAGATGGTGCCGTAATTATCGTAGAAGCTTCCCTCTATTTTTTAGAACACAATAAAACTAAGGTGAAACTGACACAACCACAAATGGATCACGCTGTAGAATATAGTGCTAAAAAAATGATGAGCAGTGCAGCTTTTGGCCAAATCATTATTATGATCGTTTATTTCCCAATTCTATCTTTGGTGGGAATTGAAGGAAAAATGTTTGGGCCAATGGCTAAAACAGTTTCGTTTGCCATTATTGGAGCAATGATACTTTCATTGACCTATATTCCTATGATGAGTGCCCTGTTTTTACCTAAGCTTATCAGTCATAAAAAGACATTTTCTGATAAGATGATGGACTTTTTGTATAAAAAATACGAGCCTCTTTTGGTAAAGGTTATTGAGATAAAATACAAAATAGTTGGAATTACTGTTGCATTGCTTTTAGTTACCTTTTTTATTTTTAGCAAAATGGGTGGAGAGTTTATCCCAAATTTAGCGGAAGGAGATTATGCGTTTGAATTTAAAATGCCTCTCGAAACTTCTTTATCCCAAAGTATTGAAACCTCAATGCAAGGCGCAAGAATTGTAAAACAATTTGACGAAGTAAAAATTGTAGTGGGAAAAACTGGAGCAGGCGAAGTGCCTACTGATCCTATGCCTCCTGGAGCAACCGATTTAATGATTATTCTGAAACCGCAAGACGAATGGAAATCAGGTAGAACTTATGATGAACTAGGTGATGCAATAGAAGAAAAATTAAGTGTGATACCCGGTGTTTTTATCGAAAAAAGTCAACCGATTCAAATGCGTTTCAATGAATTAATGACTGGAATCAAACAAGATGTCGCTATAAAAATATTTGGAGAAAACTTGGACAGCCTTTCCGTATATGCAAAAAAAGTCGAAAATGTGATTGTAAATGTAAAAGGGGTTTCATCTCCTCAAGTAGAACAAGTAGATGGTTTGCCACAAATCAATATAGAATATGACCGTTTGCGAATTGCTAATTATGGTCTAAATGTAGAAGACATAAATAGTATTGTAAGTACTGCTTTTGCAGGAAAAGCTGCAGGTGTAGTTTACGAAAACGAGCGAAAATTTGATTTAGTGGTGCGGTTGGACAGTACATCAAGAAGAAGTATTGAGGACGTGAATAATTTATTGATACCGACACCTTCAGGAAATCAAATACCATTATCACAAGTGGCAAAAGTTGATTTTAAATTAGGCCCTGCGCAAATTAGTAGAGAAGCTGGAAAACGTAGAATCGTTATTGGTTTCAATATACAGGATAGAGATGTACAAAGTGTTGTAAAAGAAATTCAAGACAAATTAGCAACAAAAGTAAAATTACCATCTGGTTATTATTTTACTTATGGAGGAACATTTGAGAACTTACAAAAAGCGTCTAATCGATTGATGATTGCAGTTCCTATTTCCCTATTATTGATTTTTATGCTTTTGTACTTTACATTCAATTCTATGAAACAAGCCAGTTTAATATTTTCTGCAATTCCAATGAGTGCAATTGGAGGAGTATTCGCATTAATCCTTCGCGGAATGCCTTTTAGTATTTCAGCAGGAATAGGTTTTATTGCATTGTTTGGAGTAGCTGTATTGAATGGAATTGTACTTATAGGTACATTCAACCAACTCGAAAAAGAGGGCTGGGATGACGTTATCAAACGCGTTATTGAAGGAACAAAAATCAGACTGCGCCCCGTTTTAATGACGGCTACCGTTGCCTCATTAGGTTTCTTACCAATGGCAATGTCACACAGTGCAGGTGCCGAGGTGCAAAAACCATTAGCAACTGTAGTAATTGGCGGACTGCTCTCAGCAACATTTTTGACTTTATTTGTGTTGCCTTTACTATATATCATATTCAATACAAAAATTAAAATAAAAGGAAAATCGATAACAACCATTTTAGTTGTCGGACTGTTTCTTTCATTCAGCAATGGTCAGGCACAATCACGCAAATCTATCGATGAAGTCTTGAATTTGGGTCTAAAGGATAATTTGCAATACAATATCAATCAGTCACAAATAACAAAAAACCAGCTTTTGATAAAAGGAAATAAGGAGTTTCCTAAAACTGGCATATTTGTCGAGAACGAAGATCTTCGCCCTTCGGATAAAACCGGTATTTGGAAAATTGGTTTACAACAAGCTTTCTATATGCCGCAAGTAAACCAAGCCAAGAAGAATTACTATAGTGAGCAAACCAAGTACTACGAGGTTAACAAAGAAGTAATCAATACAGAGCTGAAAAAAAACATCCGTTCTGTTTATTACCAATTATGGTATTTGCAAGACAAGGCAGCTTTATATCAGCAATTAGACACTATTTATGCAGGCTTACTAAAAACGACCACCATAAAAGTAAAAACTGGAGAAAGCGCTGGTATTGAGAAAATTTCAGCAAACGTGAAGTTGAAAGAAATTGAAACAAACATCACGCAGCTTCAAAAAGAAATGGTAGTGCAACAGCAAGTACTAATGCAATTATTAAATAGCTCAGAAGCCATTTTGCCTCTTTCAAAATCTTTAGAAAAGTTGGAATATGGTTTGCAGAATTCAACCGAAAATCATCCAAGTCTTCTGTTATTGCAACAAAACATAGCGATTGCCAATAGTGAAATTGCTATTCAAAAAAGCAATAATTTACCTGAATTTTCCGGTCGTATTTTTTCACAGAAATTATATGGTGTAGATGACCCGTATAGTGGTTTTTCATTTTCAACATTATTCCCAATATTCGGAAGCGGTGCCAATCATAATAAAATAAAAGCCGCCAGAACCGAAAAGGAAGTACAAGAACAACAACTGCAATACAAAACGCAAATACTTAAATCTGACCTGACTCAACGTCAAACCGAAGTGGAAAAAAGCTTATCTGGTTTGCAATTTTATGAAACTTTGGGTTTGCAGCAAGCTGATGAAATTATCAAAGCCGCTAACCAATCCTACCGAGCTGGAGAAACAAGTTATGCTGATTTCTCATTGTATTTGAGTCAAGCCATCGAAATAAGGAAAAATTATTTAGACAATCTAAATGCCTACAACCACGCCATAATTGAATTCAATTATTTCACAAATAAATAAATTAAAAAAAATGAAATCTTTAAAATTATATAAGAATCCCCTTTTGTTGTTTGCCTCTTGTCTTTTGCTTGTTTCTTGCGGTAAGACCGAAACTAAGCCAGAAGAAGAACAAAAAGCAACAACAGAAGAAGCAGCTCCTACAATCGCGTCACTCACAGCCGAGCAAATAAAAACGGTAGACATACAATTCGGGACTATAGAACAAAAACAATTAACGGCAACACTCAGAGCCAACGGCGCATTGCGAGTGCCTAACAATAACAAAGCCAATGCCACTTCAATGTACGGGGGTGTTATAAAAACCATTAATGTACAGTTAGGTGATTTTGTAAAAAAAGGTCAAGTAATTGCTACAATAGCTAATCCACAATTTATACAATTGCAGGAAGAATATTTGAGTACTTCCAGTAAAATAATCTTTGCCGAACAAGAATTAGCAAGACAGAAAGAACTCAATGCAGGGAATGCGGGGGCATTAAAAAACTATCAAAATGCCGATGCAGAACTAAAATCAATTAGAACTCGCCGCGCTTCTTTGCAACAGCAAATTCAGTTAATGGGTATTAATCCAAATAGTTTAAACAATAGTAATTTGCGTTCTGCATTGTCAGTGACCAGTCCAATAACTGGCACCATAAGCAATGTGTTTTCCAAAATTGGAAGTTATGTTGATGTGTCTTCACCAGTTGCCGAAATTGTAGACAATTCACAACTGCATTTGGATTTGAATATTTTTGAAAAAGATTTGCCTATGCTAAAGGTGGGGCAAATTATACATTTTAGAATTACGAATAACTCAGGACAAGATTACAATGCCAAAGTGTATTCAATAGGTGCAGCCTTTGAGAATGACAGTAAAAGTATTCCTGTGCACGCTACCGTTCAAGGTAATAAAACGGGACTAATAGACGGAATGAATATAACTGCAATTGTAAGTTTAAATAATGTTACTACTGACGCAGTCCCTACTGATGCCATTGTAAGTGCAGATGGAAAGGAATATATTTTCGTTGTAACCGATAAAAAAGCGGAAGAAGAACCACAAGAAGAAGAAAACAAATCCGAAGAACCAAAAAGCAAGGAACCAACAACAAATTTTGAAAAAATTGAAGTAGCAATAGGCGTTTCTAATATGGGTTATACCGCTATAACATTGGTAAAAGAGGTTCCTGCAAATGCAAAAATTGTAACAAAAGGTGCATTTTTTGTAAATGCAAAATTAACCAACAAGGGAGAAGAATAAAGAGTAATCAACCCATTGGTGTAATTATTATAAATAGCAGTTCACTAAAATTTTAAAAACTAATTACCCTAATGGGTTAATAAATCTAAAAAATGAAACACCAACACAAATACGATGCAAACGGCAAACAGCTTTGTTGCACATTGGAAGAAAAAATAAATCACAAAACCGACAAACAAACTGGCTGTTGTACAACTCACAATGAACCTGAAAATCATTCGGACGATGATGGACACGACCATGATCATTCAACCGAAGGAAAGTCTACTTTTCAATTGTTCTTGCCAGCAATAATAAGTTTTGCGTTATTACTCATTGCTATTGGTTTTGACAACTATTTTCCTCAATCGTGGTTCACAGGATGGGTGCGTATTGCTTGGTATGGAGTAGCTTATGTACCTGTGGGTTTTCCTGTAATAAAAGAAGCTTTTGAAAGCATTCGTAATGGCGAAATATTTTCGGAATTTTTATTAATGGTAATTGCAACTATTGGAGCATTTGCCATTGGTGAATATCCCGAAGGTGTTGCTGTTATGTTATTTTATGCTGTTGGCGAAGTATTTCAAACATTAGCTGTTCAAAGAGCAAAAAGTAACATCAAATTATTATTGGATCAAAGACCTGATACCGCTACAGTAATCAAAGATGGAAATACTATTGATAAAAAAGCATCTGAAATTACTATCGGCGAAATCATCCAATTAAAACCTGGAGAAAAATTAGCTCTCGACGGAAAATTACTTTCTGACAATGCTTCCTTAAATACATCTGCTTTAACGGGTGAAAGTAAACCCGATACGAAACAAAAAGGAGAAACTGTTCTTGCCGGAATGATTAATCTAAATACTGTTGTTCAGGTGGAAGTTACAACTGCCTATTCTGATAGTAAACTCTCAAAAATCTTGGAAATGGTTCAGGATGCAACAGCGAAAAAAGCACCAACAGAACTATTCATCCGAAAGTTTGCTAAAATTTATACGCCTATAGTTGTTTTTTTAGCAATTGCAATTTGTGTGTTACCTATGCTTTTTGTCGATAATTATGTGTTTAGAGAGTGGTTATACAGAGCATTAGTTTTCTTGGTTATTTCTTGTCCTTGTGCGTTAGTAATTTCGATTCCTTTAGGATATTTTGGTGGAATTGGTTCCGCTAGTAAAAACGGAATCTTATTCAAAGGTTCTACTTTTCTCGATATAATGGCATCAATCCAAGTAGTGGTAATGGATAAAACAGGAACGTTGACCAAAGGTGTTTTCAAAGTTCAAAAAGTTGTAGCCGTTGATATTCCCGAAGCCGATTTAGTAAAATATACATCGGCACTCGAAACCAAATCTACTCATCCTGTTGGAACTGCTATTATTGAATATGCAAAAGGCGCTGAAAAAAGTGTAGTCGTTACCGATGTCGAAGAAATTGCAGGACACGGACTAAAAGGCAGAGTAGATGGAAACGAAATCTTGGCAGGAAACGTAAAATTGATGAAGAAATTCAACATCAGTTACGATGCTGAAATTGACAATACGCCATTTACAATAATCGTTATTGCTATCAATCAAAAATATGCAGGATACTTTCTAATTGCTGATGAAATCAAAGAAGATGCCAAACAAGCAATCCAAAGTTTGCATAAAATAAATGTAAAAACAGTAATGCTTTCAGGCGATAAACAAGCTGTTGTTGATGCTGTGGCAAAAGAGTTAAATATAGATCAGGCTTATGGTGATTTATTGCCTGAAAACAAAGTCGAAAAAGTCGAGGAATTAAAATCTCAAAACTTAAAAATTGCCTTTGTTGGCGATGGCGTAAATGATGCGCCAGTAGTTGCCCTTGCTGATGCAGGGATTGCAATGGGCGGTTTAGGCAGTGATGCAACAATTGAAACTGCAGATATTGTCATTCAAAATGACCAGCCTTATAAAATATTTACAGCGATAAACATCGGTAAAAAAACCAAGCAGATTGTTTATCAAAACATTGGTTTGGCTTTTGCGGTAAAAGCAATTGTTCTTGTTCTTGGAGCTGGTGGTTTGGCAACAATGTGGGAAGCCGTTTTTGCAGATGTAGGTGTAGCATTGCTTGCCATTTTAAACGCAGTTAGAATACAACGAATGAAGTTTTAAAAATTCGATTAAAATAATGCTCTTTTCAACGAGAAGCATTCAATATTTCAAGAAAAGAACAAATCGAATAAAAAATAAAAGGATTCAAACTATAATTAATAAAAAATCAGATATAACGGTTCAAAAACTTACAAATTGAGTTGATCTATAATAGCATTCATATAAATACTTTTTCCTGCTCAAATAAATCTATTTAAGCAGGAAATTTTTATATGCTATTTGAAAGACGTCAAATCTGAGATATACACCTGATAACAATATTAAATAAAATATTTTTAACATTACCAATGATTCAAACAAAGAAAAATATTTACAGCTTACTTTTTACATTGATGGGAATTGCAACATTTGCACAACAAATCAGCACCAGTAGTACTAACCAATTCTCATTTGACAACTCTTTATTAACTTTTAATTCTAGTATTGATAAATTAGAAAATGACAATACTAACAGTTATCCTTTTGACAAAGAGGATTCATTCCAATTAGACTCTTCTTTTTATGTTAAAGATTCCCTTGTATATCCACCTACAACAAAAGATTATAGAAAATTAGGATATAATACCGCTCTTTTCGCAGGTACTACTGTTGTTATTTACGGTGTTTTATTGTTGCTTCCTGAAAGCGTAACGAAATGGGACAAAGAAGAAATGAGAAAAAACGGAATTACAGCCAAATGGAAAGAGAATGTGAAAGCGGGTCCTGTAGTAGATAGTGACAACTTTTTTTTTAATTATGTTACCCATCCCTATGCTGGAGCGGTGTACTATATGACAGCTCGTAGTTGTGGCTTTAATATCTTTGAATCCTTTACTTATTCGGCTATAATGTCAACTTTCTTCTGGGAATACGGTGTTGAAGCTTTTGCAGAGATTCCTTCAGTGCAAGATTTAATTATTACACCTATTGTTGGTTCTGCAATGGGTGAGGGATTTTTTTATGCGAAGAAAAGCATTCTTAAAAATGATTCCAGAGTTTTAAATTCGCGCTTTTTAGGAAAAACGTCTTTATTTTTTATGGATCCATTTAATACTATAATGGATGGTTGCGGCTACAAGCAAAAGGTAAAAACACAACTTAATGTAGCTCCGGTAGGATTCAATCCATATACTAAAAATACTACATGGGGACTTAGTTTTTCGGCCAGTTTTTAATTTTTTTGAAATAAGCTTCCCTCTCAAGTAAAGCCCAACAAACCAGAACTCAACAAACTCTATTATTTTCATACCAATCCATCCCTCAAAGATAAAATGGTGATTCCCGTAATGATGTATCCTAAATTCGAATACTCCCGATTTGACAAGTATTCGTTATAAAATAAAAAGATGCTTTTTATAGCATCTTTTTAGTAGTGGTATTTATTAAGATCAATTTTTAGTTTTTGTTATTTATGTTTAATTTTTTATCAACTTCTTAAACTCTTTTTAAAAAAATGAAATAATTGTTTTATGAGATTTATATAGTAAAAATAGACCAGTTAAAGTGAATAAAATTTTAAAAATCTCACTCTATTTTACTAACCCACGCACTAAATATATTCCGAAATTTATAAACTCCGGATACAATCATTAAGAAATTAAAAGGAAATAATATTTTATTTATTGTTTCTTTCATTATATTATTGAATTCGTCTTTATTTCAGCAAATTGCCTACAATTTGTTTTTTTTGCGAACCATAAAATGATCACAATAAGTTCATAAAGTTTCTTTTTATGTCTATAAGTGAAGTTTTCACAACGCCTTATCTGGCCAAAAGTCTTTTGGAGAACAATCTAAAGCTTTCGCAATTAAATTCAAATGTACAACATTGTATTTGGCTTTTTTTGATGGTGCTTCTATTTGAGAAATAAATGTAATGTTTTTACCAATTGATAATGACAGCTCTTCTTGTGTAACATTTTTAGTTTCTCTAATTTCTCTGACTTTAGAGATAACATAACGTTCTATTTCATCTAATGATTCATGCATAAGTCAAATTGAAACAAAAAACGATTAATATGTTATGTACTATAGTACATATTTGAAATATTGTTATATATTTGTAATTGGATTACATTGAAAAATGTATTTTTGCGATTCTTCAAATAAAACATTGAAGCATTCGCTTAGAATCTCGTATCAGAAAACTGGTAATTTTTAGCAACGAGGTAATAAGTATGATGCTCACGTCCTATGGCGTGGGCTCACTTATTGTTGCTCGGTATACCAGTACCTCTGATGCAGTAAGCTGAGTTCCATGCCATTTTTTTATGCCCATTATTTAGGCATAACTCAACTTCAATTCTTAGCACTGCTTCTTTTTTTAAGTTTCGCAATATCATTAATTATTAATGAATTAGTAGGGAAAGACACTGCCACCGTCTGGCTGCAACAGGCAACGGCAGTAGGCTTTCCTGTTTAAAAAACTTTTTAAAAAATTGCCAATGAATTAAAAAAAACACAAAAAAACACAAAAAAACTTTGTGCCTTAGCAGTACAACAAAAAAATGGCCCTCTAACTCGTCGGCAAAACTAGACTAGAGGACCGTAGCTAAATTAACTAACGTTTCACTTAACTAACCCAATATTATGAATAATTTTTCATTTTTCAGGGGTGGAAAGGCTTTTTGTTTCCTTTTTTTAATGGGTGTCATCCTGTCTTTTTCCCCTTTACAAGCCAACAATTCACTACGGCATAGTCTTGTAACTATCCAACAGTTTAAAATTCAAGGAACTGTAACCGATGGTGGCAATCCCTTAGCAGGCGTAAGCATTTCGATAAAAGGAAAACCAAATGCCACCGTAACAGATTACAATGGTCATTACACCCTTTCTGCCTCACCAGAAGATATTTTAGTTTTTTCGTATATAGGATACAGAACGCAACAGGTTTCCGTGCAAGGGCGCACCACAATCAACATCAGCTTACAGGAAAACACGACCAAACTTCAGGAGGTCAAGATCAATGCGGGATACTATTCTGTAAAGAACAGTGAACGCACCGGTAGCATTTCCAAAATAACTACCAAAGACATCGAGAAACAACCTGTTACCAATGTATTGGCCACGATGCAGGGGCGTATGGCGGGAGTAGATATCACGCAAGACACAGGAACTCCCGGCGGTGGGTTTCAAATAAAGATACGAGGACTCAACAGTCTTCGTGAAGAAGGCAATGAACCACTGTATATTATTGATGGCGTGCCGTATTCGTCGGAAGTAATCGGATACAGCAATACTACTAGTGGAATACCTACACCTACCAGTCCGTTAAACAGTATTAATCCCAACGATATTGAGAGCATAGAAGTTCTAAAAGATGCCGATGCAACGGCTATCTACGGTTCACGCGGTGCCAATGGCGTGGTACTGATTACTACCAAAAAAGGCAAGGCAGGGAAAACTAATGTAACAGTTTCTGCCTCCTCAGGAATTGGAAAAGTTACCAAAATGATAGACCTGATGAATACCCAGCAGTATCTGGAAATGAGAAGACAGGGTTTTGCCAATGATGGTGTTACTACATATCCCGATTGGGCGTATGACATTAATGGAACCTGGGATCAAAACCGCAATACCGATTGGCAGAAGGAACTTTTGGGCGGTACTGCGGTAATCACCAATATGCAGGCATCCGTATCGGGTGGTTCCGATTTAACTCAATACCTGTTGAGTGGTACCTATCACACTGAAACAACGGTACTCCCGGGAGATTTTGAGTACGATAAAGCGGCTGTTCATTTTAGCATGAACCATAGGAGTGAAGATAAAAAGTTTAAACTCACTTTTTCAACAGGCTATACCGCCCAAGACAATCTACAGCCTGAAACCGATATTAGCCGCACTGCACGAAATCTGGCTCCAAATGCCCCCGCTTTATATGATGCCGACGGTAACCTGAATTTTGAAAACAGTACCTTTAGAAATCCATTGGCAGCACTTCGCGCCATCACCACTGCAAAAACAAATGATCTTATTGCCAATACCGTACTTAGCTATCAAATATCCCCCAGTTGGGAACTCAAGGCTAACTTAGGCTTAACGGATTTAAAGAATGCTGAACAGCGACTATTGCCTTCGACGATGTATGATCCTGCCTATGGATTGGGAAGTAACCGCTCATCGATGTTTTCCAACAATACTCAAAGAAAATCATGGATTGTGGAACCGCAGCTTCGCTGGAACCATGATTTTGGAATAAGTAAAATTGACATACTGGTGGGGGGTACTGCGCAGCAGCAAACTTCTTCAAGGCTGTACCTGTTCGGATATGGTTTTGCCAGCAACAGCCAGATTACAGATATAGCTTCTGCCACGCAAAAATCCATTTATGTAAGCGATGAAACTCTGTATAAATACCAAGCCTTTTTTGGGCGGCTCAATTACAATTGGGATCAAAAATACATTGTGAACATAACAGGAAGAAGGGACGGCTCCAGCCGATTTGGTCCAGGTAAGCAGTTTGCCACTTTCGGAGCTGTAGGCGCCGCTTGGCTGTTCTCGAAAGAAAATTTCCTCAAGGAAAACACCGTTTTGAGTTTTGGAAAGCTTAGAGCGAGTTACGGCAGTTCGGGCAGTGATCAAATAGGGGATTATCAGTATTTGGATACCTATACTTCTTCAGGTCTGAATTATAATGGTGCAATAGGTTTGGATCCTACACGACTCTACAATCCAGATTTTAGTTGGGAAATCAATAAAAAATTGGAAGCTGCATTGGAAATGGGGCTTCTAAGTGATCGAATATTCTTTACGCTGGCTTGGTATCGAAATCGATCGTCCAATCAGCTGGTGGGAATTCCTTTGCCTGGCACCACTGGATTCAGCTCTATTAATGCCAATTTAAACGCGACCGTCCAAAATATGGGTCTGGAATTTACACTGCGAACCTTAAATTTTGAAAGTAGAAATTTTAAATGGACAACTAACTTTAATATCTCGGCTTCCCACAACAAACTGCTTTCTTTTCCAGGACTCGAAGGATCTACTTATTCTAATCGCTATGTTATCGGAGAATCTACAAGCATTGTAAAGACATATCAGTTAAATGGGGTCAATCCGCAAACCGGACTCTATGAAGTGGAAGATATCAATAAAGATGGAATGATTACTTCTTTGGAAGACAAAAAAAATATTGAGGATCTCACTCCAAAATATTTCGGAGGTTTAGAAAACCAGTTTCAATATGGAAATTGGCAATTGGATTTTCTTTTTCAATTTGTAAAACAGAAAAATTATGACTACAGTCCCAGCGTTCCTGGAGGAAGTTTCTTTAATCAGAATTCGGATATGACCAATGCATGGCAACATGCAGGCGATCAAGTTCCCTTTCAAATGAATACATCAGGTGAAAATGGGGATGCCGTAAATGCCTATTATAATTATCTGGACAGTAATGCCTCCATTGTAAATGCCTCTTTTATTCGATTAAAAAATGTTGCACTAAGTTATGACTTGCCACAACAGGCCATCAAAGGGGTGCACTGCAAAATCTCACTGCTGGGACAGAATGTGTTAACATTTACCCCATACAAAGGCGGTGATCCCGAATTTAAATATACTGCCTACCTGCCTCCGTTAAGAATAATCACGGCTGGTGTACAGCTTACTTTTTAACCTTAATACATACAGCCATGATATATATACTTATTATTTTTAAAAAGCTACTTCATAAAAGTGCTAAAGAATTGACTGCTAATAGTTGTTTCCTTATAGCGGTATGTCTAACACTAGCTGGCTGCGACAGCTTTGTGGAAGTGGATCTTCCTGCTTCACAACTGACAGCCAAAACCGTGTTCGAAGATGCAGGAACTGCTAATGCCGCAATGGAGGGTTTGTATGCCAAAATGAGAGATGGCGGCTTGTTAAATGGAAATTCAAATGGTGTTTCCTGTAATCTTGGCCTCTACGCCGATGAATTTGACTACTACTACGCATATGACGTAAGCAATTTTTATACCAATTCGCTATTTCCTGGTGAACTAGGTGTAAACGATATCTGGAACAAGAGTTACAGCCAGATTTATAGCGCCAATGCAGTTCTTGAAGGATTGGATAATTCCATATCCATTGCCGAAGCCAATAAAAAACAGTTGCAAGGGGAAGCTATCTTTGTGAGGGCATTGCTTCATTTTTATCTGTTAAATCTTTATGGCGATATTCCTTATATCACCACAACGGATTATCTGCTGAACAGCAAAGTGTCCAGAATGCCAGCCGATAAAATCTACAGCCTAATTCTGATGGACCTGAACAAAGCTGTTGAATTACTATCAGAGGATTATGTTTCGCCTGAGCGCATTCTTCCCAACCGAAGTACTGCTAAAGCACTTTTGGCAAGGGTCTATTTGTATATGGGAATGTATCCTGAAGCATCCAATGCCGCCTCTTCTGTGATTAATAATCCACTCTATAGCTGGGAAACGGATTTGGATAAAATCTTTCTAAAAGAAAGCCGCACTACAATCTGGCAATTTATGCCTAACACATCCGACAGCAATACTGCTGAGGGAAGTCTTTACATTTTTACTTCTGGTCCACCACCGGTCGTGGGGCTTAAACCGGATTTTGTAAATGCTTTTGAAGCGGGTGATCTGAGAAAAACACATTGGACAACTGAAGTGACTGACGGAGTCTCAACTTGGTACCATGCCTCTAAATACAAACAGCAATCCACCACTCCAAGCTCGGTAGAATATTCTATAGTGTTTCGTTTGGCTGAGCAATACCTAATCCGCGCCGAAGCCAGAGCGTATCAGGGCGATCTGATAGGTGCTAAGGAGGATCTAAATGTGATTCGAACTACTGCGGGACTTACCAATACAACTGCAGTTACCGCTGAAGAAATTATAACCGATATTCTCAATCAGAGGCGGTTTGAGTTGTTTACTGAATTTGGGCAGCGTTTTTTTGATCTGAAACGAACCGGAAAACTTGACGAGACCTTGTCTGCTTCTAAGACTGGCTGGAATACCACCGATAGTTTGTGGCCATTGCCTGCCCTTGAATTGAACTCCAATCCGAATCTGAATCCACAAAATCCAGGATACTAAAATCATTATGAAAGCAATGCTTATAGTAAGAAAAAAAATTGACTTCGAAATTTTGAGTTTAGTATTGGCTACACTTCTTTTGTTACTGTCCTGTCCCTGTATGGGGCAGGTACAACAAAAGAAGGCATTAACCGAGAACGATTACCAGAGATGGGGAACACTAGAAGTAAAAGCCATTTCTGACCAAGGGAAATGGGCAAGTTATGCGATGCGTTACGAAAACCACAGTGATACTTTATTTGTGCAGAACATCGCTAAAAATAAAAGCTATGTTTTCCCAAAAGGAAATGACGGTCGTTTTGGAGGGGAACAACTCTTTGCTTTTCTAGCTCCCGATTCAAAACTAAAAGTAATGGAGCTGCCCACAGGCAAAATTGCGGTTTATGACAATGTTAAGCGGTATGAGCTGGCAAAGGATGGCCAATATATAATCACCCTGAATAAAGGTTACGGTGAAAAATGCCTGATGCAGATCCGCAACCCAAATGGTAAGGTGATTGACAGTATTGACGGTATCTCTGAATATGTGTTAAATGCAGATAAGGATGCGATTGTGTATGCTTCGAGTCAAAAGGATTATAGCGAGATAGGGATTATTCATTTTACCCTCTATTCACATACTGCTGTTTCAAAAGCAAACGGCAGTCACTTTTTTAACTTGATGTGGGCTAAGGACTCTAAATCGGTGGCTTTTTTACGGGAGACAGATTCAGCTACTAAGGAAGTTACCGTGAATTATTATAGAATTGCTGATAAAAAGCTCTTCTCACTGGATTATGCCTCTAAAGCGGATTCAAAGAATATGGAAGTTTTTAAAAGGACCACATATGCCATTTCCGACGATGGAAAAAAAGTTTTTTTTATGTTAGCCAAAAAGAAGGATCCTAATTTAGAAAAGCCGGATGTGCCTGAAATTTGGCACGGCAACGACAAATGGCTTTATGCAGACAGACAACGGCAGCAGACTGAGGGCGATATTCCCAAAGTAGCTCTCTGGTATCCTGAAACGGGTTTATGTTTACAGATCAGCGATGACGAGCTACCGTCAATCATGCTGAGCGGACAACAGCAGTATGCTGTTTTATATAATAAGTTTTCCTATGGCCTGCAATCGAAATATTATGAAGAAGCGGATTTTTATTTAACCAATCTAAAGGATGGTTCCAAGGAGCTGATACTGAAAAAGCAATCCGTTGATTTGAACCAGATGGGCTTTGATCCTTTCAGCAACAGAATACTGTATTATCGGGAAAGTAATTGGTGGTTGTATGATCCTGTGAAAAAAACACATACCAACCTGACCAAAAAAGTTGCAATTCACTGGGACAACTATAATACTTCTGATGCTCCCCATCAATTTGGAGCCTATGGCAATCCGGGCTGGACCAATGATGGAAAGAATGTTTTATTGTATGATGCCTATGATATCTGGCTGGTGGCTATCGATGGTTCTTCTTGTAAGCGATTAACCAGAGGATACGAGAAAAACCTAGTTTACAGGATAACTCCCATTGAATATGACTGGCGATCACAGAGTAACTATGATGGAAGGAAACCCACCATTTTTGATCTATCCGAAGACCTACTGCTCGAAGCCACCAATAGTGAAAACTGGTCAACGGGATATTTTATTTACAATGATAAATCGAAAGAACAACCCATAGTATATGAAGCCAGTAAAATAGATGAAATCCGCAAGAGTAAAAACAGTGCTTATATCTTCCAGACTCAAACTTTCAATCAGTCGCCGCGATTGGAATTCAGAAGGAAAAACCAGACCGCTTCCAAAATTTTATTTCAGTCCAACAAACCGCAAAAAGAGTATTCTTTTGGAAAATCTGAATTACTGTATTACTACAATAGTAAAGGTCAAAAACTAAAAGCGGCGCTGTTCTATCCTGCCAATTATGACCCAACAAAAAAATATCCAATGGTAGTCCATATCTATGATGTAATGTCTGATGAACTTCATCAGTATGTCAATCCCAGCTTCTTGAATAGGGAGGGGTTTAATGTAACCAATTATACGCTCAATGGTTATTTTGTGCTGATGCCCGATATCATCTACCAGATGGGTAATCCTGGAAGTTCGGCCGTTGATTGTGTAACAGCCGGAGTCAATGCGGTTACAGGCAAAGGATTGGTGGATAAAGATAAGATCGGTTTGTTCGGGCATTCTTTCGGGGGTTATGAAACCAATTTCATCATATCGCAGACCAATATTTTTAAAGCCGCCGTTTCCGGAGCCGGAGTGAGCGACATCATTTCTTATTACTTTAATATCAGCAGGAATGGTTATTTTCAGTCTGATATGTGGCGATTTGAAAATCAGCAGTTCCGCATTGGAAAATCGCTGTATGAAGATAAGGAAGCATATGTCAGCAACTCACCCATTATGCACGCCGAAAACGTAAAAACCCCGCTGTTGCTATGGGCAGGTAAAAATGACAGGATTATTCCGTGGAATCAAAGCATTGCCTTTTATCTAGCGCTTCGAAAATTGGAAGTTCCAACACAGATGCACGTTTATCCTGACGAAGACCATTCACTAGAGAATCCAGAAAACCAGAAGAATCTCAGTCAGCGAATGATGGAATGGTTTGATTATTGGCTGAAAGGGGAAGCTGAATTTAAAGCAGTATCAAAAGAAACGGAATAGGGAATAAACATAAAAAAATAATGCAGTTTTTCAAAAAAACTGCATTATCTTCATTGAAAAATGATTTTACTAATTGCGGTGCAATTGTTGATTACAAGAAGTTTCACTTCCACCGTAGGCTGTAAAGCCCCCACTAAGACAGGCAGGTCCGGAACCCGGGCTACAGTCCACATTCTTCACTTCCTGACAGTTGTCTACAGGTGGATTGTGAATGTAAGCTGTAATCAAAACATCTGTTTTGCTTACATCCGAAGTGTTAGTACTTACTGCACCAGCACTGGCCAGAGCAAATGCTGCAATTGGCAGCATAAAGGCTCTTAAAATGGTTGTTTTCATAATGTTAAAATTTAAATTAATAGAATTTGATCTACTCTTTTCTACAGGTTTTCGATCGTTACTCCTGTCACCGGCCGGTATCTTTCAATAATATTTATATACTTTACTAAATTTTGGATTGGATTCTTTTCCCGTATCCGTATTTCAGCATATAATGTCCCGAAAGGATATACATCGCTGAATCGCCAGCGAAAAAGTTTTTCATTCGCCCCGCTTCTTCATCATACACGTAAAAACTCAAAAGATAAGTCTGTTTTGACAAATCATAAACGTCAACTACAGAAGCATACTTCCACACATCAATCTCTTCATATTTGCCTCGTAACAGGGAATTAACGAAAAGTAAGTTACCCCGTACTGTTGTGTGACGATTAACCATATACGGTGGTGCTGCCAATTTTATGTCCCCGGATTGTTTTATTTTTATCACTTCTAATTTTGCTTTAGTAGTAGTGTCAATGGTATTGGCACGATGCTCAACGGTTAGGTTTTCCTTTGTAATAATATATTGGTTGCGATAGTAGTAAGTGTAAATCAGTTTATGCAATGTGGCGCTATATTGTAGTGTACCATCGGTATCAAAAATTCCTTCCATCTGTTTTTGCAGAACCTGTGGATTGTATTTGATTTTTGGATTCTCATAGTTGTTGGCAATCCCCAGAATATTTTCTCCTGTCGGAGGTTTTTGGGTTCTAAAAGCCAGCTGCTCATCATTGATAAAGACTATATCTGAAAAATAGAATTGTTTTTCCATCATTACTTTGGCTTTCCAGTGGGAAATCAAACCTCTGTAAATGACAGGAACCGTCCCATCAATTACATAGAAATATGGAGCGTTAATCCGAATCTCGACTGCCTTAAAATTAAAATTCTCACGGTCCAATTGGATGGTGTATTTCTTTTTGCTTTTTAGATTGGAATCAATTTCAAGAATTTGGAGAGGTGCCAAACGATTGGCTAAATAAATTTTATTTTTATTAGTACCAGCAACATAATAAGATGTATTTCTTAAATCAATGCTGCCTACTTTGGCTGCTGTCGCTTGTGGAAAGCGTCTAATAAAAGGGTTTTCCTTTTGCATGATGTCTTCCGAGAAAAGAAATAATCCTGTAATGACCAAAACACTTCCTAAAACTAATAAGGATAGTCGAATCAGAATGCGGCTATTCATGGATCGCAATAAAATGGCGAATATTGCCAAAAACAGGAATGCCAGATTAAAAATAAGATGTTCTTTCCATCCTAACTTTTCCAAAATACCACCGCATGAACAGGGAATAAAATAACTGAAGTGCAGTATGATAACTATATAAGTAGTAAACATACTCATCAAGGCTACTGCAGCACATAAAGCAAAATATCTAAATCTAGGGACACTCAGTAGAACTGCAATAATCAGTTCCAGAACAATTACTGTAATAGACACAAAATCTGCAAAGGGACTTAAAAGGGGAGACTGTCCCAACTGAGCCTGAAAGTTTTCAAAATCCAATAGTTTACTGACTGCTGCATAGACAAAAAGTATAATATAGAGCAAACAAATAAACTCTAAAAACAAGTTCTGTATTTTGATATTGAATCTCATAGCTTCATAGATTTTAGTTCTACATAGCAAAATTCTGAATTCAAAAGCCAAAAGACTTGTCTTATTGGGAGCAAAACTTGGTCAAAACGGATAAAGTTTGAAAAAGTAAAATTTAACCTTCCAGTATAGAAGTAGAACCGGTTTCATTTCGCTTTATTTCATATGGAGAAAAACCAAATCGTTTTTTAAAGGATTTTGAAAAATTGGGATAATCGTTAAAACCATTCATCACCGATATATTTTTCAAAGGTATCGTAGTGTGTTCAATCATAAAATAAGCTCTTTTCAAACGCTCATCATTATAAAACTGGTAAATACTGGTCTTAAAAAAATGACGAAAGCCATCTTTTAATTTATGTTCATTAGTACCAAATTCAGATGAAAGCACTTTTAGCGATGGAAGCGGTTCTTCAAGGTGTGCTAATATATAGTCATAAAGTTTCTGAATCAATAGTGCATCAGCTTTTCGAGTTTTAAAATATTTCTCGTTTTCATTTTCGTACATCAAAGGACGATAAGAATCTTTACGGGCAGGAGTAACAAAATTTAATATAATTTCCGAACTATTAACTAACTTTCCAATAGTACAGGAAACAGAAACAGGCAAATGTTTATTAGGTGTAAAATCTAAAGCAATAGTTGTAGGCAATGAAACATTTGCATCGAGTACATCATAAAGTTGTTGCAAAGAAACTGTAGTAATAATGCCCGCCAAAGGCAGGTCTATCAATTCAGATTCCGAATAACCTAAAAAATAAGCAATTTCAGGAGTAAAGCTCTTGATAGAAAAAGAGGCGTCCAAAACAAGTGAACTTTGAGCTATAAATTGAAGTTTTCTATGGGCATTAACATAGCCGACATTAAAAATCGACTCTTTCATTTCTTCTGCGACCATATTAATTAAAGCAACTAGCGTTTCCAATTCGTCCTCATTGGAGCTTAAGGGAATGCTACTGCTAAAATTGCCACGTGCCATCTCAAATAACATTTGATGAATGGTAACAATACGTTCTTTATTGTACGCTTTCATAAAATTAAACTCTTAATTTTTCTTTCTAAAAACTAAATAAACCCTTTCAGATAAACTAAAGCATCTTCTTCTTTAGTGAAAATTTGAGTAGGTACAGAAGGTTTACTAATCTGTACATAAAAAGTGCTTATCGTCAACAATACTTTCTCGTGCACAATAAGACCAACGGCTTGTGTCAATATAGACCCAGATTGTGCCAAATAATCTCTACCTGATTTCTCAGTCGCAACAATACCACGAATATCACACAGAATAGGATAAGATTTTTCGTTTTGAAAATGAATTCTATCAGTTACAACACATTGGGCTACCTTAAGATCAATAATAGTATTGGGTTTATATTCAAAAAAAAGTATACCGTCGGTTATCCAAAACCGCGCAAAATCATTCTCATAAAGATCATGGGCTGCAATCATGTTCTATGAATTAAAGTTTTATAATTTAACAAAAATATAAACATTTATTAACAAGCGCTTGTTAATTTGGGAATATTTGTTGCTTTTTGCAGTATTTGTTGTTAATTCGGGAATTTGACTTGTCAATTTGGGAGTATTGAAGAAGTAGTTGAAATAACTTTCATTTTTTTTATGAAATTTATGACTCTATTTTAAAAAACACCAAAAATAAGTAACCAATGGCAAAAATTAGACACAATAACTTTATCGATACTGTGGATGAAGTTTTTTCGGAAGCAAAGAAAGAAGGCATACTGCACTTATATGCAGAAGACAAGGTATTAACAGGCAGGACAATCCAAATTAAGGGAAAAGAAATGTTTCATTTCGGGACAACTGGTTATCTGGGACTCGAACAAGATATTAGACTGAAAGAGGCAGCAATAACAGCCATACGTAATTATGGTACGCAATTCCCCCTTTCAAAATCATATATTTCACATCCATTATATAGTGAATTGGAAAGTAAAATCGAACAAATGTATGGTATACCACCTATTATAACCAAGAACAGTACATTGGGGCATTTAGCTATTATCCCAACGCTCATTAGAGATGAGGATGCAGTAATAATAGATCACCAGGTCCACTGGAGTGTGCAAAATGCTTGTCAACTTTTAAAACTGCGAGGAATTCCGGTAGAAATGATCAGACACAGCAATTTGGATATGTTGGAAGATAAAATAAAACAACTAAGTACTAAATGCAACAAAATTTGGTATATGGCCGATGGAGTATATTCCATGTTTGGGGATTATGCACCCATACCTGAATTATTGGCTTTAACTCAAAAATACACACAGCTAAATCTTTATTTTGATGATGTTCATGGAATGAGTTGGAAAGGCAAAAACGGTACTGGTTTTATTTTTGATGCTATCAAAGAATTACCTGAAAATTGCATTGTAGTGAGTACACTAAGTAAAACCTTTGGAGCCAGTGGGGCAACATTATTTTGCAAGAATCAAAAATTGAGAGACAAAATCAAAAATTTTGGAGGACCCTTAACTTTTTCCGCTCAGTTGGAACCAGCGTCTGTTGCAGCAGCAATTGCCTCTGCAGACATACATTTATCTCCTGAAATACAATTGAAACAAAAAGATTTGGCGGATAAAATTGCTCACTTCAATCAATTATTGACATTAGGAAGTCTTCCAATAATTTCAAAAAATGATTCACCAGTTTTCTTTTTAGGAATGGGTACACCCGCAACTGCTTATAACTTTTCGAAACGTTTATTCAAGGAAGGATTTTTTCTAAATTTGGGGATTTATCCTGCCGTACCAATCAAGAATACCGGAATTAGAATTACGCTATCCAGTCACAATCAGCAACAGGACATTACAGCCTTGTCCGAAGCGTTGGAATTCCATTTTCCTAAAGCGTTGGAAGAAACAAACAACAGTGAAAACAAAATCAGACAGGCTTTTGGAATTGACAGTAAAAAAGTAGAAAAGATTGTCGACTCAAATAATCAGCAACTTTTTATTGAAGAAAAAAATACCATTCAAGATATCGAAAAATCAGAATGGAATCAATACATGGGAAAATATAATATTTTCGATTGGGAAGGACTGGTTTATTTAGAGAATACATTCAGCCAGCATCCAGACCCGACAAACCAATGGGATTTTTATTATTACACTATTAAAGATAATAAAGGTGATACAATACTTATGACCTTTTTTACTTATGCCCTTTGGAAAGACGATATGTTGGCAACTGAATCTGTCTCCATCCATTTGGAAGAAATTAGAAAAACCAATCCCTTATACCTCACTTCAAGAGTATTGAATATGGGGACTCTATTTACTGAGGGAAAACACTGTTTTATCAATCAAGAACACCCTTTGGCAGAAAAGGCGTTGAAACTTCTTTTGGATAAATTAGAAGAAAAGTACAATGCTTTAAACGCAGATATGTTAGTTTTAAGAGATTTCGAAAAAGACAATTGCTTCAACAAAACAATTGTAGATCAAGGATATTTTAAAATAGACATGCCTGAATCTTGTGTAGTTCAAAACCATGTTTGGCATACCTACGAAGAGTTTACAGAAACATTATCTCCGCGTTCCCGTAAACATTTTAGTAAAGAGATAGAACCTTATGAAAAGTACTATGATGTTACAATAAAAGATAAATTGAGCAAATCAGAAACAGAAAGAGCATACCAACTATACCACAATGTAAAAGACAATAATTACGCTATCAATACATTTAAATATTCTCAAGAAGTTTTCGAAAACATGAATGAAAGTCAAAACTGGGAGTTCATATTATTAGCATTGAAAACAGAAACAGAAAATCCATTTGTAGGAGTTATGTTTTGCTACAAAAATAATAATCACACCTATGTCCCGGAATTAATAGGGATGGACTATAAATGGGCTAAAGAATACCAACTCTACAGGCAACTGTTATTTCAAACCATAAAAAGAGCTAATGAACTGCAGTTTCAAAAAATAGATTTTGGAGTATCAGCTTCCTTTGAAAAAAGAAAATTAGGAGCCCAAATAATTCCAAAAGTAGCCTATGTTCAGGCAAGAGACAATTACGCGATGGAAGTTATGAATACTTTGCAAAATGATTACAAATCAATTGCAAAATGACGAAGGCATATTGACAACTAATATTAAAAAGATGTTTGAAAAAGCAATTGAATCATTTAATACTGTCTGTAATGAAATTTTAGAGGCAAACGAAACAATGCAAAATAAGGCTTGCAATGGAATTGTATTGTGTAATAAAACATTAACGAACTTAAAAGAGATAGTCGATAAAAATGACTTCAACACTGTTCCAGAGGAGATTGATTTTTTCAAAAATATCAAACCCGTTCCTATGAGTTTATTGATTTATTTCACCGAAGTACGCTCCTGTGAATTAAGAATGCCTAAGGCGGGCAACACTTATAAGGTCCAATTCCTCCAAAAAGAACTGCGAAAAATCAATAAGTTTTTTTACAGAAATGCCGATTTTGTGCATTATATGGAACAAGGATACTGTTACCTAGACCATCAATTCTTTACCAGAAACCATCGGGATAATTTTCCTTTTACCCCCATGACAGATTACTACCAGTTTCCCGAATTTTCAACATCACAAGACATGCTTTGGGCAAAAGTAAAGGCAATGTACCGATTCATTCACTACATCCGGCAAGCACTAAAAAGACTAAAAGTCGATGATTCCGAAATATTTGAAGAAAAAAAACACAAAGTATTGGTATGGACAGGGCCAAAAACAGCTTTAACAGAATTGATTTATGCATTGTTTTCTAATGGGACAATTAATCATGGTGCTGCAGATATTAATAGTATAACAGCATCCTTTGAAGATTTTTTCAACATCAAACTAGATAACATCTATAAAACCTATACCGAAATCAAAGCCCGTAAAAGCAGTAAGACAAAATTTCTAGAAGAATTAACGTTAAACTTACAGCAAAAAATGTCGAGAGAAGACCAAGAGTAAAGTCGTAACTACGAAAGCACACAAGCAGTAAATCCATATTTAAAAGGATATACTGCTTTTTTTATGCTAGAACTAATCAAAGAATAATTCCTAGTAAAAATTAAGGTTTTTACAGATTTTAAATGTTAATTTTTTTCGTACTACGAAAGCCATTGGGATAAAATCCAATAAATGCCACTAAATGGACTAATCAATATCGATCTAAAACAGAAATCATCACTGTATTCATCTTTTATGACAGAATCACTCAAATAATTGAGGCCTAAAAAGAGAATATTTTAAATCGAATAAGAAATCATCATTTTTTAGAGAATTATTTTCCAGTAAAACCGAGGCTTTAAGAATTTTAAATGTTAAAATTTTTCGGAACTACGAAAGCCATTGGGATAAAATCTAAAAAAAGCAAATGAATTTTGTATAGGCATATTAAACAGTACCTCAATCTGAAAGAATTGCTATGAACTGTGTATTGAACTTAAAATATTGATCATGAATATTGACAGAATAGAATTTATGGCTTGGATGGAGCGAATAATGGAGCGGTTCGACATCCTTATGGAATTGGTAAGCGGGGCTAAAAATCAAAGTGCTATTATTGATGGAGAAGAGCTACTGGACAATCAGGATATTTTGCAAATGTTGAAGATAAGTACACGATCCCTACAGCGCTATCGTTCCTCCGGCAAGCTTCCCTATTATACAATTAGTGGGAAAATTTATTATAAGCTCTCAGATGTGCATCAGTTCATCAGAGAAAGTTTTACCGCTTCCATGCCCAAAGTAAAAGCCAACGGGCGACAAATAGTGCCAATAAATGACATTTAGTGCAAAACAGTGGAAGCTTCTTTTACTTTCGATATCGAACTTAAATATTTCAAATTATGAGCGAACAAACTTTAGATAAACCGCAATCTCCCGAACAATTATCCGAGATATTACTGGTGCTGGATAAAGAGAAAAAGAAAATTCAGGCTGTAAAGGGAATCGATGAAAATGGCAAGCTGGAAACCGTTGACCCTACAAAGAAGAACCAGAACCAGTTTATGCGGGTTGATAAGCAGGGTGATTTCTTTTCCAACTTCTTCTCTAATTTCTTCAGCCAGTTGAAGAACCCTACCAATTTCTCGTTCTTCAAAGTCCCTGTACCATTGGCTATTAATATGGCAAAAGAAATGCAAAAACAGTTAGATCATCCAACATTTGAAGGAGAACAACTAATGAAGCAACACGAAGTAAAATCGGAACTAGATAAAAATAATAAACAAGAAAATAAAAATAGTATGGAAACAAAACAGACAACATCGGAAACAAGCGAGTACCGCTATAAACCGGAACAGATTGATTGGGAAACAATGAACAATCTCGGACTGAACAAAGAAAAACTTGAAAAGATGAACCTCCTTGATCCTTTACTGAGAGGTTTTAAAACCAATGAGCTAGTGCCTGTAAGCCTTAATCTCGGCACAGCTGTTACCCGTATGGATGCACGGCTGTCTCTGCAACAAAATGATGAAGGGGCGGTTGTGGTTGCCATTCATGGTATCCGCAAAGAACCTAACCTGAATTTTCCTTTTTTCGGTCACGAGTTCACTAAGGAAGATAAAGACAACCTGCTTCAGGCAGGCAATATGGGTCGTGTAGTCAATCTGACCAATCCAAAAACGAATGAGAGCATTCCATCCATTGTCAGCGTGGACAGGCTTACCAATGAGCTTGTTGCACTGCGAACAGACAAAATCAAAATCCCTGATGAGATCAAAGGCGTGAAACTAGATGATGTACAAAAGCAAATCCTAATGGAAGGCAAACCACTTTATATAGAAGGAATGACTTCCAAAAAAGGAACTGCGTTTGATGCAACCGTACAATTCAATGCTGATAAACATTTTGTAGAGTTCCTGTTTGACAGGGGTAACTCCAATAAGCAGATGCAAGGTAATCAGCAAGCCCAATCGCAGGAAGTTCCGAAAACCTTTAGGGACAAAGAGCTGGATAAGGAGCAATATCAGAAATTCAAAGACGGACAAACTGTTTATGTCAGCGGATTGGTAGATAAGAAAGGTAAGGAATATAATGGTTACATCACCTTTAACAAGGAAACCAATAAAACAGATTTCTCTTTTCAAAATCCGAATAAGGTTAAAGAGCAGGCGAAGCCCACCGAAGCATACAAAACACAGACAGCTGTTAATTCAGAAGGTAAAACCAATGAAGCAACCAAGAATATCAAAGAGCCTTTGAAATCAGGCCAAAAAAATCCCGACAGTAAGGAACAGCAGGAACAACAAGAAGCAGCTCAAGCACCTGCCAAATCCAAAGGGCGTAAAATGTAATGTGTGATGAAAGTAGTTATTGCAGAAAAACCAAGTGTAGCAAGAGAAATAGCCGTCTTGTTAGGAGCCACCGAAAAGAATGATGGTTACCTGAAAGGCAATGGCTATTTTGTTACTTGGGCTTTTGGACATTTAGTAGGATTGGGTATGCCGGAAGATTACGGAATTTCAGGATTTCAGAAATTATCTCTGCCAATACTGCCCAATCCCTTTTTATTAACCGTTCGCAAGACAAAAAAAGACAAGGGCTATACGGCAGATACAGGAGCATTAAAGCAACTGAAAGTAATAGAACAGCTCATTGACCGTAGTGAAAAGATTATTGTCGCAACCGATGCTGGACGTGAGGGCGAATTGATATTTCGTTATATCTATGAATACCTCAAATGTAACAAACCCTTTGAACGTCTTTGGATTAGCTCGCTCACCGAAAAATCAATCAAACAGGGCCTTGACAACTTGAAATCCGGCAGCGATTTTGACGGATTATATCAGGCAGCACAGGGCAGGAGCCGAGCTGACTGGCTAGTAGGAATCAATGCTTCGCAGGCATTGAGTATTGCCGCAGGAAATGGCAACTATTCGCTCGGAAGAGTGCAGACACCTACACTGGTTTTGATATGTAAGCGTTATCAGGAAAACAGAAATTTTTCGGTGCAACAATACTGGCAGATACAGTTGTCCCATACAAAAGAGTTCACAGACTTTAAAAGCCTTTCCGAAAACAAATGGGAAGATAAAAAGCAGGCGGAAGATATATTAAAGTCAATCGAAAGAAATGGCAATACAGTTACGGTTACCGTTGTAGAAACCAAAAACGTGACGGAACAGCCGCCTTTGCTGTTTGACCTGACGGGTTTGCAAAAGGAAGCTAATAAAAAATTGAACCTGACAGCTGAAGAAACCCTGAACATTGCCCAAAGCTTGTATGAAAAGAAATTTATTACTTACCCGCGTACCGGAAGTAAATACATTCCAGAAGATATGTGGGGAGAGATTCCTAACCTTATCAGAGCTTTGCAGAATATGGGAGCTTTCAAGCAAGCGGTAACCAAACTGAAATGGGGACATTTCAATAAACGTATCGTGAATGATCTTCGTGTTACCGATCATCATGGTCTGCTGATTACGGACAAAATCCCTTCGGCTTTATCGGCAAGGGAAAATGCAGTTTACAATATGATTGCTTTTCGATTGCTGGAAGCTACCTCCCAAGCCTGTACTAAAGAAATAACCGATATTACTTTACAGGCTCTACATTATGATTTTGTATTGAAAGGCTGTAAGATATTGGAATCAGGTTGGCGTTCCATTAAAGGCAGTTTTTCAGATGATGATGTCGAACTTCTACAGGAATTACCCAAACTGAAAAAAGATGATGAACTCAAAATTAAACATGCCTCGGTCCTGGAGAAGAAAACCAAACCACCCGTGCTTTATACCGAAGCAGGACTTTTATCAGCTATGGAAACTGCCGGAAAGGAAATAGAGAACGAGGAAGAGCGTAAGGCATTAAAAAGCATAGGTATCGGTACACCAGCCACAAGAGCCACCATTATTGAAACCCTGTTTAGCCGTAACTATATTCAAAGGGAAAATAAATCCCTGATACCTACCGGTAAAGGATTACAGGTCTATGAACTTATAAAAGATAAAAAGATTGCGGACGTAGCGATGACTGCAGAATGGGAGTTGACTTTGCAGAAAATTGAAAACAACGAAAGTAATGCATATGCTTTCCAAAAAGAAATGGAAAACTATGCAGCATTAATTACCAATGAATTATTGCAAACTGCCATTGCACAAGAAAATCGGGCTATGCTTGACTGTCCCAAATGCAAAAATAGGCAACTGATTATAAGGGATAAAATTGTCAAATGTCCTGATGAGAACTGTAATTGGGTACAATTTCGAAATGTGTGTGGTGTGCAAATCAGTATAGCCGATATAGAAAACCTTGTAATCAAAAGAAAAACTACTCTCATCAAAGGGATGAAAAGCAAATCCGGAAAGAAATTCGATGCCTATATCGTATTAAATGAGAAAGCCGAAAGCTCTTTTGAATTTGAAAAATCTAAACTTCCGAAGAAATAATGAGTGATTCTATCATTACCCGTCCGGAAATTGAGAACCGCATTTATACTATAAGAGGACAACAGGTTATGCTCGACAGTGATCTCGCAAGGATTTATCAGGTAGAAACCAAAGTCTTTAATCAGACTGTAAAGCGTAATACAGACCGCTTTCCTGAATCCTTTTGTTTTCAATTGACACAGGATGAATTTGATGCAATTAACTTGAGGTCACAATTTGTGACCTCAAGTTTGAATTACGGGGGAAGACGTTATCTGCCTTATGTTTTTTCCGAACAAGGAATTGCGATGCTTTCAGCTGTACTCCGTAGCAATATTGCCATAAAAGTAAGCATCGAGATAATGAATGCCTTTGTGGAAATGCGCAAGATACTTGTTAATAACGCAGCCTTGTTTCATCGACTGGATAAGATTGAACTGAAACAGATAGATGCAGACCAGAAATTTGAAGAAATCTTTAAGGCACTGGAAAGCGGAAAGTTGTACAGTGAAAAGGGCATTTTCTATAATGGGCAAATTTTTGATGCCTATGCTTTTGTTTCCGATATTATCCGCAGTGCCCAAAGTTCCATTATCCTTATTGATAATTATGTAGACGATACTGTGCTAACCTTGTTGGGTAAGAGAAATAGTGATGTTACCGCAACAATCTATACTAAAAGCATAAGTAATCAGTTACGGCTAGATGTGCAACGATATAACAGTCAATATCCCCTGATTGAAGTTGAGGTTTTTTCGGATGTCCATGACCGTTTTCTCATAATTGATAATACTGAACTCTACCACATAGGAGCATCATTAAAAGATCTGGGTAAAAAATGGTTTGCATTTTCGAGAATGGATATTGAGGTTGGCAGGATGCTCCAAATTTTAGCCATTTAGCAAAATTCTAAATAAAAATATAGTATGAATACACAGCAAAAAGACCTGTCATATTTCAGGTTACGACTACAAGAATTATTAACTATAAGCTTTCCCGAAAAAGCGTATGATGTTAAATTTATTGACCAGCGTTCAAGTTGGGCTTCCAATGCTTATGAAGATGCTTTTCGAGCAGGAAACCCAATAAACCAATGTGATCATATTGCCGATTATGTCTTATTTGAAGGATTGCACTTTTCAAAATTTGATACCCTTTTTCAAGTAGTCTGCAATGAGTTTGATGCGAGAATGGCAGATGAAGAATTACGACCGTTTGCCTTAAAGATGTTGCCTATTTGCTACCCTGTTTTTACAAACTACAAATTAACGGATGACTTCGCCTATACAACGGAGTTTGATTTGCTCTATACGGAACTGACAGGAACCATAGCAATATGGATAGAGGAACATGGGCTTCAGTAAACGTCAACATCTCCAATCGAATATTGATTCCCTGCGAATTGCTTTTAAACTGGAAAAGGAGAACAGAAAAGCCTCCGCAGGCGAAAGACTGCTAATGATGCAATACAGCGGATTTGGTGGTCTTAAATTTGTGTTGAATCCTGCCCAAAATCCGATAGATATTAACCATTGGAGAAAGACCGAATATGAACTTTTTCCAGTTACACAGGAACTCCATCAGCTTCTAAAAGAAAATGCAACTGATGAAAAACAATACCGTAGATATGTGGACAGTATGCGGAGTTCTGTACTGACTGCATTTTACACACCACCTTTGATTATTGATGCTATTTCCACCACATTAAAAGAAAATGGTGTAAGCATTCAAAAACTTTTAGAACCATCTGCCGGTAACGGTTCTTTCATACAATCCTTTGCAGATAAAGATATGCCACAGGTTACCGCTTATGAAAAGGACTTGCTCACTGGAAAAATTTTAAAACAGCTCTATCCAGATAATACGATCCGCATTAGCGGCTTTGAAGAAATACCCGAAAGGGAAAAAAACAGCTATGATGTGGTAGCTAGCAATATCCCTTTCGGTGATACGTCCGTCTTTGATCTTTCCTATTCCAGAAGCAGGGACGCTGCAAAAGTACAGGCTGCCCGAAGCATACACAATTACTTCTTTATGAAGGGAGCCGAAATGCTCCGTGAAGGTGGTGTGCTGGCTTTTATCACTTCACAAGGTGTGCTGAACAGCCCGAAGAACGAACCCATACGCAAGGTATTGATGCAGGACAACAACCTAGTTTCAGTCGTTCGGTTGCCAAATAATTTATTTACCGACTATGCTGGTACAGAGGTAGGAAGTGATCTAATAATTCTGCAAAAGAATACTGCAAAACAAAGTTTGACCGAAGCGGAAGAACTGTTTTGTCAGAGTCAAATAACGGAATACAATACGCCAAGCAACGCCTTGTTTCAAGACAACGGAAGGATTATACATACTACACAGATGTTGGCTACCGATCCTTATGGACAACCTGCATTTGTCTATACGCACAGGGATGGTGTGGAAGGAATTGCCAAGGACCTAAAGCAAATGCTATCGGAAGATTTTGGAAAACATCTGGATATTGGCTTGTATAAAGGTGAACGAAACGATGCGCCAATCAAACAAATTCCTATAACACCAACGGTTGCAACTCCCGTTGCCGGATCTGCAACCATTTCACAGAAAACGCAGACATTAACTGCTCAAACAATAAATAAAGACATTGTAAAAGAAGAAAGGCAACTAAGCATTTTTGATCTCTTTGAAAATTCAAAAGAACTGGCGTCTTTTACCACTCCTGTTAAAGCAGTCACAACAACAAAACTACCAGCCAAAAGAAAAAGAACTGTGAGCGGATATCAGGGAAACCTGTTCAGCGGTTTGATGCAACAACCTCCCATTTCTACTTCTCCAGTAAATAGCAATATACCAAATGAGAGAAATACACAGGAAGTTATCGGCGATTTGTTTTCAGGACTGAAAGGAAATAATCTCTCCGAAAAGATTACCGCAGGCAACACCATTCCCGAACCAGCAATTTATACCAAAGAAATACAGTCTTTTCATCGTAACGATAGCCTTGCAGTGGATAACGGCTGGGTCGGCTATCTTAAAGATTTTGATAGCGATAAGAAACAGGCGATGTTTCATCCTTTGCAATTATCGTCCTTACAGAAAGGAAGAGCTGAAGCCTATATTTCTGTACGAGATAACTACCTCGATTTATATCAGAAGGAAGCCAAACTGCAAACCGAACATAAAGAAGAGAGAGAAACATTTAATAAGGTTTACGATGCCTTCGTAAAAAGGTACGGCAACCTGAACAGTGCCGATAATATCAAGCTTATCAAAACAGACAGTTCCGGTAAGGAAATGGCTTATTTGGAACGTGTTGTGGGCGGTGTGGTACATAAGGCGGATATCTTCCACCGTCCGGTAAGCTTCTCCATTACCACATTAGCTACCGATAATCCCGATGAGGCTTTAGCCGCATCATTGAACAAATACGGGAACGTTGATCTAGACTTTATGTCCAAAATCAGCGGTATATCATCCGACGATTTGAAAGCGGTATTGCACGGACGCATCTTTTATAATCCTTTGGAAAAGGAATATGAAATAGCTGAAAGATGGGTAGCTGGCAATGTGGTGGAGAAAGCCACAGCCTTAAAAAGCTATCTCGAAAGCAATCCCCATGATAGGCAGGCCAAAGAAAGCCTTACGTCTTTAGAAGAAGCCCGACCAAGACGTATCGAATTTGAAGAGTTAGATTTCAATCTTGGTGAACGCTGGATACCGACAGGGATCTATGCCCGTTTTGCTTCTCATCTTTTTGATACGGAGGTGCGTATCCAGTATTCTGAAACTTCCGATGACTTTTCTATAAAATGCGATCAGAAAAATGTACATATATGGGATAAATATGCCGTCAAGTCTGAAAGTCGAACATTTGACGGGATTGCTCTACTGAAAAACGCATTAGTCAATACTACTCCTGATATTACCAAAAAAGTAATGATTGATGATAAGGAAGTCAAGGTAAGGGATATGGAAGCTATACAGATGGCGAATACCAAGATTGATGAAATACGTACCGCCTTTACCGAATGGCTTCACACTCAAAACGATGAGTTTAAAAAAAGGCTGACCGACCAGTATAACGATACCTTTAACTGTTTTGTGCGTCCGCAGTACGACGGAAGCCATCAGGAATTTCCAGGACTGGACAGAAAAGGCTTAGGCATTAACGATTTATATTCGAGCCAAAAGGATACAGTATGGATGATCAAGCTGAACAACGGTGCGATTTGCGATCACGAAGTAGGAGCCGGCAAGACATTGGTGATGTGTACCGCAGCACAGGAGATGAAACGTTTGGGAATGGTACACAAACCTATGATAATAGGATTGAAAGCCAATGTCCATGAGATTGCAGAAACGTACCGTAAAGCCTACCCACACGCTAAAATTATGTATCCTGGCAAAGAAGATTTTACCCCACAGAAAAGGCAACGGATTTTCGGAGATATTAAAAACAACGATTGGGACTGCGTGATATTGACCCATGACCAGTTTGGCATGATACCCCAGTCGCCAGAAATGCAAAAGGAAATCCTACAAGTCGAACTGAACAGCGTGGAAGATAATCTTGCCGCTTTGGAAGCACAGGGCAAAGAGATTTCAAGGGGTATGCTCAAAGGTGTAATCATCAGGAGACAGAACCTTGAAGTTAGGCTGAAAACTTTGGAACATGACATCGAAAACCGAAAAGATGATGTAGTGGATTTTAAGATGATGGGCATCGACCACTTATTTGCTGATGAAAGCCACCAGTTCAAAAACCTGATGTTCAATACGCGTCATGACCGGGTTGCAGGTTTGGGCAATATGATGGGAAGCCAAAAGGCCATGAACCTGCTTTTTGCCATCCGCACCATTCAGGATCGCATACAAGGCGATATGGGTGCTACCTTTCTTTCAGGTACAACTATCAGCAATTCCTTAACCGAGTTATATCTATTGTTTAAATATCTCCGTCCAAGAGCATTGGAAAAACAAGGTATTAACTGTTTTGATGCGTGGGCGGCTATCTATGCAAGGAAAACGACTGATTATGAGTTTTCGGTAGCGAATAATATCGTGTCAAAAGAACGCTTCCGCTACTTTATCAAAGTGCCGGAACTGGCACAGTTCTATTCGGAAATCACGGATTACAGAACCGCTAAGGATATTGGTATAGATCGTCCGGAAAAGAACGAGGTACTTTATAATATACCGCCTACGCCCGATCAGGAAGTATTCATCCAGAAATTGATGGAGTTTGCTAAATCAGGTAATGCGACCTTATTGGGAAGACCTCCGCTAACAGATAGGGAAGAAAAAGCAAAGATGCTGATTGCTACGGATTATGCCCGTAAGATGTCCCTCGATATGCGGATGGTAAGCAGTAAATATAATGACCACCCCGATAACAAAGCTTCTCATTGTGCAACCAATATTGCAAAGTATTACCAAAAATTCCATGCGCAGAAAGGAACGCAGTTTGTTTTTTCAGATTTAGGCACTTACAAGCCAGGAGAATGGAATGTATATGGGGAAATCAAGCGCAAACTTGTAGATGATTATGGTATACCGGAACATGAAGTCCGTTTTATACAGGAAGCTAAAAATGATAAGCAACGCAAGGAGCTTATAGGCGGTATGAATGAGGGGAAAATCCGTGTGCTGTTTGGTTCTACCGGCATGTTGGGAACTGGTGTAAATGCACAGAAAAGAGCTGTTGCCGTTCATCATTTGGATACCCCGTGGAGACCAAGCGATCTTGCTCAACGTGACGGAAGGGCTGTGCGAAAAGGCAATGAAATTGCCAAATTTTTCGCCGATAACAAGGTGGATGTAATTATCTATGCAGTCGAAAAATCGCTGGACAGCTACAAGTTTAATCTTTTGTACAATAAACAGCTTTTTATTGACCAACTCAAAACCAACAATCTAGGAAAGCGAACCATTGATGAGGGGAGTATGGATGAAAAATCGGGAATGAATTTCTCTGAATACGTAGCTATACTTTCGGGAAATACGGATTTATTGGAAAAAGCAAAACTGGAAAAACAGGTCGCTGGATTGGAAAGTGAGAAGCAGGCATTCAATCGTTCCAAGTTCAGCTCCAAATACAAGCTGGAAGATATTTCTGCGACACTAGAGTCTGCCAAGTCACGATTGGAACGAATGGGTCACGATTGGAAAAATCTGCAACAGCGCTTACAAAAAGGGCAGGATGGAACGATACTGAACCTTGTACAGCTAGACGGATTGTCACCTAATGCCGATGTGAAACAGATTGGGACCAAACTTAACCAGATTGCGGATAAAGCCCGTACTGGAGGTCAGTATGACGAAATAGGCAGCCTGTATGGGTTTACATTATTGGTTAAAACTGAAATATCCGAAAAAGAAGGTGCTGATATTAAAGTCAATCGTTTTTTGGTACAGGGTGAAGGCAATATAAAATACACTTATAATAATGGCTTGATTGCTAATGACGCAAAGCTTGCGTCAATGAATTTCCTTAGTGCTTTGGAAAAAATACCTAGCTATATTGATCAGGAACAAAAGAAAATTACCGAATTACAAAAAGACCTGCCTGTACTTCAGGAAGTAGTCAATGGTATATGGACGAAGGAAAGCAGGTTGAGTCAACTGAAAACGGGATTGGCGGCCATTGACAGGAAAATACAGTTGTCTATTACTTCCGAGCCCAAAGAACAGAAAGAAGCTATAAAAATAAATAATGTTCAGGAAAGGTCTTCTGTAGGTTTGAAAGCAATGTAATTTCATTGGTAAAAACAAAACATTCTTTTTTATTTGGTAGTAAATTTTGAAAAACACCTTAATTTTTTGTCTTCTGATGCGTAACTATGATAGCTAACTTGTTAAGAAAAGTGTAGCGAAAATGTGATTTTTAACACGTTGTTAGTAAAAAATCAATATAAATTGATTAATTTTGGATTTAAATTAAACTACAAATGAATACATTTCACATTTTAGTAATAGTATTATTTGGTTTCTTATTGATACCAAGTAATTCTTTTGCCTGTGAAAATAATTCAACAAAACATTCTTCTACAAAAGAGACATCTTCAAATATGGACAAAGACGATTGTTGCAAAAATGACAATCATTCCAAAACGAAAAATCACGAAGGTTGTGGAGGAAAATGTAACCATTCTAGATGCAGTTGCGCTACTTCTTGCAACAGTAGTACTGTTGCTATTAATGAATTGAAATTTAATAGCAATCTTTTTAATTTCTCTTCTGAAAAACAAAAATTTTATAATTACAAAACCACTATTTCTTCTGGTTTTAATTCTCTTTGGCTTATACCTAAAATAAGCTAAAATCTATAGTTGATAGCCATAATTATATCTTATTGATAACTATTATTGGTCTCCAAATCATTTATTTTATCGGTTAATTTCAATTTCAAGATGATGGGTATTCTATGATTTCATTTTTGTTATTGCTTAACTAATTCAATTTAACATTATTTACATACAATGAACTCATTAAAAAAAATAATGATAGCAATACTTCTATTGTTATCAGTAGTGGTATCCAACGCACAAATTAAAAATGCTAAAATAGAGTCCGTTAAAATTTACGGAAACTGCGGAATGTGCGAAGCCAAAATAGAAAAAGCAGGTAGTCTAAAAAATGTCGCAAACGTTGACTGGAACGCAGATACAAAAATGGCTGTCCTTAGTTATGATCCTAAAATAACCAGTCAAGACGAAATACTCAAACGTATTGCATTGTCAGGTTATGACAGTGATAAATTTCTTGCTCCAGATGATACATATTCAAAACTTGCAGGATGTTGTCAATATGATCGTGAGGCAAAAGTTCCTGTTAAAACAGAACCAAAAAGCGAAATGACAGGAATGGAAAGCAACAGACTTTCAACAACAGCTGAAAATCAAACCGTAAATCAACTACAGCCAGTTTTGGACAATTATTTTTTACTGAAAGATGCTTTAGTAAAAACAGATGCTAAAACAGCTTCTGAAAAAGCAGCAGCATTATTATCTTCGATTACTGCAGTGAAAATGGAAATATTAAAAATGGATGAACATGTGATTTGGATGAAAATCTTAAAAGATTTAACTGCCGATTCCAAAAGTATTTCTGAAACACAAGATATTAAGAAACAAAGAGATTTTTTCAAATCATTATCTAAAAACATTTATGAATTGATTAAAGTTTCCAAACCTACTGAAGCGATCTATTACCAATACTGCCCAATGCAAGATGCCAATTGGCTAAGCAAAGAAAATGCTGTTAAAAATCCATACTATGGCTCACAAATGTTGAGTTGTGGTAAAACTATAGAAACAATAAAATACTAAAAAGATGAAAACACTAATTATTGTATTAAGTGCATTTTTTGCATTTAATTCAGCAGTAACAGGACAAACTGTTACAAAAAAGGAAGAACAAAAAACAATTTACGTTTGTCCTACACATCCTGACAAAACAAATTCAAGCTCAGGTAAATGCCCACAATGTGGGATGGATATGGTAAAAGTCACCGAAAAAATTGATTTGCACCCGCAAAAAGGAAGTCAGCCTCAAAGTAAAATTGTGACAAAATATGTTTGTCCTATGGATGGATCAACTTCTGATAAACCAGGTAAATGTTCTAAATGTGCAATGGCAATGGTAAAAACCACAGAAAAAATTGATTTGCACCCGCAAAAAGGAAGTCAGCCTACGAGTAAAACTGTGACAAAATATGTTTGCTCGATGGACGGCACAACTTCTGATAAACCGGGTCAATGCGCTAAATGTGGAATGGGTTTGGTAAAAGTCACCGAAAAAGTTGATTTGCACCCGCAAAAAGGAAGTCAGCCTCAAAGTAAAATTGTGACAAAATATGTTTGTCCTATGGATGGTTCCACTTCAGATGTACCTGGAAAATGTCCTAAATGCGGTATGGATATGACGCAAACAGAAGACCATAAACACTAATCTAATCTTTCAATAACAAAAAAAATAAAAATGAAAAATATAATTCTTTCAGCAATAGCAGTAGCAATCACAATGGTTTCTTGTAATCAAAAAAATAAGCAAGAAGAAACAGTTAATTCAGAAATAAGTAAACCTGAAACTGCAACTGTAAAAGTCAATCCTACTTCTTTTTCCATTAAAGAAATTGTAACGGATTATTTGTCTTTAAAAAATGCTTTGACTAAAGACGATTCTAACGCTACTGCCGATGCAGGAAAAGCATTGGTAGAGACTTTGGGAAAAATAGATATGAAAAAATTATCTGGTGAACAAATGAAAACCTATATGGATATTGCCGATGATCTCAAAGAACACGCTGAACATATTGGAGATAATGCGGGGAACATAGCACACCAAAGAGAGCATTTTGTTTTAATGAGTAAAGACATCAATGATTTGATAAAAACTTTTGGAACTGAACAAAAACTGTATGAGGACTTTTGCCCAATGGCTGATGAAGGAAAAGGTGCTATTTGGATAAGCGAAGCGAAAGAAATCAAAAACCCTTATTTTGGTTCAGAAATGCTTACTTGTGGTTCTGTGAGAAAAGAATTCTAAGATGAAAAAAATCTTCAAAAAGATATTTTTTATTGGATTAATTATTTTTTTGCTGATACAGTTATATCAGCCTGCTCGCAACATTGCGTTGGAGCAGGATTTAACTGCAAATTTCACAAAAGTATATAATGTTCCTAAAAATGTTGAAGCGATATTGCGAACCTCTTGTTATGATTGTCACAGCAATAACACCAATTATCCGTGGTATTCCAACATTCAACCCGTTGGAATTTTTATGAAAAATCATATAAATGAAGGAAAAGAGAATTTGAATTTCAATGAATATGGAAATTATTCACAACGCAAACAGAATAGCAAATTAAAAGCTATCAGCAAACAAATTAAGTTGAATGAAATGCCTTTGGCTTCTTATACTTTGATCCATAAAAACGCAATACTTTCAAGTAGTCAAAAACAGGAAGTAATGGATTGGATTGAGAAAACTAGCGATAGTCTTTCATCTAAATACTAAACATTATGGTAGAAAAATTAATATCATTTTCATTAAAAAACAGATTTGTCGTATTGCTCGTTTCGGCCTGTTTATTTGCTTGGGGTGTTTATAGCGTGCAACAAAATCCCATTGATGCCATTCCCGATTTGTCCGAAAATCAAGTGATTGTTTTTACGGAGTGGATGGGCAGAAGTCCGCAGGTTATTGAATCACAGGTAACCTATCCTTTGGTTTCGAATCTTCAGGGAATTCCAAAAGTTAAGAATATTCGTGGTGCTTCTATGTTTGGAATGAGTTTCGTATATATCGTTTTTGAGGACAACGTAGATATTTATTGGGCAAGAACAAGGGTTTTGGAAAGGCTGAATTATGCTCAGCGCCTTTTGCCCCAAAATGTGGTACCTACGCTTGGTCCTGATGGTACAGGTGTTGGTCACATATTTTGGTATCATTTAGATGCAAATGGTATGGACTTGGGTGAGCAAAGAGCCTTGCAGGATTGGTATGTGAAATTTGCGCTACAAACTGTTCCCGGGGTTGCAGAAGTAGCTTCTTTTGGAGGTTTTGAAAAGCAATACCAATTGGTTTTAGACCCTTTGAAAATGCAATATTATAAAGTCACTATGATGGAAGTGATGAATGCTGTTAAAGCCAATAATAATGATGTGGGAGGACGGAAATTTGAAATGAGTGATATGTCATACATCATAAGGGGTTTGGGATATATAAAAAGCATAAAGGACGTAGAAGAAATTGCCATCAAAAATTACAATTCTATTCCGGTGCGGGTAAAAGATATCGGTTCCATTCAAATGGGAGGCGATTTGCGTTTGGGTATTTTTGATGAAAATGGCACAGGAGAAGTCGTCGGTGGTATCGTAGTTATGCGATACGGAGAAAATGCAGATAATGTCATAAAAGCGGTCAAAGCCAAAATGAAAGAAGTGGAGAAAGGACTACCCGAGGGCGTAACTTTTAAAACCTCTTATGACAGAAGCGAATTGATTGAGAAAGCAATTGAATCTGTCAAAGGAACGCTAATCGAAGAAATGATTGCCGTTTCAATAGTGGTGTTGCTTTTTCTTTTTCATTGGCGAAGCGCATTAATTATCTTGATACAAATACCAATTTCGGTGGCGGTTGCCTTTATCTTCCTGCAGGCTTTTGGAATTTCTTCAAATATTATGTCGCTCACGGGAATTGCTTTAGCAATTGGTGTTTTGGTTGATGACGGAATTGTAATGGTAGAGAATGCGTATAGGACAATTTCTGAGAAACAGGAAGAAATGGATAATAACCAATAAGTTACGTAAAATGAAAGATAAACTGAAAAATATATTCAAAAAAGAAAATGACCCGTTATCTTCCGATGAGAAACTGAAGCTAATTGAATCCTCTTCCAAATTGGTCGGACCGGGTGTTTTTTATTCGACAATAATAGTAATTGCTTCATTTTTACCCGTATTCCTGCTTACGGGAATGGAGGGTAAATTGTTCAGTCCATTGGCTTGGACAAAATCTTTTATACTAATTGTGGATGCGTTTTTTGCGATTACACTTACTCCTGTGCTGATTAGTTTTTTACTCAAAGGCAAACTTCGTACAGAAAATAAAAATCCGATAAACAGAAAATTGGAAAGCATTTATACTCCAATTTTGACGCTTTGTTTAAAATGGAGAAAAACAGTTTTGGCAGTCAATATTGTGGCGCTGTTAATTGGTGTGTTAATGTTTACAAGACTTGGTTCTGAATTTATGCCTCCGCTCGACGAAGGTTCTGTTTTATTTATGCCTGTAACATTGCCCGATGTGTCCAATTCTGAAGTGAAACGAATTTTACAGGTTCAGGACCGATTGATAAAATCAATTCCCGAAGTGGCTCACGTTTTAGGAAAAGCAGGAAGAGCCAATACAGCAACGGACAACAGCCCCATAAGTATGATTGAAACAATTATTTTGCTGAAGCCCCACAACGAATGGAGAGAAGGCAAAACAAAAGCGGATATTATAAATGATATAAACAATAAACTGCAAATACCGGGAGTAACCAATGGTTTTACACAACCGATTATCAATCGTATCAATATGCTTTCGACAGGTATCAGAACCGATGTGGGAATAAAAATCTACGGGGAAAATTTAGACACCATTAATGCTTTATCACAAAAAATAAAAATGGCATTGGATGGAACTTCGGGAGTAAAAGACTTGTACGCTGAACCTATTACGGGCGGAAAATACATTGATATTGAACCCAAAAGAGAAGTTATTGGCAGATACGGACTAAGCATCGATGATATTAACAATGTAGTGGAAGCTTCAATTGGAGGTATGAAACTCACCACAACCATCGAGGGAAGACAGCGTTTTTCGGTAAACGCACGATATGCACAAGAATATCGAAGTAGTATTGAAGCCTTGAAAAAGCTACAAGTACAAACAATGGATTTTGGCCCAATTCCTTTGGAAACGGTTGCCGATGTAAAAATAAGCGATGGCCCGCCAATGATAAACAGCGAAAATGCAATGCTTCGTGGAAGTGTATTGTTTAATGTTCGTGACCGTGATTTAGGAAGTACCGTCAAAGAAGCACAGAAAAAACTGAATGAAATGATAACCAAAATGCCCAAAGGGTATTATGTGGAATGGAGCGGTCAATGGGAAAACCAAATCAGAGCCAACAAAACATTGGGTTTAATTCTGCCAATTGTTGTCGTGATTATTTTCCTCATTCTCTATTTCACTTATCATTCTATGAAAGAGGCTTTGATTACAATGATAACGGTTCCGTTTGCATTAATCGGGGGAGTTTTTATGGTGTATTTCTATGGGATTAATTTATCGGTGGCTGTAGCAGTCGGTTTTATTGCTTTGTTTGGTTTGGCTGTCGAAACAGCTATGCTAATCACTATATATTTGAATGAAGCGATGAACAAAATGGTCGAAAAACACGGTAACAGCAAAGAAACCCTAACAGAAGAAATAGTGAGAGAGTATATTATTGATGGTTCTGCCAAACGATTGCGCCCAAAACTGATGACAGTTTCTGTTTCATTATTTGGATTAATCCCCATTCTTTGGGCAACGGGAACAGGAGCAGATGTGATGCTCCCAATCACTGTTCCGCTCATAGGAGGAACAATTACTTCAACAATTTATGTATTATTAGTAACCCCGGTTGTTTTTGAAATGGTGAAACTTCACGAGTTAAGAACAAAAGGAAAAATTAGTCTCATAGATGCAAAACATTAAATTTTATATCGCCCTGAGTTGTTTGGTTTTAAGCTTTACAAATACTAAAGCCCAAACACTTACTTTGGATAATGTCTTGAGTACCATCAAGACAAATAATCCCCAATTGAAAATGTACGATGCCGATATTCAGAGTATGGATGCTTCGGCCAAAGGAGCCAGAAGTTGGATGCCACCGCAAGTGGAAACGGGTTTCTTTATGACTCCGTACAATTCCAATCTATGGAAAGCCGACGAAATGGGGCCAGGAATGGGGAGTTATATGTTGGGAGTAACTCAAATGATTCCGAATGCTTCTAAGCTAAATGCCAATGAAAATTTAATGAAAGCAATGTCATCAGTCGAAAGTGAAAATAAAAACTTCACGCTCAATCAATTAAATGCATTGGCCAAAACCTATTATTATGAATGGATTATCATTAAGAAAAAAATAAAAATTGCCCAAGACAATCTTTTGCTTTTAGATTATATGATTAAGAGTATGGAAATACGCTATCAATATAATATGGACAAATTGCCGTCCTATTACAAAGCAAAATCACAATATGCCACTTTGCAAAGTATGATTGTGATGTTGGAAAATGATGTATCACAGCGAAAATATATGCTCAACACATTAATGGCTCGTAATAAAAACGAGGATTTAGAAATTGATTTCAATTACGAGATTAAAGATTTCAATCTCTTCGAAACCGATTTGTCTCCCTACATCAACAACCGTAGTGATATCAAAGCCATTGATAAAACCAAAGAAATCAACAACCTAAAAATAGAGGTTGAAAAAGTGGCAACCAGACCTGAATTTGGTGTAAAATACGACCATATGTTCGCTTTTGGCAATCAGCCACAACAATTTTCATTGATGGGAATGGTCACTATTCCAATGCCTTATTCAACCAAAATGAATAAAGCCAATATGGAAAGCTATCGAATAAAAAACGAAAGTTTGGATTGGCAAAAACAGATGATTGCGAACGAAGCAAGCGGTATGATAAAAGGAATGAATGCTGAGTTTTTGAATCTGAAAAAGCAATACCAAATTACGCAGGACAATATTATTCCAGCTTTGAAACGAAATTATGATACCGCCATTTTAGCTTGGCAAAATAACACCGGAGATTTATTCGTAGCCTTGGATGCGTGGGAAGCGATGAATATGACTCAAATCGATGCTTTCGACAAATTAAAATCGATTTTAGCGACACAAGTAGAAATAGAAAAACAACTTGAAACCGAAAAATTATGAACAGATATTTAAAATTTGCAATACTATTTTTGGTCGTAGTTTTTATTGGAATTACAATCTATTTTTTTGCAACAAAATCAGGAAAACATTCTGAAATGGAACATCAAAATGAGGTTTACACTTGCTCGATGCACCCTGAAGTTATCAAAGACAAACCGGGCAGTTGTCCTATTTGCGGAATGACTTTAGTAAAAAAAGTAACCGAAGACCATTCTGAAAAAAATGACTCTATCAACGATCTTTTGAAACCTACTGATAGTTTTGTTGTGGGAAATTATCAAACCACAACGGTAAAAGACACAGTTATAAATAGCGAAATCAGTTTACCCGGAATAGTGAGTTACGATCCGAATTCATCTGTAAATATTTCAGCGAGAATAAGTGGTAGAATTGAAAAAATGTACGTCAACTATAAGTACCAAAAAGTGACCAAAGGACAAAAAATATTTGAAATATACAGCCCTGAATTATTGACCGAACAGCAAAATTTTATCTATTTGATTTCCAATGACAGTCAAAACACATCGATTATTAATTCCGCCAAGCAAAAATTATTACTTTATGGAATGTCCAATAATCAAGTTAACACATTGGCTTCCGCTAAAAAGGTGAATCCTGTAATCGTTATTTACAGTCCCGCTAACGGAATCATCACGGGAACCGAAAAGATGACTAGTTCTAGTGTTTCTCCTATGTCCAATACAAGTAGCAACACAGAAACTTTGGATGTCAAACAGGGGAACTATATTACAAAAGGGGAAGTTGTTTTCAAGTTAGCGAATACAGATAAAGTTTGGGGTATTTTCAATGTTTTGCAAGGTTACAATAGCCTTATTAAAATCAATCAGTCTATTGATATTTCTTCTGAATTGGATGAAAAGAATAATATTTACGCAAAAATAAATTTTATTGAAACACAATTGAATTCGACTGATAAAACCAATAGGATTCGGGTGTATTTGAATAATTCAACTCTAAAATTGCCCATTGGAACAAGATTACAAGGTATAGTGCAATTAAATTCTACAAAGGGATTATGGTTGCAAAAACAAACTTTGGTCAGTCTAGGTAACAAAAAAGTCGTTTTTCAAAAATTGGACAATGGTTTCAAAGCAACAGCAATACAAACGGGTATTGAAATTGATGATTTTGTTCAAATTATAGGAGGCGTTTCTGTGGGAGATACAATTGCCAAAAACGCACAATATCTAATTGACAGCGAAAGCTTCATTAAAACCGAATAAAGATGAAGACATTAAAAATAATCACTTTACTATCAATACTACTTATGGTAATGATAGCTTGCAATTCGAAAAACAAGGAAGATCATAGTGGACATAAAATGACTGATGAAACAACTTTCTACACTTGCTCGATGGATCCTCAGATAAAAGAAGACAAACCAGGCAAATGTCCCATTTGTCATATGCATTTAACTCCCGTAAAACTCGATAAAACTAACTCAAATGAAATAAGTTTAAGCAAACAGCAAATCCGATTGGGTAATATTAGTCTTCAGTCTATTACAACATCCCAAAGTAGTGTAAACCAAAATTACACGGGTACTTTAGCTATAAATCAGGATAAAATCAATTCCGTTTCATCAAGAGCGATGGGGCGAATTGAAAAATTATTTTTCAAAACAGTTGGAGATTATGTTGCCAAAAACCAAGCGGTATATCAATTATACAGTGAAGATATCGCCATAGCCAAACAGGATTATTTCACGGCATTCAAGCAACTGTCAATGCCAGGAGATTTTGGGAAAAACGCAAAAAACATGCTAGCCAGCGCGAAGCAAAAACTTCTTTTTTATGGTCTTACCAATGCCCAAATTGAAAACATTAAAACCAATAAAGATGTTTCACCAAATACCATATTTTACAGTTCTCATAGCGGAACAATTTCTGAAATTGTAGCTACAGAAGGAAGTTATGTAATGGAAGGTTCGGGAATAATAAAAATCGCTGATTTAAACAGCCTTTGGTTAGAAACACAAGTAAACGTAAATTATGCCAAAAACCTTAAAATAGGTCAAAAAGCCAATGTTACTTTTAGTGATTTCCCAGATAAAACAATAAATACCCAAGTTGCCTTTATCAATCCTGAAATAAATCCAGATACCCGATTGCTGTTAATTCGAATGGAAATTCCAAATCAGGGTTTACAGTTAAAACCAGGAATGCAGGCGGTTGTAAAATTGACACAATCAAATGCTAAAGGACTTTTTATCCCGATTGATGCAGTTATTCGAGAAGAAAACGCTTCCTATATTTGGGTTGAAAAAAGACCGGGAATATTTGAAAATGTTATGGTAGAAACAGGAACAGAAACCAATGGAATGATTGAAATCAAATCCGATTTGGATCCCTCAAAAAAAGTAGTGATTACAGGTGCTTATGCCATAAATAGTGAATACAAATTCCGGAAAGGAAGTGACCCAATGGAGGGAATGAAAATGTAAAAAATACTCATTGGGCATCGAAAATAATCAAGCTCTTTAAAAAAGAGTAAATGGTCTGGGAGAATTACATAAATCAAAAAAATAATAGTATAACAATTTACAAAACAGTAAACTATATATTTATATAACAGAAAGTAATCTGTAAATTAAAATCCGATAAAATGAAAAAAATAATCTTTTCAGCCATAGTAATGGCATTTGTATTGGTTTCCTGTAACCAAAAAGACAAAGAAGCTTCAACGGATCATTCTAATGTGATGAGCAATGATAGTACAATGATGAATAATGACAGTATAATTATAAACGACAAAAACAGTACAATGAAAAATCATGAAAAAATGTATGCATGCCCAATGCACCCGGAAGTGCAAGGAAAACTGAATGACAAATGTTCAAAATGTGGAATGAAATTAACAGAACTTGTTCCTGAGAAAAAAGAAGAAAACAAATAACACCTAATTTGGGGAAGAAACTATAATTAACCTTGTTATGAACTTAGCAGGGTTAGTTTATATTAATTAAACCTGTTTACTATGAAAATTTATATCAAAAATATGGTATGCGGCCGTTGTAAAATGGTAGTAAAGTCTGTATTTGAAAGTATGGGAATTAATCCTTTTTCAGTTGAGTTAGGGGAAGTTGAATTGAAAAGTGACATTAACGAAAATCAAAAAAGCGAATTGTTAAAAAAACTTCGTGCAATTGGCTTTGATTTAATTGACAATAAGAAAAGTAAAACAATCGATAAGATTAAAACATTGATTATTGATTTGGTTCAAAATAAAAACAATGATTTGAAAAGTAACTTATCCAGTTATATTTCACAAGAACTCCATCAAGACTATAACACCTTGAGTAATCTGTTTTCGGAAGTTGAAAATACTACTATTGAGAAGTATTTCATCAATCAGAAAATTGAGAAAGTAAAAGAATTGATTATTTATGATGAATTATCTTTAAGCCAAATTGCCTACTCTTTAAATTATAGTACTGTTTCGCATTTGAGTAATCAATTCAAAAAAGTAACTGGTTTTTCGCCAACTTACTTCAAGAACATAAAAACCATTAAAAGAAAGCAAATAGAAGATTTGTAAATCTTGCATATCATACCCAAAATTGTGCAAATGCAAAAAACAATTATGATAGAAATTTGTATTAAAATAATATAGAAGATGATACATACTTACAGCATTACCGGTATGACTTGCGATGGTTGTCGCTCTAAAGTCGAAAAAGCATTGAATACTATTGAAGGAGTTGAGGCAAAAGTTGCATTAAATCCACCCATCGCAACTATAACTATGGAAAAACATATTCCAACAACACAGTTACAAGAAGCATTGACAGCAGTTGGGAAATACACCATAGAAATGAATAATGGCAAGATCCTAGTACAGGCACCAGCTAATGAAACTACAGCAAAATCCTGCTGCTCTACGCATTCTCATGAGCATAAAAAAGAAACTGTTATACCAAGCAATGCTCAGGGAAAATACTACTGTCCAATGCATTGTGAAGGCGAAAAACTATATGACAAAGCAGGCGACTGTCCTGTATGTGGAATGGATTTAGTAAAAGCACCCGATTTAACAGTTAATAAAGCCTTATATACTTGTCCGATGCATCCTGAAGTAATTAGTGAAATACCAGGTTCGTGTCCTATTTGCGGAATGGATTTGGTACCGATGGAACCTAGTGATAGTGAAGACCAAAAAACTTATAAAAATTTAGTCAAGAAAATGAAAGTGGCAGTAATTTTTACCGTTCCTGTTTTTGCTATCGCAATGATAGAAATGATGCCAAACAACCCATTACTTAAAATAATGGATGCTACAAAATGGAATTGGGTACAATTTATTCTGACACTTCCTGTTGTTTTTTATGCGTGTTGGATGTTCTTTGTTCGTGCCTTCAAATCTATTATTACTTGGAATTTGAATATGTTTACCCTTATCGGTATAGGAACTGGAGTTGCTTTTTTATTTAGTTTGGTCGGCATGTTTTTCCCAGACATTTTTCCTAGTGAATTTAAAACAGAACATGGGGCAGTATTACTGTACTTCGAGGCTACAACAGTTATTCTGACTTTAGTTTTATTGGGGCAACTACTCGAAGCCAGAGCACACAGCCAAACCAGCGGAGCTATTAAAGCATTACTTAAATTGGCACCAACTGAGGCTACTTTAGTAGCAGATGGAGGTGACAAAGTAATTTCTATTAATGATATCAAAAAAGGTGATTTACTGAGAGTAAAACCCGGAGATAAAATTCCAGTTGACGGAAAAATTACCGATGGCGAAAGTAGTATTGATGAAGCGATGATTACAGGAGAACCAATACCCGTTGACAAAAAGAAAGACGATAATGTTATTGCCGGAACCATAAACGGTAACAAGTCCTTTGTAATGATTGCCGAAAAAGTAGGTTCAGAAACTTTGCTTTCCCAAATAGTGCAGATGGTAAATGATGCTAGTCGTTCAAGAGCACCAATTCAAAAATTAGCCGACAGTATCGCTAAATATTTTGTACCCGTAGTGGTGATTATCTCCGCAATAACATTTTTCGTTTGGGCAAAATTTGGCCCAGAACCAGCATTGGTTTATGGATTCATTAATGCAATTGCGGTATTAATTATTGCTTGTCCTTGTGCATTAGGATTAGCTACGCCAATGTCGGTAATGGTTGGCGTTGGTAAAGGTGCGCAATCTGGTGTACTTATAAAAAATGCTGAAGCTTTAGAAAACATGAATAAAGTTAATGTGTTAATTACTGACAAAACAGGAACAATAACCGAGGGAAAACCTTCTGTTGAGAAGATATTTTCTTCAAATAATGAAGAAAATAATTTGCTTAAAAACATAGCTTCATTAAACCAATACAGCGAACATCCATTAGCACAAGCTGTAGTCAATTATGCTAAATCAAAAACAGTTTCATTAATCGAGGTAAAAGATTTTGAAGCCATTGCAGGCAAAGGAGTTATTGGAACTGTTGACGCTAAAAAAGTAGCATTAGGAAATAAAAAACTAATGGAACAAGTCAAAGCAATCGTTTCAGATGATTTAGAAAATAAAATTATTGCTGAACAAAAATTAGGTAAAACGGTTTCATACATAGCTGTTGATGGTATTGCTGTTGGTTTTGTATCAATTTTCGATGCCATTAAAGAATCAAGTGCAGCAGCCATTAAAGAGTTAATGCGTCAGGGTGTTGAAGTAGTAATGCTTACTGGAGACAATGAAAACACAGCTAAAGCGGTTGCTGATGAATTGGGGTTGACGTCATATAAAGCAGGATGCTTACCCGAAGACAAACTCAAAGAAATTAAAAAATTGCAAGCAGAAGGCAAAATTGTGGCGATGGCAGGCGATGGTATAAATGATGCTCCAGCATTGGCACAAGCAAATATTGGAATTGCAATGGGAACAGGAACAGACGTAGCTATAGAAAGTGCTAAAATAACTCTAGTAAAAGGTGATTTGCTAGGTATCGTAAAAGCCAAGAATTTGAGCCACGCTGTAATGCGAAACATCAAACAAAACTTATTTTTTGCTTTCTTCTATAATGTTTTAGGAGTTCCAATTGCAGCGGGAGTTTTGTATCCATTTTTTGGAGTTTTATTATCGCCAATGATTGCAGCTTTAGCAATGAGTTTTAGCTCGGTTTCTGTAATTGTAAATGCTTTGCGATTAAGAAGTTTGAAATTATAAAAAGCATTAGAAATAATTTATAGCTGTATAAAAAATGAACAACCTTACTCAAATAATCCAACAATACAAAGTTGATACCGAAAGTGTTTACAACACTTGGTTTGTAGATAACGACCAACGATTAAAAGCATTTAGGACTATTCGGCGAGGTGTTTTACAAGTTATTGAGGATATTAAAAACAAATCGTTTCCAAACGATTTTAAAGGCAGTAGTTTAGAATTTGTATTAAGTTGTATAGCAGAACAAAAACAAGTCTTTGTTGGCGTAGCACATCCTTTTTATTGGAAACCAAAATTAAGAATTCCAGATATTTACGAAAACCAAAACAATAAAATTGCTTTTGGTCAATTTCTCGAAAACTGCATTAATGCCAAAACGGAAGAACAAGTAGTAAAAGAAATTGTAAAATTAGACGAACTCAAAGTAAAAGGGCTTGGACCAGCAGTCGCTAGTATTTTATATTTCTTGCATCCGACTTGGTTTCCACCATTCAATACAGCAATTCTTAACGGATTTAATTTTCTTTTCAAGGACAAAAAGAAACTAGGAAGTTGGACAGAATATTTAAAAATAAGAGAAACTTTAATCGAAACTAACAGTAAACATAAATCTGAATTATCAAATGATTTAGGAGCCATTGCGGGATTATGTTTTGAAATTGGAACACAAAAAATGCTTATTGGGAACGATGAATATTTAAGCGAAGAAGAACGCAATAAATTTGAAAAGAACATCTTAAAACGCCAAAAAGAAATCCAGGAAGAAAAGTTAGCAGAAAATCTTCATAACGAAATGCAATATCATTTATTAAAAATTGGAGTTTCATTGGGTTTTGATGTAACACCAGCGAGTAATGATAAGAGCAAATCGTTTGGTGGACAAAGTTTTTCATTTATATCAATAAATAAATTTCCAGAACTTCACACAGATAAAGACACACAAAATACCATAAAACTAATCGATGTTTTATGGTTTCAAAAAGGAAGTAACAAAATTATTGGAGCATTTGAAGTCGAAAAAAGCACCAGTATTTATTCTGGTATTTTACGCTTATCTGATTTGTATTTTAGTATTTCCAATGGAGAAGAAGTCTTTTATATTATTATTCCAGACAGTCGGGAGAAAGATGTGATCCAACAATTAAATCGGCCAGTTATAAAAAATTCAAAAATGAACATCAAATACATACTTTTTTCAGAATTAAGGGCGAATTGTGATGCGATTTGCAAGTTTGGAACTGACCATTCTATTATGGAAAAAATCGCAAAATCAATTTAAAAAATAACTATGACAAATAAAACACATTGGGAAAACGTGTACGATACGAAACTGCCTAACGAAGTAAGTTGGACTCAAGAAAAACCTGAAACTTCTTTACAATTAATTGCAAATTGTAAATTACCCAAAACAGCCAAAATTATAGATATTGGAGGAGGAGACAGTAACTTGGTAGATTATCTTTTAGAACAAGGTTTTGAGAATATTACAGTTTTGGATATTTCTGAAAAAGCTATTGAAAAAGCCAAATTCCGATTAGGTAAATTATCCGAAAAAGTGAAATGGATTGTTTCCGATATTACAGAATTTCAACCCAAAGAAACGTATGATATTTGGCATGACAGAGCAACCTTTCATTTTCTCACTGAAAAGGAACAAATTGAAAAGTATAAAACACTTGTTCAAAACTATGCAAGTAATTATTTAATAATGGCTACTTTCTCTAATAATGGACCATTAAAATGCAGTGGATTAGAAATTGAACAATATACCATTCGAGATTTAGTTGGTTTATTTTCGGATAAATTTAAAATTATTGACAGCTTTTATCAAGACCATCAAACACCATTCAATACAGTGCAAAATTTTGTGTTTTGTATTTTTAAAAGAATTTAAAAAATCAAATAATGAAATTAAAATTATCAATTATACTATTATTTCTTGTTTTGAGTGCATCAGCCCAAAAAATCGTTCGCTACGATTTATATGTTCGAGATACAATTGTAAACTTTACAGGCAAATCAAAAAGAGCCATTGCCGTAAACGGACAAATACCAATGCCTACTTTAACATTTACTGAAGGCGACATTGCAGAAATTTATGTGCATAATGAGTTAAATGAAGATACTTCTTTACATTGGCACGGCTTATTTTTACCCAACAAAGAAGATGGTGTACCGAATTTGACACAAATGCCAATAAAACCTCATACTACACATTTGTATAAATTTCCAATAATACAACACGGCACACATTGGTATCACAGTCACACAGGATTACAAGAACAAATCGGAATGTATGGAAATTTTGTAATGCTCAAAAAAACGACTGACCCAACTTTTAGAAATGGAATTGATGATTTACCAACCGTTCCAATTGTTTTGAGCGAATGGACGGATATTAAACCGGAAAACGTACACCGGATGTTGCATAACGCAAACGATTATCCAGCAATAAAAAAAGGAACAACCCAAAGTTACACAGAAGCTATAAAGCAAGGGTATTTTGGTGTAAAAGTAAAAAACGAGTGGAAGCGGATGAATGCAATGGATGTAAGCGATGTATTTTATGATAAAATCCTCATGAATGGTAAGCAAAGTACGGACGTTAAAAGTATTGATGGCAAACCTTTAAAAGGAGGTGATAAAGTTCGTTTGAGAATTTCCAACGGTGGGGCATCTTCCTATTTTTGGCTTACCTATGCAGGAGGTAAAATTACCGTTGTTGCAAACGATGGTAACGATGTCGAACCAGTAGAAGTCGATAGATTAATTGTTGGAGTTTCTGAAACTTACGATGTAGTTGTGACTATTCCTGCGGATAAAACGGCTTACGAATTTTTGGCTACTACCGAAGATAGATTATATTCAGCCTCTTATTTTATTGGCGATGGTATCAAACAACTTATTGAGCCTCTTCCTAAACTTAAATATTTTGAAGGGATGAAAATGATGAACGGAATGATGAAAATGAACGGAGACCTTGACGATATGGGAATGCAAATGAGTCTCAATCAAATGGATATGAACGTGGTGATGTACCCGGAAATTACAGGTGAACAAAAAAAGAAAGCCGAAAAAAAAATGGTGGATATGAAAATGACCGAAGCCGATTATAACAGTAATGCTCTTTCGGATATTACAACCTTAAATTATGCAATGCTGAAATCGCCAACTAAAACCACACTCCCAAAAGATGCTCCAGTAAAAGAGTTAAAATTTGAACTCACAGGAAATATGAACCGCTATGTTTGGAGTTTAGATAACAAAGTTGTCTCAGAAGCTGACAAAATTTTAATTAAAGAAGGTGAAAATGTCCGCATTACAATTTATAATAATTCGATGATGCGACACCCAATGCACTTACACGGGCACGATTTCAGATTATTGAATGGTCAAGGCGATTATGCACCATTAAAAAACATTGTGGACATTATGCCAATGGAAACCGATACCTTGGAATTTAATGCAAATGTAAAAGGTGATTGGTTTTTTCATTGTCATATCTTGTACCATATGATGAGCGGAATGGGCAGAGTTTTCAGTTATGAAAACCAAGCACCAAATCCCGAAATCCCAAACCCAAAACTTGCACAACGTAAATTGTTTGCAGACGACAGGAAATTTCATTTTATGGCAGAAAATGATTTTGCAACAAATGGTAACGATGGCGAAGCAATGTACCAAAGTACTCGTTGGAGCATTGGAACAGAATGGAGATTAGGATATAATGATATGCACGGTTACGAAACCGAAACCCATATTGGAAGATACATTGGCAAAATGCAATGGTTGATGCCGTTTGTTGGTTTTGATTGGCGTTACAGAGTAATGCCTGATGGTGAAGTTGAAAAAAATATGTTCGGACAAACAAATACAAAGGATAATCGGCATTTTTTAAGTGTTGGTGTAAATTATACTTTACCATTGTTAATTGTAGCACAAGCAGAAATATTTACGGGAGGTTATTTTAGAATACAATTTGAACGAAAAGATATTCCTATTTCAAAACGATTAAGAATGAATTTAATGTGGAATACGGATTATGAATATATGGCAGGTTTACGATATATTCTAGGAAAAAATATGGGACTGACAACACACTATGATAGCGACATGGGTTGGGGTATTGGAGTAAGTTTGAATTATTAATTCAATTAAGCATATAGAGCTTCTTAGTTTCTAGGATAATCAAATTGAAACTAGGATAACACGCCCAAATGGCGTCAAAATCTCGAAAATCTTATAATTTTCAGTTTTTTGTTTTGCGAATTGCTTGAATGGATATCTTTTTTTATTATCTCTTTTTAATCAGGTATTCTAAATCAGGATCATTTTTAATACGCTCCAATTCAGTTTCAATAATCTGAACAATATCCTGTTTTATCTGGCGGTAATTGGCCTCTATTTCCTGTTTCATATTGTCTTCTCCATTCTTCGTTACAAATGATAAAATCTCTGGTATCTTTTGATATGCTTTGGTTTCAGCAGCTACTTTTTCATTGTCGACAAGAATTTCAGCATGGAATATTTTCTGCTCGATGCGTTCATCAAAATTGTCCGACACAGCACCTACAAAAATACCTTGGGTCAATGTAGATATTTTAGATGCAGGAATGAGGCTGTCCAATTGAGTGGAAATTGATGTCGACGTATCATTACGGTTGATTGATAAACTTTGTCTTTTCTGTAATACTTTTCCAAAGCGTTCCGATAGATTTTTGGCAGTTTCGCCTACAACTTGACCACTGAAAATATTGCCCACAGTGTTCTGAATTACCTTGCTCTCTTTGTCTCCATAATCTCTAGTTAACTGTGAGTAATCCTGAAAACCCAAACATACTGACACCTTATTACTTCTGGCTGTTGCAATGAGATTATCTAGTCCTCTAAAGTAGATTGTAGGCAGCTCATCTATAATAACCGAACTCTTTAATTGTCCTTTTTTATTAATGAGTTTTACAATACGTGAATTGTACAATCCCAGCGCAGCAGAGTAAATATTTTGACGATCGGGATTGTTTCCTACACATAATATCTTCGGCTCTTTTGGATTGTTGATGTCTAATGAAAAATCATCTCCTGTCATAACCCAATACAATTGCGGTGAGATCATTCTTGACAAAGGAATTTTTGCCGACGCTATCTGTCCCTGCAACTGGTCTTGTGCGCCGCCTTGCCAGGCATCCATAAAGGGAGAAAGATAATTCTCAAGATCAGAATAGGAAGTCAGAATAGTAAATACGTCCGAATACTTTTTATTTAGTAATTCAATGGCGTGAGGAAACGTACAGTATTTGCCATTTTCATAAATCTTCAAAAACCAAATGATGGCAGCTAATAAGATGATTGGAGACTCTACAAAGAAATCTCCCTGTTTCTGTATCCAGCTTCTGTTAAGATTTAGCATTATCGTATAGGCAGATTCGTAAGCATCAGATATATCGGTCATAAAATCAGGATTTATGGGATTGCAACGATGACTTTTTCTAGGGTCATCAAAATTAATGATGTAGAATTTAGGTTTTACTTTGTATTTATCCGTGTGTATTAGCAAATGGTTATATGCAATTGTAGATAGGTCGTCGAATTTAAAATCATAGATATACATTGAAAAACCTTTTTCAATATGCTGTTTGATATAGTTATTTACAACAGCATAGGATTTGCCTGAGCCGGGTGTGCCTAATACAATGGTTGCCCTAAAAGGGTTTACAATATTAATCCATCCATTATGCTGTTTTTTATTGTACCAGAACTTAGTCGGCAGATTCACGGAATACTCGTTTTCCATTAGTTTGGTTTCCTGCATAAAACTTTCGTTCTCATTATTGAATACATCGTCCATTAGGTTGGTACGGAGCAGCCGGCTAATCCAAACTCCTGTTACCATCAGCGAGATATAGCCCAAACCTGTGGTAAGGATATAAAGAAATGTAGCGATGTTTAATGGCAGTTTTAATAAGGGTGTGTTCAGAAAAAACAGCACAAACCCAATTCCCAACGTCATATATATTTTAGACCATGTTATTTTTTCATTCTTGACACCTTTTGTTCCCAAACAACTCAAAGCCAGCAAGAGCAAAGCAAATATTTTGGTGTAAAGCGTATGGGAAAACAGGCTCACCGTTCGATCAAAGTTTCTCAATATTTTATTGACTACCTCCAGTGTCCAGCTCCTTTCTAAAAAGAATCCATAACAGAACCAGTAAAAGTGCATCAGTACAATCAGTATACTTACCGCTCTCATAAATGCCATAATCTTGGCTAAACCTCTTAAATCGTCTTCTCCTTGCATTTTTCAAATATTAAATGTTCGGGCGTTAATTTAAAGGATGTGCAGAGTGGCTATAAAAAAGTGGCAGACATTAGCGGTGCGTGACAGTGTTTGGCGTTAATTGGTTCCAATCAAGTTCAGATTTTATAACGATTTTTTTATTAAATTTAAACTCTTGATTTTTTTGACTTACTCATCAATTTGATAATCAATATTAAAGGAAATAATATGAATTGGAATAATCCTGATGCTGATCCTAGAGAAAGTGAAGAGGAATATGAAGCTCGGAAAAGAGAAGAAAGTGAGGCTGCTACAGGGCTAATGTTTATGGTCGTTGAGGGTTTTATTTTTGTCTTAAAAATAGCTGCTATTTTCGGTATGTTTTTTTATGCCGGATTTTTACTGTCTCAAAAGTTCTGGGGAGTGGAAACCGACAAATTTAAAATTTGGAGTTTCTCCTTATTATTTACCTACCTTATTTTCTGTATTATTTATTTCTTTAAAGGAACTATCATTGGCTTGCAGGCAAAGAACAGGAAATTATGGATATTACCGTGGGTAATCTGTGTGTTAATATGCTGTATTATTCCCGCATTTATAGTAAAATCATTCGTTGCTGGTATGTTCAATCTAACAGAACGACAAGGTTTATTGTGTATTGGACTGAGTTGGGGAGCATTTATACTTTTTTCATTATATGTTTATGGTATTTATCAGTTCAAGACACCAACTGTTCCGAAGATTTTGTACTGGAGCTATGCTTTGGGATTGAAAGTATCTTTATAATCATGAGTTCAAAATAAACAACAAAATCTACTGACCTCTTTTACGTTTTCTCTTCTTTTTCATCTTATTGGCAAAATCTTGTTCTTCGTAATCTTCACCCTGTGCTTCGGGAAGTAAGGCACTCAATGTTTCGATCAAACCATCTTCATGTTTTTCTGAAGTATTCAGGAAGTCGAACAAATGATGTGGTTGTTCTGCAGGAAGATCTGTGTCATTTGGTTTTGATATTTTAGATTGTAGTTCAACTGGCTTTTTAATGTCGGGTTTGATATTATGGTTCCAATAATCATTTAAGGTATTGGCAGAAAGTTCTTTGCCTAAACGTGAACCGTTCCAAATTGCTTTAGAATTATGGTCTATAAAAGTTATTCCGTAAATACGCCCTGTGTCATTTCTCCGTACCACTACGTTAATGCCCTGTTCACCTAATCTTTTTTTAAAAGCCTGCTCATCACTTGTTGATTGCAGGGCAATGGTAACAGTAGCTTTAATGGTTGGCTTTGTCGGGTGGTCTTTCAAAGCCTCTTTGCTTTTTGCAAAATGTAATTCCAAAGTCGGTAGCCCTGCATTCTTTCCGAATAAGGAAGCCTTGAACGGATGTCCAGCTCTTTCTCCTTTTTCATTTAAAGGAATGTACAATAAGCCTTGGCGAATTTTTCCCTGCAATTCTCCCTCTACTTTTTCAGTGGTAATATTGAACAGGGAAAGTAATGCATTGTATTCTCCCAACGTCTGGAACTTATAATACTTAGGTAGGTGACGGACAACCGAAGCAATCTGGCTTTTTATATCTCCTATTTGGTAATTCACAGGATGGAAAATATTATCATTTTGCTTGTGCTCTTTCTCTGTAGCTGATAGAAGTCCGTATTTACTTTCGAGTTCACGACATACATTCATAGATCGTCTTTTTTCGAACTTATCCGAAATCTTTTTGCCTTCTTCATCCACACAAACTGATACAATATGAATATGGGTGCGATCAATATCCGTATGCTTGAATACTACAAAAGGTTGTTCCCTATAACCCAGTTCCTGCATATACTCCTGAGCTATTAGTTTGAACTTTTCATCACTTACATTATCCTTTGGGTCAGGATTAAGAGAAATATGCAAAGTTTGCTTTTCGGTATTACGGTTGGCAATCAGATAAGGTTCAAAAGAGCGAACCAACTGAGCAACGGAATACTGTCCATTAGGTGTTTCTATTATTCTATTAGTAAATAGAATTTGCCCGTTATCTTTTTCCACTTTGAGTTGATTGTATGCCAATGCACCATATAAATTGCTTCCTCTTCCGATTTTTGCTATCATTTCAGTACTATTTTTTCAAATGTTTGGCTTCAAATTCTTCTGTGAGCTGGATTATTTTTTGACATAACACTGCCATTTCAGCCGTTTGCTTTTCCAATTTGTAGAGATAAGCTGCCGCTTTTTTCTCTGAAAAATTGCGATAAAGTAGTTTTACAATTTGATTGTAATTCACGCCAATAGAGCGGAACTGGTTGTGAAAAGAGGTTAGCCTCATATAAAAATCCAACACAGCTTTGTCTATTTTAACCGTTTTAATTTCCCTTCCAAACAATACGAAAATGATAAATTTTGCTTTATTGGTCATTCCCGATGCTTCAAAAAGAGATAATAATTTGATATTTTCTTCGTCCGTAAGGCGAAAAACGTGGCGGTGAATACTCGGATCGTTCTTCGGAGTTCGTCCGCCTTTATTCTGTTTTTTATTACTGTTTTCGTTCATCACTAATCCATTTTTAACTTCAACAAAAATCCTGACTTCGGAAGGGTTTTCAGCTCCCGGCAGGGCAAGTTGTTTTGAGGCACGAACGGAGTTTGGAGTGCCTCAAAACACAACTTGCCGTGTTCTGGCGAACACAAAAATCCGCCCTGCGGGACGGATTAAATAAAGCAGGGAAAAACGGCTTCGGGTCGTTCACTTTATAATCTGATCTATCGAAGTGCTCTTGCATAAATCCATTAATAAAAATCATTTTACAAAGTAAACTTCTCTTAAGTAGAGTGTTGCACAGTGTCGTAGTGCCAAACAGTGTCAATGAGCGCCAATTCGTACCACTTTAAAATAAGGACGTATATATCTACATTTCTTTGTGCCTGCAAGCGGATCTAAACAGATAATTATGTTGGTACGTAGTTTCTCAATTATGTATTTAGTCGCTTATGTATATACAAGCGTAAGGGTGTGGATAGATGCAGATGAGGATATAAAATTACATAGTTGCATAAGTGCAGATTTACAGATCTGAGTTTGTACACAAATAGGTCTGATAATGCAAATTTATTTGTATACCTACCTAAAGACAGATGTACATATGTCAGTATTCAAGTAGTGTAATACGTGCTTAAGTGGCTATATAACTATCTACAAAATTACATATGTATGGGCGATAGTTGATAAGTATCTATCTATGTAGAGATATAAGTGAATAATTAAATAGAGTTAAAAATGAAAACAGAACACAAAACAGTATTCATTGCTTTTTCGTCCCAAAAGGGAGGAGTTGGCAAAACCACCTTTACGGCACTTGCGGCCAGTACACTACATTATCGTCTTGGCTACAATGTAGCCGTATTCGATGCTGATTTTCCACAACATAGTTTAATGAAAATGAAGACTCGTGATTTGGCTATGGTGATGGAAAATGAGTTTTTAAAACGGATGGCATTCAAACAATTTACGACTATTAACAAAAAAGCTTATCCGATCATTCAGCATAAAGCTGAAGGTGTATTGGAGGCTGCGCATGATTTTTTAGAATCCACTTCCGTTCCGGTTGATTTTATCTTTTTTGACCTTCCGGGAACAGTAAACACTCCTGGTATTTTGAAAGCTCTGGCGGGGATGCACCATATTTTCACGCCTATTGTAGCAGATCGTGTAGTTATGGAAAGTACACTCATTTTTACCCAGCTAATGAAGGATGTTATTATGAAAAAAGGAGAAACCTCCATTAAAACCATTAATCTGTTTTGGAATCAGGTAGATGGTCGTGAACGCTCACCCTTGTACGATGTTTATAATAAACTTATTGATGAGTTGGGCTTAAGTCTAATGCAATGTCAGATTATGAACAGTACACGTTTCCGCAAGGAGAGCGAAGCGGGTGCAAAGACTGTTTTTCGGTCAACTTTAATGCCTCCCGATGAACGATTGATGAATGCTTGCCGCTTAGACCAGTTTATGACGGAATTTTTAAGAATCGTTCAATTGTAATAGCATGGAAAAAGACAATAAGAAAAAAGCAATTCCCGAAATCAACGAAGAGTTAATGATGAATTTGATGGTAGATGGAATAAAGAAGGAGGGATTACAACTTCCGCAGGAAGAACCAGAAACTCCGATAAAACCATTGCAGGAAAAGTCTTTAGCGAAGGAACGGAACAAAGGCAAAAAAGTAAATGATCGGGATTACGAAAGTATATTTTTCAAAAGGCCTGACACCAATGCCCGGGATGGCAAAACGGTATATATTCGACCGGATTTTCATGAGAAACTGTCCCGAATCGTACAGGTAATAGGCGAAGATAAGATAACTATTTATGCCTACTTAGATAATCTTCTCGAATATCATTTTCAGGAGTTTGGTGAGCAGATTATCACAAGTTTCAACAATAAATACAAACCTATTTTATAATTATGGAAACAGTAATCGTAATATGCCTGCTCATTATTATTGCGCTCTTGATGCAGGATAAGATAATTATCAAGAAAAGGACGGAGCAAAAACCAACTCAGGAAAAACCTAATCCGAACCTACCTGATATTATGGGACAGCCCAAACCAATGAGAAGCCTTTCAGTGCCAAAACGTGCCACTGAAAGCCAAAGTAAAAAGCGGAAACATGAAATGAATAATTTTGATATTGAAATCGACGAGGTAGATGTCGATATACAAATTCCGCAGGAAGAACTGGATGAAGTTTTTGGAAATATGCCTGATTTTGAGGAAGAGGAAGAAGAATGGAACAGATATGGAATATCTGGTAGGAATGACGGTTTTGCCCAAGGGGTTACCTTTGAAGAACTAAGCTCTGCGGGGATGTTGCTGCAAAAAAACAAATTGGAGCCATCTCAAAAGGAAACAGTGGTTGCTATAGTTCAGAAAATACAAGGAACTGAATTATTCAGCCTATTGGAAAATTCCATAGAAAGTGCGTCCCGTAAAATAGCGGAGCTGTTGGACGGGAGCCTTTCTTCTGAAACTAATTCTAGTTCTTCCACTTTGCGGAAAAATGATTTGAGTGATTTTGACATTGGGGAGTTTGTCTAAAAAGACGACTTCCCTTTGTTCTTTAAAAACAGAATATTATGGAACGAGAATTACCGACAGTGAACATCGAAGGAACTGATTTTTTTGTAGATGTTATAAAAAATGAGCTGAAGGAAAAAGGCAACCCTCAAAACAGGATGAGCATTAAAAATATGCTGTATGTTGGTGACGGTTACCGTTTTCAGTATGATATGACAATCAATAATTTTCTTCCTTTTGGAGCATCAATGGCTCTGGGCAATAACAACCATTCAAAGGAAATAAAAATCCCCAATCTTGTAGAGCTCGATCCTATAGGTATGGCAAAAAAGTACAACCGAACAATAGAAGAAATTTCGGGAAAGACAGATTTTGAATTGACGATAAAACCGGGAAGTCCGATTGATTTGCGATGGAACAAAAAAATATTGCCAACATTGGATATTGCTGGACACACCTTTTATGTTGATTTAGTGATGGACAAGCTTCGACCAAAAGATGACTTTAAGTCCAAAGGAATAGATTTATCTGAAATAAGGGAGTATTATGATCGTTATTACCAGGCATATATTATTCCTTATAATCCAAAAACGCGTGAATTTCAGGAAGTGGGTATTCGAACCATTACCGAACTGCCCAAGGAAATCATAGTGATAAAATTTCCGCATCTTAGTGAATTGGATAATGTTGGCTGGAACATAAAATATGGTTTTGGGCCCGGACACCTTATAAAAGAAGATACTCTTCAATTACACTTTAAAGCGAGAACACTACCATGGAAGGAAACCAATATTCCAGAAAATATTAAGCTAAACCTTGAAGAACAAAAATTGGAACAAAAAGAGAAAATAGAAGCCAAGAAATTGTCAGATATATTCCCTGAACAAAAAAAGGGTAGAAAAATGTAAAACATTCATTTTATGGATAAAAAAAAGAAGCGTCAGAGCCAAAAGTTCTGGCGTTTTTTTATGCACAAACATTAATCATAATGCCACTCACTACCAAGTAATTCCACAAACTGCCGCTTTGTTATAGCTCTTCGTTTTCCATGAGATATTTGTCTGGATAATCTGCATGGAGCAGGCTAAACATAACAATTTAAAATGTTAAAATCATGGAAAAACAAAGAAAAAAAATCCTGCTGGCAACAATGGTAATGCTGACAGGCTTCAGTGTGTTGGCACAGGGAGACGGTTCAGCTGGTATCACCGAAGCCACACAAATGGTTACGTCCTATTTCGATCCTGCCACACAACTCATCTACGCTATTGGAGCCGTGGTAGGTCTCATTGGAGGGGTTAAAGTGTACGGTAAGTTCAGTAGCGGAGATCCCGATACAAGCAAGACAGCAGCAAGTTGGTTTGGTGCGTGTATCTTCTTAATCGTAGCCGCTACCATTTTACGTTCATTCTTCCTTTAATCCCACGGGCTTATGAATTACAATATCAATAAAGGCATCGGAAGAACAGTAGAATTTAAGGGGTTGAAAGCACAATACTTGTTCATTTTCGCAGGCGGACTGCTTGGTACACTGATTCTTGTAATGATTATGTATATGGCTGGCGTAAACTCTTATATCTGCCTGTTGCTTGGAGCAGGCGGTGCTTCGCTGATTGTATGGCAGACCTTTTCATTGAACAAAAAGTATGGGGAACACGGCCTGATGAAAATTGGGGCAAGAAAAAGACACCCACGATACATCATCTGTCGCAAGCCGTTACACCGCTATTTAAAGTTCACTTCTAAATCGAATGCCTTATGAGAAATGTAGCCAAGACCACAACACTGGAAAATAAGTTTCCCTTACTTGCGGTAGAAAACAATTGTATTCTATCAAAGGATGCAGACATTACCGCTTGTTTTGAAGTGCGTTTGCCGGAACTGTTCACGGTGGCTTCTGCTGAATATGAAGCTATTCATTCCGCTTGGCACAAAGCCATCAAGACTTTGCCCGATTATACAGTTGTCCATAAACAGGACTGGTACATCAAGGAAAACTATGCGCCAGACATTGCGAGCGATGATTTGAGCTTTTTAGGTAAATCTTATCAGCAGCATTTTAACGAACGCCCTTTTCTGAACCATTATTGTTACCTATTCCTGACCAAGACCACTAAGGAAAGAATGCGAATGCAGAGCAATTTTTCATCGCTTTGCAAAGGTGCTCTTATACCAAAAGAAATCAGGGACAAGGAAGTGATCCATCGTTTCATGGAAGCCGTTGGACAATTTGAACGTATTGCAAATGACAGCGGATTTATGGGGCTACGACGTTTAACGGAAGAAGACATCATTGGTACGGATGAAAAACAGGGACTACTGGAACAGTATCTAACACTGTCAAGGGAGGCCGGAACACCAATGCAGGACATTGCACTCGGACCAGAAGAAGTCCGTGTCGGCAACAAAAGATTGTGTCTGCACACCTTATCCGATACGGACGACCTGCCTTCGGCAGTATCAGCAGATACTCGTTACGAAAAACTATCTACCGACCGGAGCGACTGCCGTTTGTCGTTTGCTGCTCCAGTGGGCTTGTTGCTAAACTGCAATCACATCTACAACCAATATCTGTTTTTGGATAACAGCGAAGACAACCTGCAAAAGTTTGAGAAGTCTGCAAGGAATATGCATTCACTGGCTCGTTACAGCCGTGCCAATCAAATCAATAAAGAATGGATAGAGCGATACTTGAACGAAGCACACAGTTTTGGGCTATCCTCCATCAGGGCACACTTCAACATCATGGCTTGGTCGGATGACCCGAGTGAATTTAAACAGTTAAAGAACGACTGCGGTAGTGCTTTGGCTCTGATGGAATGCAAGCCCCGTCATAATACCACCGATGTAGCTACGCTCTACTGGGCAGGAATGCCGGGAAATGCTGGCGATTTTCCAAGTGAAGAAAGCTTTTATACGTTCATTGAGCCTGCTTTATGCTTATTCACTGAAGAAACCAACTATCACAATTCACCATCGCCATTTGGGATCAAGATGGCAGACCGTCTGACCGGAAAACCCATCCATTTAGATATTTCCGATTTGCCAATGAAGCGTGGCATTATCACAAACCGGAACAAGTTTATATTGGGGCCATCAGGAAGTGGTAAATCTTTCTTTACCAATCACATGGTTAGGCAATACTATGAGCAAGGAGCACATGTCCTGCTTGTTGATACCGGTAACTCGTATCAAGGGTTGTGCGAACTTATAAAAGGAAAAACCAAAGGCGAAGACGGGGTTTACTTCACTTACACAGAAGACAATCCCATTGCCTTCAATCCTTTCTATACAGATGATGGCGTGTTCGACATAGAGAAAAGGGAGAGCATCAAAACATTAATCGTGACCTTGTGGAAACGTGATGACGAACCGCCGACCCGCTCCGAAGAAGTAGCATTATCCAATGCAGTAAGCGGTTATATCGAACGCATCAAGCAGGATGATACCTATCCTTCATTTAATGGCTTCTACGAATATGTGCAGGGGGATTACCATAAGGTATTGGAAGAAAAACAGGTGAGGGAAAAAGACTTTGACATTGCCAATTTTCTCAATGTACTGGAACCGTATTACAAAGGAGGCGAATACGATTACCTGCTAAATTCCGATAAGCAGTTAGATCTTCTTTCCAAACGCTTCATTGTGTTTGAAATTGATGCAATCAAAGACCATAAAATCCTCTTCCCAATCGTGACGATCATCATCATGGAGGTGTTCATCAACAAGATGAGAAGATTGAAAGGTATCCGTAAACTCATTTTGATTGAAGAGGCTTGGAAAGCGATTGCCAAGGAAGGCATGGCTGAATATATAAAGTACCTATTCAAAACGGTTAGGAAGTTTTTCGGCGAGGCTATAGTAGTAACACAGGAAGTCGATGACATTATCCAATCACCCATTGTCAAAGAAAGTATTATCAATAATTCTGATTGCAAAATCCTGCTCGACCAGCGCAAATACATGAATAAGTTTGATGACATACAGGCCATGCTTGGACTTACGGACAAGGAGAAGGGGCAGGTACTTTCCATCAACATGAACAATGACCCATCACGGCTTTACAAGGAAGTATGGATTGGTTTGGGTGGAACCCATTCGGCAGTATATGCCACAGAAGTGTCCGTAGAAGAATATCTCGCCTATACCACCGAAGAAACTGAAAAAATGGAAGTGATGAAGCTTGCTGGTGAACTGGATGGAAATGTAGAGCAGGCCATCAAGAGGATAGCCCTGCAAAGAAGAGAAAAGTAAAACAATTATTAATCATTTAAAAATAAAAGAGAAATGAAAAAAATACTATTCATGGTGTTGACAGCTCTAATGCTGGCTATAGCACCGTCCGCAAAAGCCCAATGGGTGGTTACAGACCCCACAAACCTGGCTTCAGGCATTCTTAACAGTGCCAATGAAATTGTACAGACTTCATCCACGGTATCCAATGTTATCAAAAATTTCAAGGAAGTGGAAAAGGTATATAATCAAGGCAAGGAATATTATGACAAGCTGCAAGCCGTCAACAATCTTGTGAAAGATGCCCGTAAGGTACAACAGACCGTACTATTGGTTGGAGATGTTTCCGAAATGTATGTTCAGAATTTTGGCAAAATGATGAACGACCCCAATTTTTCTGCCCAGGAATTGATGGCTATCGCCAATGGTTATGCGGCACTGCTTAATGAAAGTACAGCACTGCTGAAAGAACTCAAACAGATCGTAAGCTCTTCCAGCTTGTCATTGAATGACAAAGAGCGTATGGATATTATTGACCGTGTGTACAAAGAAATTAAGGAATACCACAGCCTTGTACGCTATTATACGAACAAAAATATATCAGTAAGCTTTCTAAGGGCAAAAAAACAGAATAATAGTAAAAGAGTACTCGAACTCTACGGGACTGCTAACCAAAAATACTGGTAGGTTATGGAACCTAATAATCTTCATGAGGTTCTGCGCTCCTTGTATGATGAGATGTTGCCACTGTCCGCCGATATGGCGGCAGTGGCTAAAGGAGTGGCTGGGTTGGGAGCCTTATTCTATGTAGCTATTAAAGTATGGCAAGCACTAAGCAGGGCAGAACCCATTGATATGTACCCTTTGCTCCGTCCTTTTGCATTAGGCATCTGTATTATGTTTTTCCCGACAATGGTTTTAGGAACCATCAATGCAGTGTTAAGCCCAGTGGTTCAAGGGACGCATGCCATCCTCGAAAATCAGGTACTTGACCTGAACGACTTACAAACAAAAAAGGATCTGTTGGAACGGGAAGCCATGCTTCGAAATCCTGAAAATGCCTATTTGGTATCTAACGAAGAGTTCGATAAAAAGCTGGAAGAACTGGGCTGGTCACCATCTGATCTGGTCACGATGTCGGGGATGTATATGGAAAAAGAGATGTACAGGATTGAGCAGTCTGTAAAAAACTGGTTCAGGGAATTGCTGGAAATCCTATTTCAGGCAGCTGCTCTGGTGATTGACACCATACGTACTTTCTTTTTGATTGTATTGTCCATACTCGGTCCAATTGCCTTTGCCATATCGGTCTGGGATGGTTTTCAATCCACACTCACGCAATGGCTTACCCGATATGTCAGTGTGTATTTATGGCTACCTGTAGCAGACCTGTTCAGTTCCATGCTTGCCAAGATACAATCCCTGATTATAGAAAAGGATATCGAAATGCTTGCTGATCCGACTTTTATTCCAGATACCTCAAATACCGTGTATGTGATTTTTATGATCATCGGTATTGTGGGATATTTTACGATACCAACCGTGACAGGCTGGATTATTCAGGCTGGCGGTGCAGGAAATTTCAACCGTAATGTGAACCAAACTGCAATGAAAGTAGGAAATATTGCCGGAGCTGGAGCAGGTTCGGCAGCAGGAAATATCGGGGGTCAACTACTTAAATAATGTAAAACTATTAATCAGTAAAAAATGGAATTTAAAACGCTAAGAAATATCGAAAACAGTTTTCGCCAAATCAGATTGTATGCCCTTGTATTTGCCGTTTTCTGCATAAGTGTTACAGGATATGCCTTATGGCAGTCGTACCACTTTGCGGAGGAACAACGCCAAAAGATCTATGTACTGGATAATGGTAAGTCACTGATGTTGGCACTTTCACAGGATGCATCCATCAATCGTCCAGTTGAAGCAAGGGAACATGTAAGACGTTTTCACGAACTGTTCTTTACACTGGCTCCCGATAAGAACGCTATAGAAAGCAATATGAGACGTGCGTTTAATCTTGCCGATAAAAGTGCCTTTGATTATTACAAAGACCTTTCGGAAAAGGGATATTACAACCGTATTATATCAGGTAATGTGCAGCAGCGTATCGAAGTGGATAGTGTGGTCTGCAATTTTGACACCTATCCCTATGCGGTCCGCACCTATGCGAAACAGTTCATCATCCGTTCCAGCAATGTGACCAAACGTAATCTGATTACTTCCTGCTATCTGGTCAATTCCGTCCGTTCGGACAATAACCCGCAGGGCTTCAATATAGAAAAATTTTCAGTGGTCGAAAACAAGGACATTGAAGTTATCGAACGCTAAAAATAATCGTATGGAAACATTTTCAGATTTAAACACTTTCGCTATAACCCTTACCGAAAAAGGATATAGCGGTTATTTCCACACTCAGGGCGCGTATCCCGGAAAGCTAAAAGACAGTATCTGTGAATACCTCGAAAGTTGCCAAAAGGGTGCCGACAATTTGCCTAAACTGGAATTGTTGCTGACAAGCTATCTGCAATGGTCGGGAGAAGATAAGCCTCGTGTAGAATGCAGTATGTGGGTAAAATACTTGAACGGCAAATTCTCTCTCAACAGAATGGAGGTAGCAAAAAAAGATGGCTTCGGACAACTGATGAAAAAATCAGCTCTGACAGACCTTTCTATACTATCCGTACCCAAAGCGATTGCTTCAATCTCTTTGGTTAGTGAAGAACCGAAGCAAGAGGCAGAAAAAAGTCCAAAGCGTTTCAAGCTATAACAAAAGAAATTAGAAGGCTATGAAAAAATTAAGAACAACTATGGACAGATACTTTGACAAGCTGGATAAACGTTGGCGGGTATTGCCAATACAAAAACAGCATCAATGTATGCTGTACTTCTTTGTGGGTTATCTGCTACTTACTGTGGGGGTCATTGGCAAAGTAGGGTATAAAACTTCAAAGTCCCGAAACGATATAGGCATTGAGCATATCGTGAACCCCATCCACAAAAAAAATGAAAGTCCTACAAAAATGAAAGTCCTACAAAATTGCAGGATACATTAACAACAATTTTAAAATATAAGATTTATGAAAGAAAATGAGAACAAAAAAACGGTTGTTCGGGTAACGGAAGGTAACCCTGCAGCAACCGATGAGGTACTGCAAGACAGTACACAGGATAAAGTCCAGAAGCTAAAAAAGCCACTGATATTTGGTTTAATGGGAATCGTATTTGTAGGCTGTATGTACCTGATCTTTAAACCGTCTTCCGAGAAAAAGGAAATCGAGAAAATCGGACTGAACGAGGTCGTGCCACAGGCTACGGGTGCAGGAATGCCTGACGATAAGGGTAAGGCATATGAAGAGGAAATGCTGGAACGTAAGAATCAGGAAAAACGGAACGATCTCACATCTCTTTCTGATTACTGGAATGAAGACGGAAAAGGAGAGACGGGAGAGGAGCTGTCTGAAGAGGAAGAAAGCTACAGTAATGCCAACGGATCTGGAAAAAACAGTAATCCCGCTTTGAACAGTTACCGCAACGTGCAAAGTACATTGGGCTCTTTTTATAAGGACGATAATTCTGAAACGAAGGAACTCCGTAAGCAATTGGAAGAATTAAAGGAAAAACTAGCTGAGAAAGACGTTCCTGCGGGAGTAACGGTAGATAATCAATTGGCATTGATGGAGAAATCTTATCAGATGGCTGCAAAATATCTTCCTTCTGGTACAAATACGGGAGAAGCTGTACCAGCCAATAGTGCTGTTTCTAAGTCTTCTTCCTCTACACAAAAAGAGCAGTTTGTGGCATTCAGTTCTACAAGAAAGAACACCGTATCTGCCTTGTGCCGTGAGCCTACCGATAGTGTCTTTTTAGCTGATTGGAGTCAAAACAAGAACAGCCGTTTTTATACTGCAGGTGCTTTAGAGCAAGTGGTACAACCCAAAAACAGTATCAAAGCCTGTGTACAGGAAACGCAGACCATTATCGGTGAAAGCGGTGTACGCCTCCGCTTATTGGAACCGGCCCAAACGCCTAATCGTACCATTCCCAAGGGAACAATTTTAACGGCTAACGCCAAACTTGAGGGAGGACGTTTACAGATGAAGGTTATTTCCATAGAATTGGACGGAAACATCCTCCCGGTTGATATTACGGTTTATGATCTGGACGGTCAGCAAGGTTTGTATGTGCCGTATTCGCCCGAAATGAATGCCCTTACCGAGATGGCTGGCAATATGAGCCAACAATCTGGTACAAGCCTGATGCTTACCCAATCAGCAGGACAACAGGTTGCCGCTGATTTGAGCCGTGGCGTAGTTCAGGGCATTTCGGGTTATTTCTCCAAAAAAGTGAAGACACCGAAAGTTACTCTAAAGGCAGGGCATCAACTGTTCCTTGTTTCCAAAAAATAATGTTAAACGAAAATAGAATTAAACAATGAAAAATTACTTTAAAACCTTTTGGGCATTTGCCCTAATCATTGGCTTTGCCGTATCTTCTTTTGCACAGGACAGTGCAAAAACTTCTCTTACATTGGGCAAGATAGAACCATACTGTATGGAAGTTACTTATGACAAGACTTCGCATCTGATTTTTCCAACCGCTATCCGCTATGTGGATCTGGGCAGTGAATACCTGATTGCAGGAAAAGCTGAAGATGCAGAAAATGTACTTCGTGTAAAAGCATCGGTAAAAGAGTTTGGGACCGAAACCAATTTTTCGGTGATTACCAATGACGGCCATTTTTACAGTTTCAATGTGCATTACAGCTCATCCCCCGAGGTGTTGAGTTATGACCTGCTGACAATGCAAAAGACAGTGGATAAAGCTAGCGGAAACGACGTGCTTTTTGAAGAATTGGGTAATAACTCACCATCACTGGCAGGCTTATTATTGGAGACCATTTACAAAAACGATAAGCGCATTGTAAAGCATATCGGAGCGAAAAGTTTCGGCATACAGTTTTTTCTCAAAGGAATTTACATCCATAATGGTAAATACTATTTCCATACGGAACTGATAAACCGTACCAATGTTCCTTTTCAAATTGATTTTATCAATTTCAAGGTAGTAGACAAGAAGATAGCAAAGCGTACCGTGGTACAGGAAAAATCAATGATACCACTACGCACTTACAAGCCACTGGGTGAGATTGACGGCAAAACAACAGAACAAAATGTGTTCCTGTTAGACCAGTTTACCATTGCGGATGACAAGATGTTGCTGATTGATATTTTCGAGAAGAACGGAGGAAGGCATCTAACCCTTCAGGTAGAAAATTCCGATTTGATTAAGGCTCGTTTGATTACCGATATGCACTTGAAATTTTAATAATCCATTAAACGTATTAACAGAAAAATGAAAAAGTATATCTATACGGCGATGTTTATCCTTATAGGCTTCACTATCGCACAGGCACAACGAATGCTGCCTAAACAAAAAGGGTTGGAAGTAAACGCAGGAACCTTATCCGATGACCATCCAGGCAGGAACTACTATCTCAATATCGGTATGACTGTAAACGGTAAAAATGGCAATTACCAGCTTTGGGCTTTGGAATACACGCACCAATATGATGAGTATAAAGACCTCTGTTTACCACAGGAAACCTATACAACCGAAGGTGGTTACAGTTTCTTTCTGCTGGGTGACGCCCGTAAGAGCATTACCCTTAATACAGCCATAACTGGTGTACTGGGTTATGAAAGTATTAACCGAGGCAAAAATCTGTTGTATGATGGGGCAAAAATATTGACTGAAGACAACTTCATTTACGGTGCAGGCGGACGGCTGTCTTTTGAAACATATTTGTCCGACCGTTGTGTATTGATCCTTCAGGGGCGCACTAAAGTTTTGTGGGGTACTGACTTGGAACAGTTCCGAACTTCAGTAGGTCTGGGATTGAGGATTAACTTTTAAAATATAAAACTATGACAGCATTTTTCAATAGATTCAAAATAGGCTTACTGCCAATGTATGTATTGCTGGCAATCCTGATAAGTTCTTTTACATCCTGCAGTAAAGACGAACTTGAAATACAAAATGATTTCCCTTTTGAGCTAAAGGTGATGCCCGTACCCAAAGAAATTGCTAATGGCAATACCGTGGAGATTAGGATAACGATACAGCCAACCGGCAATTATAATAACACGCAATATTATCTTCGCTACTTTCAGTTTGATGGACAAGGAACTTTGCAGTATTATGAAGAACCGCCGTATCTGCCCAACGATTTGTACCCGTTGCAGGCGAAGCAATTTAGGCTCTATTATACTTCGAACTCCACTGTATCGCAATCCTTTGACGTATGGATTTCGGATAATTTTGGAAACGAAAAGCAATTGAATTTTGAGTTTAACAGCAACGACTAAAATAAATATTAATAAAAACCGACTTCTAAATAGGTCGGTTTTTTGATTTTTAACTTTTCTCATAAGATGATTTTGTTTAAATTTACTTGGATTATAATCTTTATAATATGGATGCAGTTACTTCTCAATTGGCACTGGGTATTATTCCCCTTGTTATAGCATAGGACTTATCTACTGGATAAGCCGCAGAAAGTTTTACAGACGTAATATGGCTGGTTTGGAAGGTTTTTCGAGTTTTGAGGCATCTTTGTTTGTCTGCTTCTTGGAACGAATAGGCAAGTGGCTTGCATACGGCTTGATTGTTATTAGCATTCTTTTTTTGTGGTCATATTCAAGGATGAAAAAGGATAAGGAAAAACAACAGCAAGGAGTAAAAACAGAGCTGTCTGTGTAACGTTAATATTCAAAAGCGCAAAAAAAATAGCTAAAAGATGGATATTAAATTGTTAAATACTTTGTTTAAATAAAAATATATAAAATATTGTTATTTAAATATTTAGGAGATATTTGTAAATGTAATTCTATGTTATCTAACATAGGAATAGGAACATTTGGTAATTCCGATGTAACTGTTTTTTTTAATTATAAATTTAAGAAATAAAACCTTAGACCGTAAAATGTTAAAACCCAACTTTAACCAAGCGACCTTCTTTTGCTTCTTTTCTTTGGTCGCTTATGCGGAAAGAAAAGAAGTCCGCTAAAACTATGAAAGGGATAATGTATATCCCTTAGAAATAGAATGGCAACCTGTTTGATAAAATACGGAGTGAGGAAGCGAAGGGTGTATTTTGGCAAAGTGGTTGTACCGATTTGACGCAAAAAGACTTTTCCGACCATCGGAAGGGAGTGTCTTTTTGCCGCCCGATTTTCGGTTATCAGGCGACTTTTATGGGGTGGGTACGAAAGTCCTTCAGATTGTGGAAAAAGCCCCTGTACGGCGTCATACCATATCGAAACAAGTTCCATAAAAGCGAACAGCCCATCTGGGTTAGAGAGGAATTGATAAACAAATCCTGTTTCTCCAATGCTTCCGCTAAACTGCAACTTGGCGTGTCGTCCTCTTGTTCGGACTGCTTCAATAATTCTCCAAATTCTTCGGTAATCATTGGCAGGCTTGCCACCGTTTCGTATTTTTCCGAATCGGGTTGGTGAATGTTTCCTATGGTGGATAGCAAAACTTGTCCTGTATGCTGGCTGTTGCCAAAATCCAACCAATATTTCGGTTCGTCCCTGTGGTGTCTGCGGCTGCTTATTTCACTGAGTATTTCAGCAACACCAAACCTCGCCTGTACATTGTCCACGCAGGTGATGTAAATAGTTGCCTGTGCTTCTTCGGGTATTCTGCCCAAACTGTCCTTTTCAAACTTTACGGTTTCGGCTTTCCAATTTGTCCCTGAAAAGCGGTTTGCACGGTTGATGAGTGCAACGGATTTGTATAACCCTGTTTCACTTTCAGCAAAACGCTGTCTTCCTAAATTGGCAGTGGTCACAATATCATCATCCCATAGACAGACACGTAAGCCTGTGTGTCCCAATTCGATTAAGCTGTGGTTCATTTCCATTAAAGCGGTCAAAACCTTTGAGCCTGTACCACCTGCACCGATTAAGTTTACCGCAATGGGATTGGTGGGGTTTATCAGATAGTTATCTGTAAAATGTACTTTTAGTTTCTCGGTATTCATCACAAAATATTTTTAAGGGTTTTGTTGTTCTTTTTTAATACATCTTTAGGAAAGGTTTCGTTTGTTTCAATCAGCTTTTTCCAAAGGCTTACGCAATTCCCTTTTATGGGATTTTGTTTTCCTAATAAATGGCTGAAATAACTGTTAAAAAAGTAGTCTTCCCAAGCACTTATAAATTCCTCCACGGAAGCGGAATTTTTAATATCTATGCTTACTGTTCCCATACATACTTTGCCATCTTCATAAATGTTGAAGAAAGGAGCAAAATACAATGGTGTCTTTTCTGTTGGTCTTCTGTCAGTAGTAAGAGCAAATACAGCAAGGCTGTTTTTACTGGCATACCAAAGCATTGGCGGTACATATGCTTTGCCGTTGGGTATGCCCAAGCCGTTCACAAAAAAGAATTGCTGTTCCTGTGCTTTGGTGTACCAAAGCACCGTGCCTTTTTCGCTCGGATTGATATGCAGTATATTGGTCGGCAAAATTCCTTTTGGCTTTAAAAAGGCTTTGTCCTTTTCTTTGTCGGTGTGTAACGCCTTTGCCAGCACTTTAGCTTCATTTACGGTCAGTGGATGGGCATTGACAGGATTTCCGTTTTTGTCCATATCAAAATGCTCCACATATATATCGGCGTTCGTTCCTTTGGTTTGGTAAAAAACCAATGCGGATTTTGGGTGGTACAGCGTTCCGAAATTCTCGGTTATGTCGTTTGCGTTGTTCATTTTCTTGTCGTTTTATAATCATACAGTAGTGTGCAGAGTTCGTCCAAAAGGGCAAACAGGCGGTTCTCAAAATCAAGATTAGTTTTGGTAATGCTGCTTCCGTCAAAGCGTTTGCAAATGGTCGGTTCTTCCATTGCTCCATACTCGTTAAACTCATTGTTAATACTGTCGGCAAGTCTTTCATACAGCCAGCCTGTGGTATCTGCTATAAAAGAGATGTATTTTTCCATTCCAACAGTTTCGGATTCGTTTTCATCATTATAGGGGTCTTCTTGGGTTATTGGAGCGTTTCGGAAAATGCTCTCGTGTGGATATTGCGTATAAAGGGCAAAGGCATTGCAAGCCACTTTTTGACACTCTTGGTCGAATATATCACGGCTTTTAAAATGGTTTAAACGCTGTTCAAATACCTGTAAATTGATACGGTTGAACAGTTTTTGTTCTATTCGTTCGCCTATCCATTCGGCTTTTACAATCTCTGCAATACAGCTGTCCGTTTCTTGGGTATAATCATCCTGTTCGACCCAATCGTTCATCATTTCGTACATCCAATATAAATAGCTATTTTCCTGTCTGTAATACGGTATATCGGCAATATGGTACAGATAACTGCAAACCGAAACAAGCAATTGAGCCGTCTTTTTACGCTTTGGGTCATTGAGCATTTGAAAGAGTGGTACAATTGGAATATAGTACAGGGTTGTACCTGTGCTGTATTGTTCTTCGCTCGTAAAAAATGTTTTCTTACTATCCTGTACCAAACGTAAAGTATTCCAATTGACATTGTTCTTTTTTAACTTGGTTTCAGCATCCCACATAGCCAAAGCTATATTATAGGGATAGCCATAATCCTGAGTTTGTAATGGTTCAATGTCGTAATGTTCTGCAAGCTGGGAAAGCGACTTGTAAAAATCTCTTTCCATTTTTGCTGTTTTCGTACAAGCCTGTACGGATTGCACTGTTTTCAGTTTAGGCAGAAAAACACACTTTAGAAAACCATTGGAAGCATTGCTATCGGTACGGATTTCTGTTTGTCTTTCCGAACCTCGTTTGCATCTTTGGCTCTCTGCATCCAATGGGCGAACTCGCCTAATTGTTGATGCAGTTGCCGTTGTGTTTTTTGTTCGGGTATGCTGATAGTTCCCGATAGGATATTGCGTTGCATAGTTCATCGTTTTTGATTTTTGGTTTAACCTTTTGTCCCCATTACGCTTTCCAATTTGTATTCTATCCTATCATCACGGATAATTGGGGCAGATACTTTTGCCGTGGTTAGTATGGGATACGTATTGGCATAAAAATTCAATACCGCTTCCACACTCCAACGTGGTTCGGGGTCGGTTAGTCTGATGTCCTGTCCTTTATCTTTAAGTATAAATACTCTTTCTAATTGTGTTGCTAATAACATAACTCTTGGATTTTGTATTAAACATTAGGTTGCTCTGTTGCAAACAAACCTGTTGAAGAAAATTTGTCTGATAGTTCCGATTTGCGTTTTCGTATCTCGTCAGCCTTTTCGGGGAACTCCGTCATTTCGGGTACTTTCATCCATGCATCACGGAATTTGCCTTCTTTTTCCAATTCATCCGCTTTTGCCATTCCTTCTTTAAATTTCTTGTCTTTGGCTTCCTGTTCCTTTTTCTCTTTTTCGCCTTTTTCCTTTTCCATTGCCGATTGCTTTTTAGCTTCTTCCAACTGTTTCATAAAGGCTTCCATATTTATCATTAAACCTGAAGCGGTTTGCAAAGGAGTTGTTATCTGCTGAAAAAATCCCTCGTCCAATTCTTCTGCCGTTCCTCTAAGATTAAGTGGTGGTATTAGTTGTTTTGCGTTATCTCCGCATTGTTCGTTTTGAAGTATTATAGAAACAATAAGGTTGTTTTCTATGCCCTTTGAAATAGTGAGTTGTAAATCTCCTGTAATGCCCATTTGTGCTATCTGATTGAAAAAATTTGTGTTCATCGTTCTAAAAATTTAATTGTTGTTTAATGGTTCTTTTTTAAGACTATCTACGGTCAACGAACGACTCAATTTTCAAAGTTGCTCTTCTGTTTGCCCAATAAACATACTCAAGGGCTCCTTTCTTCGTTCTGAATCGTCTGCCGTTTACGTTCCAACGTACTTTTATCCTACGGATAGTTGATGGTGTTCTGAATGCATCATACGTAATTCCAGTAATTTCAGTCTCTTTTTTAATCTTGGCAACTTCGATATATACCCCCTTTTGTTCAACATTAGGATAGTGTGTTGACAGTAAGAGGTTGTTATTTGGGTCAAAGATTTCAAAACGGACAAAATCTTTGTTATTCAACATAATGTGGAGCAGTTCTGATAAATTGAAATTCCAATTAAGCCCTATGTTTTTTACCTGGTATTCCTTATATGTTATAATTCCGATATTCATAGCTGTTGTTTTTAAAGGCTATCACCATTCAAGGCGATTGCCTGTGGTTATTTAATTAAGGTTTAAGATTTCCGCTCCGTCTGTTGCAAATGAGGTGCATAGTTCAAAAGCCTTTTGCGACTTTAGCTGTGCCGTTCCACCCATTACAATACTTTGTAACTTGGCTTCATCATCCTTGTAACTGCGTACATTTTGGTAGTAGCCTGTTACAGCATTGTACGCCCCGAACAATGTACCTTTGGTGGTGTCCATTTGTTGAGTGTCGCTTGTCATAGCGTATGCAAAGGCATCTTGCACCACATTTTTAAACACTGTGGAAACTTCATCTTCCGCACCCTTTTTAAGCAAATCCAATGTTTCCTTGTTCGGGCAAAGCGCCAATTGGATTAGCTTTCTTACTTCTCGGTCAGTAACCTTTACCTTAACCCACTCATTGAAGATGCCCTCTAACTGTGTGCTTAGGGTATTCGCCAATCCCATAATCTTGTGGGCGTTCTCAATACGCTGTTTTGCTCCCGAAGTATGTTTGATACGCACTACGTTGGTCATACTGCGAAGCGAGGCATTAAGGGTATTTTGGCAAACAATGCGGATAGGGGTGAAGGCTGCTGTTATGCTTCCACTGCCATCGTGGGAAGTGGTTAGGAAAATGTACTTTTCCGTAACATCATCGCCATTACCCACTCGGATATAATCGGGCAGTTTGGCTGTGATAAATATGCGTTCGCCCTGTCCCAATGCCCCTGCGGTTTCATACATTATGCCTTCGCCACCCCCTACAATAGCATCAAAGAAATTGAATGCCTCACGGTTTTGTACGATGTGGTAGTCTTTGCCAACCACACCCAATACGGCATTGTTATCGGTACGGATATTGGCGTAATAGTTGGGTACTTCCAGTTCACTACTGCCTATTTCGATACCGTTTGCCGTTTCAATGATTCCTGAGCCTTTGGTATATAGCGGACTTTTAGCCACTTCATAGTCTAAGCCTGCCTGTTTTATGGCTTCCGAACTTGTTGGGTAGTCCTCTACAATTTGCCCTAAACCATGCCACGCTTTTTGGTTTACGCTAAAGAATGAATAGTTTCCTGTTTTCTCGTTGAAATTGATATTATGTGCCATGATATAATGATTTAAAAAGTTTAAAAAAGGTTGATGCTAGTTGTTAAAATGGGAGGTCGTTCTCTGGCTTGTTAGTGGTTGTTCCTGTGGTAGCCTGTACCGTTTCCGATTTTTTACCGCCACCATGCGTTTTGATTTGCGAGGTGTTGAAGTTCAGACCTGCGTACACTTCTCCGTTATTGCCTGTCCATCCTCTTGCACTTACTCTGCCCGTGAGTTCCACAAGAGTACCTTTCGTGAGTATGTTTGCTACTTTTGAGTTAAGCCAATAAGCACAATCAAAGTAGGTTGTCTGCTCAATACGTTCGCCCGCTTTATTTCGGTAGCTGTCATTGATGGCAACTGAAAAATTCACTACTTGTCTGCTGTTTGACAATGTGCGTACCTGCGCATCTTTTGTCACTCTTCCGATAATGTTCATGATTTCTGCTTTTTTAGTGGATTAATTTTTTTTGGAATTTTATTTATTTGGCAATGAGAGGAGGTGCTGTTTTGTTTCATCATTACCATTTTTAATATTTTATTTTTCATTGCTGACATTTTTTTTATTCGTCTAAAGAGCCGGAGTATGCTATGTTTTGTTTCATGAGCATAAAAAGGTTAGTGTTTAGCAATAGCAAGGCTTTGACAAAAAATACAACCCGGATGGGTGGAGATTTTTTGTCAAATACGCAGGACCCGGCCTTGCTATTGCGTTAAGAACACGGAATTACCTTTGCTCCTGAAATAAGACAAAAGCATACAGGTTCTTTGAATACAAAAATGAAGGGGAAGCAACGAAGAGATTGGGAAATGGTTCTAATGATCAGAAAATTTCATCAATATGACAAAATCTCTAAATCGATGTTTAAGATTTTTTTAAAAAACTACTGTTGATAGAGTTATTGATTAATAATATTAGATGCAGTTACAGCACAAGTAGTGGGTGCTGATGTTGTTATACGGCTAAATAACTACATAGTTGTTCACTAATATTAAGTGTTCGCGTTTTCGTGAACGTAAGCATAACGTGAACATGATGAATGAGCAGACAAATGCTATATCTCTGATGATGATTCAAAATCATCCTTCAGGAAACCTCACAATCATTATTGATTAATCTATTTATTATATTTGCATGATAGGCTAATTACAGTACAGCACAATAGGCTAGTTTATGTTTTACTTCATATTTGTGTACATACATCCCTATTATGGAAGGCAATGGCAGGATGGAAAGATTCCTAATGAATGTGATGTTGGCCTCTGGAGGATTCCCTTGGACTGCTATTCCTGTTCAAGAACATGATCCTTACATGGCAGCTCTTGAAAGCGCAAGTTTGGGAGTTGATATATAGTTCTTTATAATATTTTTTTCAAGACTTGTAAGTGAAAGCTTAAAGGGGAAACCAGTCGCAAGAATATAAATAGTTATGCGTCATTATAATTCTCGAAAAAAAATCAGCTCTTGTTTGTAGACTTGTTTTTGTTCAAAATCATAAGTGATTTTTCTGACTGCATCAGACATTTTGATAAGACCAAGAACTTAACGAATTCAATGCCTATCTATTAAACTATTAATATCGATTGCAACATTATTTTTTGAATTGTAATCAACGGAAAAACTAACTAATTTATCTTTTGACCAATAACAGTCAGACGCTTTAGCTTTAATTATGATTTTTGAAAAAAATATTGAAGCATTCCAATTTATTTCAGCTTCTAACGCTTTATCATCTTAATGATTTTCCCATTTAGACTTAAATGGCTTAATTATGTTTTGGATTTCTTTTATGTTGTCTTGAATCATAATTACTCTTGTTAAATATCTAAACGTGGAATGCTTTCTCCATCAATTCTTGTTCGCTTCTGGGGATTCCTATCTCTTTAGCTATTGTTCTCCAGTTGCTTGTTACCTTGAGCACTTCCTGTATAATGGTTTCCATTTGTTGTTTGTTTAGACGAAAATATTCTCCGACGTTTTTTGCCAATTCAAAATCAAGATCATTGTTATCTGTGTCTATGTTTAAGGCTAAACCGTCTTTGTCGATAGAGGGATTCAGGTCATAGGCCGGGGATAGTATCCAGCCTTCTTTGGTTAGTATGAATCCGTGATTTCTTAAATGGTCATCTGTGTTAGAAATGGCAATATTGAAGATTATTCTGCGCCATAGCTGGTGTAAATTAGTCTCAATGTTTGTTCCGTAGTTGCTAATGAATTCAGCTATATCTAAATAACTTGCTGGATTATCCCGGATAGTATCTTCATTATTTCTGGTCATTGTCATGGCGGATGCAAAGTGAATTCTTTCTCCGTTTTCCCGGTCAAAACGTTTTGTAAAAAAGGTGTGGTAGTTACCCATTATTTTTTCTATTCGGCATGGTGTCATTTCTATTCCAGCATTTATTGCCAGTTGATAGGCTAGAAATTCCCAGGCTGCTTTATCTGTTGTATCTGTTTTAGATGGAAATTTGGCAATCCAAAGACTTTTATCTGCATCAAGGACATTGGCTTTTGGTCTTGCTCCGCCTAATGAGGAACCTGGAGCCATTAAAACGGATAACCATTTTTTTACTTCATCATTATCATCGTCATTTTCAAAATTAGCCGCTGCGTTTTGCAATTCACGAATGGATGACCATGGTGGAGTAGAAGCTGTTTTATTGTTGTCTAGAAAATCTTCTTCGGGGTTTGTTTTAAAACGCAATGCTCCCATACGGCTTTCATCGTATACTCCTAAAAGAAAATCAATATCGTACAGTGTTTTAGGTTTTTCATTATTTTCTCTTGCTAACTGAGCTTCTCTTCGTTTCATTAGTGTACGTCCCCAAGTGTCGGGCATGCTGTCTAGGAATATGCCAAAGTTTTCTTTCTGGTTTGGGTATTGTGGACCACCGTATAATTGAATGTCCGGGTCGAGTATAAATTTTTGTTCTGATTTAAGCCACTCGTTATCGTATTTAAAGCTGAATGTTTTTTTACTTTTGGCTTGTTGTGCCGATAGTATACCAATGATTTTTGGTTCAGACATTTCTTTCCAATGTGCGTAAACGTATATGTCGGTTTTGTTGGTGGACATTAGGAATGGTTTTGGTTTTTGATGGTTAGGGTTTAATTGACTGTACTCGTTATGATACTATTATTTTAAGAGTTCAAGATCCTGGAGTTTTCTTCCCAGTTCATCATCTGCAGCGAGTTTTAAAAAATCATCCTGAAGTCCTAATACTCTTAGCACATTAAAATAAGCACCAATAGCAACGCTAGGATTACCTTTTTCTATTTGATATAAAGTAGTCCTAACAATATCTGCTCTTTCTGCTACCTGAATAGCAGTTAGCTTTCTTCTTTTTCTGGCTAGTTTTATGTTTTCTCCCATCTGCTCTAATGTCATTTGGTGCTTAGGAAAAACGGTTTGTTTCTTTCTGTTCATTGTTCAAAATGTTCATTATTATGAACAAAAGTAGTATTTATGTTCATAGTAACAAACATTTTTGTTTTTTTTATCTTTAAAAGTTAGAGATTTTCGATCTTTTATGACTATTTGTTTTAATTGCTATTTTTAAGAATTATTGGTTTAACTGTATATAATTATAATAGTACCTCCAATGATCATAACAACACCTATAATTCCAAGAGGACTTATCTTTTCATTCAAAAAAAATACTGATAAAATTATAGCGATCGCAACACTTATTTTATCAACTGGCGCTACCTGAGAGACTTTTCCAATTTGTAAAGCTCTGAAGTAAAATATCCACGAGAGTCCGGTTGCGATTCCTGATAAACATAAAAAAATCAGATTTTGCTTTGTTAATAAATGAATAGTATTGGTACCTCCTCTAAAAAAGGCAATTCCCCAGGCCAGGATTAGAATTATAACAGTTCTAATAGCAGTAGCTAAATCGGTATCAACTCCTTTGATTCCTATTTTAGCAAAAATCGCAGTGAGCGCCGCGAAGAAAGCAGAAAGTAAAGCAAATATCCACCACATAATTCTATTTTTAAATTTAACTTAACATCATAAAATGGTTGGCTAAATTTAAGACTAAGTTTTAGTTTTTTTACTAGGGTATTAAAATATTTGTAGTTTTCAGGTTGTTAATCAAAAAAAATAAATGGAATTTGAAACGATTCCATGCTGTTTTAAATGTTATTTCAACATTAAATAAGTAAAAGGAGTTTACTTATTCAGGATAAATTCAGATTTACTGTATTATTTTGGCGTCATAAATTTTTGATATGCGTTATTTTATACTAAGCCTTTTTCTTTTGTTCTCATTTACAGCTGTTGCACAATTGTCTATTGTAAAAGGTAAAATTACAGGTAAAGTGATTGATTCGGAAACAAAATTACCTATAGAAATGGCAATAGTCAGTATCTATAGAATAGGAGAGACCAGCGCTTTTTATGATTTGAGCACAGATCGAAATGGTGTTTTTTCAATTAATAATCTTTTAAATGGCGACTATCGTATCACTATAGATTTTATAAGCTATCAAACGTTAGTTTTAAATTCTGTAATCATAAAACCTACAGCTATAGCAGTAAATCTTGGTAATGTTTTACTTGTCTCATCGTCCAATGAACTTGATGAAGTAAAAATAGTTGCAAAGACAGCAACGCTACAAAATAAGATTGATAAAATGGTTTATAATACTTCCAATGATCTTACAAGTCAGGGTGGAGTTGCCACTGATGTTTTGAAAAAGATTCCTATGGTCAGTATTGATATTGACGGCAATGTAGAATTACAAGGCAATACTAATATTCGTTTTTTAATTAACGGAAAGTCATCCAGTATATTTGGAGCGAGTGTTTCAGAAGCATTACAGTCCATACCTGCAAGTCAGATTAAAAGTGTAGAAGTTATTACAAGTCCAGGGGCCAAATATGATGCTTCGGGTACGGGAGGAATTATAAACATTGTTTTGAAGGAAAGTAAAATTCAAGGAATTAACAGTAGTATTAATTTATCAGCAGGTACGCGTTTGGAAAATGGTTCATTTAATTTAAATGCACGCAAAGGAAATTTTGGGGTTGGCATTTATTTTAGTGGCAACAAACAATTAAAGACAATAACAAAAAGTTCCAGCGACCGTGTATCATACAATATTGCTAAAGATAGTATTGACAGATTGTATCAAAATGGGGTGAGTCCTTTTACAAGAAGCGGGTATCAAACAGGGGTAAATTTTAATTGGAGCATAACTGAAAAAAATGAGTTAACGGCTACTTTGGGTTACAATTATTTTGCAAATAATACATCGGGAATGATATCGCAAAATCAAATATCCTCTTTATCTGACGGAACAATTTTTTCAGAGATAATCAGTGAAAGAAACGCTACCAGTAATTTTAAAAATAAAGCAACCGATTGGAGTTTAGGCTATAAAAAAGCTTTTGAAAAAGAAGATCAGGAATTAAATGTATTAATTACTTCCAGTTATGGCAGAAGTGCCAATGGAGCAGGACAACAAACCAGTTATCAAGATGCTGCTTATTCTACATCAGGACTGCAAAGCACTAATCCGGGCCAAGATCATCAAGTAGAGTTGTCTTTAGATTTTGTGCGACCTATTGTTAAAGGATTTACATTAGATATCGGATCCAAGATAGCTTTAGAGGATATAAATAATAATGTGGTTACCGATACTTTAGCTGTTGATGGTTCTTATGTAAATAATCAGGGGCAAACTTATGGTTTTAAATATAAGCGCAATATCTATGCAGCTTATTTATCAAGCACTTTTTCTTTATTTAATAATTTTTTAGTGGGTAATGCGGGCTTGCGTTATGAGCGTACCAATACTACAGCTAATTTTGTTAGAGTTACTATACCTGATTATAATATTTTTGCTCCATCCTTTACTGTTCAGCATCAGTTTAGTGATGATAACTCTATAAAGTTTGCTTATAATTATCGTATCGAAAGACCGGATTATGAAGAGCTTAATCCTTTTTTTAATATTAGTGACCCTCATAACATCAGTGTTGGGAACCCTTTTTTGAAACCTGAAATAAGTAACCGATATGAACTTGGATACAATAAAAATTTCAATAACGGAGCAAATCTATATCTCTCGGGATACTATCGCTATAATACAGATGATATTCAGCCTCTGACAACATTTCATTCTACACTAACCATTAATGGAACTGATTATACGGATGTAACACTGACACAACGTTATAATATTGGTTCTCAAACCAATATTGGAGCAAGCGTTTTTGGGTCAATATCGGTATATGAAAAATTAAACTTAAGATCAACTATTGAATTTGGAGAACGAACCAATACAGCACCCGGTCTTGGGAGTGTCAGTGGTTTTGTTTATAGGGCTAATTTAAATTTAAGCTATCAGTTTGAACCCACTATGATGGGGGAAATTTTTGGAAACTATCGGTCTTCTCAGAAAAATCTAAGAGGAGAACGCCCGGCATCTTTTCTTTACAATATAGCTGTGAGAAAACAGTTTTTGAATAAAAATGCAAGCGTAGGAATCACAATGACTAATCCTTTCAGTAAATACCTGAATCAAAGATCAACCAGTTATGGAGAAAGTTTTAATCAAGTAAATGTTAAGGAAGTGCCTGTTCAATCTTTCGGTATTTCCTTTAGTTATAAATTTGGAAAGCTTGAATTCAAAAAAGGAGAATCAAATGAAAGTAATGGACAGCCTGAACCGGCATTTTAAGGATAAAAAACGGTTTTAAATAAAATCAATTTGCATAAAATACAGAATTAATTCAGAATTGATTTTATACTTTGTGCTGATTTTAAAATTGTTATAATGAAATACTTGTGTGTACTCGCGGCATTGCTGTCAACTCATTTTTTAATAGCACAAAACAGTGTAACAGATACAATTGTGGTGAAAGACACAGTGCGAAATTTGAAATTTAATTATAAACAATTAATTATTCCCGGTGTATTAATTGGTTATGGATTTATAGGTCTTAACAGTGATCAGCTCAAAAGTTTTAACTCTGAGATCCAAGAAGAAGTGAATGAGCATATCGATAACAAGGTTACGATTGATGACTTTGCACAATACGCCCCAGCGGCAGCTGTTTATGCACTAAACGCATTTGGTGATAAAGGAAAAAACAACCTTAAAGACCGATCAATTATTTTAGCAAGTTCTTATCTTATGATGAGTGTTACAGTACTTGCTTTAAAAGATATTACCAAGGTAGAAAGACCAGATGGCTCTTCTAACAATTCGTTTCCTTCCGGGCATACTGCAACTGCTTTTGCCGGAGCTGAGTTTCTTTGGCAGGAATACAAAGATAAGTCCATTTGGTATGGAATAAGCGGTTATATTGTGGCTACAGGAACGGGTGTTTTTAGAATTGTCAATAATAGACACTGGTTGACTGATGTGGCTGCTGGAGCGGGGATAGGAATACTAAGTACGAAAGTGGCGTACTGGATTTATCCTTACGTCAATAGAAAACTTTTCAGCACTAAAGCTAAAGAAAACAAGGTTTCTTCGATGATAATGCCTTATTACAACGGAAAACAATTGGGCTGCGGTTTAGTGATGCAATTCTGATAATACTTATTTTAACAGTATCAATTTTATTTCCTTCTGGATCTTTACCGGATTGTCAAAACATTATATTTTTTTATAATTATAAATTAATCTGAATCCTTTTATTTTGTGGACATTGAATTATCTTATATATTATAAGTGCTTTTCATTTTTAAAAACAAAGCACAATAGACTCGGTAATACTACTAAGAGCAAAGGCATAGCGAATATAAAACCGCCAATTACAGCAATAGCGAGTGGCTGATGCAATTCTGATCCTGTTCCAATTCCTATTGCCAAAGGTAATAAAGCGATAATAGCACCCAATGCTGTCATTAATTTGGGGCGTAACCTTGTTGAAATGGAATAAATTAATGATTGATGTACATTTCCGGTAATCATGAAAGTTTCACGGAATTGTAGAAAAGTAAAAATGGCATTCTCACTGATAATTCCAACAATCATAATAATTCCGGTGTAGCTTCCGACATTTAAAGCTGTTCCAGTTAAAAAAAGCAAAATATAGCTTCCGGAAATTCCTAAAACAGAGATCAAAACTATAATTATTGCTACTTTAAAATTTCTGAATAAAAATAAAATAACACCAAAAACCAATAAAGAGGAAGCTATTAAAATCATTAATAATTCTTTGAAAGACTGTTGTTGTTCTTTGTAAGCTCCAGCATATTCGATATAATATCCGCTGGGAAGATGGATACTATTTGACACTTTGGTTTTAATTTCCTGCATCACACTTCCTAAATCCCGATTATCTAATCTACCCGTTACAACACTCATTGTTTGAAGGTTCTCTCGTTCTATTTCGGCCACTCCCTTTTGCAGATTTATATCTACAAGACTAGTAATGGGTACAGGTTGTCCTGTAGGTAAGAACAATTGCAGTTTTTTAATATCTTCTAGACTTCTTTTTTCTGAGTATGGATAAATTAATCGAATGGGAATTGTTTGTTCATTTTCTAATAAATTCCCTATAACATTTCCTTCTAAGGCGGTTTGCAGTTGAAATTGCAAATTAGTTGGCGTTATTCCAAATTGGGCCAATTGGGAATAATTGGGCTTAATATTTATTGATGGTCCTGCCAAAATAATTCCGTCAAAAACATCGGCTGTTCCTTTTACTTTCTCAACAACAGCAGTAACCTGTTTTGCTATTTTGTGTAATTCAGCCTGATTGTTTCCATAAATTTTAACTTCTATCGGTGCTACGGAACTCATCAGATCGCCCAACATATCGCCAATGACCTGACCAAAATCGATACGTAGAGCGGGTTGTGATGCTTCTACTTTTGCTCTAATTTCATCAATAACATCATTACTGGTTTTGTTCCTGTCTTTTTTTAACTGAATTAAATAATCACCAAAATTGGGTTCGGTAATAAAAAATCCCATTTGGGTACCTGTTCTTCGGCTGTAGGCTTCTACCTCCGGAATTTGAATTATAATTTTTTCTACTTCATTGAGCATTCTGTCCGTTTCTTCCAATGATGTGCCTGGCGGACTTTCATAATCAAGAACAATGCTGCCTTCATCCATTTCGGGTAAAAAACCAGTTTCTAAATTGGGTACTATCAGTATAATTGAAAGTAGTAAAACAACACAAAAAGCAATACTTATTATTGGTCTTTCAATAAAATAAGCCACCCAATTTTGAGTTTTTACTTCATGGATTTCGCTTGGTTTCTCTGTCACTGTTTTTATTTTTTCTTTTTTGGAAAGCAATAAATAAACCACAGGCAGTAACAGCCAGGTTACAAAAAAGGAACAGACCAAAGTAATAATCATTGTATCTGTTAATACCTTAAAATAAGAGCCCGCCACGCCGCTCATTAATACAAATGGAAAAAAAATAACGATGGTACTTATCGATGAACCCAACATTGCAGGGAATAAATAATGAATTGCTTTTTGCAAAAGAATAACAGTGGGTTCATCTGGATGTTCCTCATGAGTTCTATGAATTTGTTCGACAACTACAATTGCATCGTCAATAATTAAACCCAAAGCCGCAGCAATTGCTCCAAGTGTCATAATGTTGAAAGTTTGTCCCGTGAGATACAAAACAATCAGGGTGAGACCCAAAGTAACCGGAATAATTATCAGAATTGTGGCACTGGCTTTCACCGATTTTAAAAATAAAATGGCAACAATCATGGCTAAAAATAATCCAATGAGTAAACTATCTGTAACACTTTTTACAGCATCATTTACAAAACGGGCCTGTTCATAAAAAGGCTTGATACTAATACCGCTTGGAAGGATTTTTTTTAGATCCTGTACTTTATCATTCATTGCACTCGAAAGTGAAATCAAATTAGAATTGGGTTGTTTTATAACTGCTACAAGGACGCTTTCTTTACCATTGGCATTTACTTTTATATATTCTTTGGCTTCCCGAATTTCTACCGAGGCAATGTCCTTTAGAGTAACAATACCTTTTCCGTTGTTGCGAATGACCAGATTTTCTAATTCGTCTTTTTTATCGACTTGCGCATCAGTAATTGTTAAATAGAGAAAGCGGTAATCAGCCAAATATCCATTAGATTTAATAAAATTTGTTTCATTCATCACTTGAGTAATGGCATTTGGCGTAATGCCAAGCGCTGTCATTTTATCAAAATCTAAGGTTAACCAGTATTCTTTTTCTTTACCGCCAATAATTCTAATTTCAGAAACACCTTCTATTTGGGATAAAAAAGGTTTGATGGTCAAGTTGGCAATTTTTTTGAGTTCAATGGCCGATTTTCCTTTTCCTTCAATGGCGTAGCCAATTACGGCAAGAATTGATGGGTTCATTTTCTCGACCGTAATTTGTGTATCCGGAGGAAGGTTATTTTTTATCTGATTGATTTGTGCTTCAATTCTTGTTTTGCTCAAATCTATATCAGATTTCCAATCCATAAAAGCCGAAATCTCGCAACTTCCTCTACTTGTTGTACTTCGAATGGTTTTTAAATCCTGGACTTTTTTTATAGCATTCTCCAGTGGTTTTGTAACGGTAATCATCATTTTGTCGATAGGCTGCTGGCCTGCATCGGCAATGATTTTTATTTTTGGAAAGGTAATCTCGGGAAATAAGCTGGTCTGCATTTTAGAATAAGCAAAAAAACCGCCCAAAATTATAAGGAAAATAATGGAACTCAGACCATTTTTATGTTTGACAAAAAAAGTATTCATCTTGATTCGTTTTTAACAATTTTGACTTTTATTGTATCTCCAACTCCATAATTACCCGTTAGCAGTATTTTATCTTTACTTGATAAATTCGGAGAAAGTATTCCTACTTTGTCTTCGGTTTCAATTCCTTTTTTTACAGGGACTTTTATAGCAGTGTTGTTGTTAATCATCTTCATTATCCAGAAATTGGTTTGAGTTTCATCACTCAAAACTGCTGCTTTAGGTACTGAAATACTTTTAGAATCAGACGTTTTATTTGCCCGAACTTTTACAATTAAATTCTCTGGAATATCTTGTTTACCATTTATTTTCAAAATCACATTTTGCGTTTGCGAAGTGGCATCAACTGTAGGAGAAAATTTTTGCACTGTCGCCATTCTTGTAGAATTATCAGGTAAAACAACACTTAACTGCTGACCAACCGAAATGTATTTTTTTAACTCAAAAGGCAAACTCAAAACGATTGCAAAACTTTTAGTATCATTTATAGTCACTAAAGCATCGCCATCCTGCACATAATCGCCTTGCTGCGCATTGACCATCGTCACAATTCCACTGGTGTTCGAAAGTACTTTAATTGCTCCGCCAAAGCCCAAAGTTGGATCTATTTTATTAATGGAATTCCCTAACACTTTGGCCTCACGTGATTTTATCGAAAATAATTCCTGACCATTGGCTACAAAATCATTGGTTGCCACATTTACAGAATTCAAATAGCCCGTTGTATTGGCTTTAATGACATTTTTCACCAAATAAGTAGCCGTTGCATTTAGGTCGATATAACTTTGCAGATCTGTGGTATCAATTGAGGTTAAAGTTACCGGAACGCGAACATCTGTTGGCGTTTCAACGGATGGATTATCTTTACAGGAAATAAAAAAAACTGTAATTAGTAGACAGATAGAAAATGTTTTTTTCATTATGTTAGTCATTAGAAATCCAATAATTGATTTCGTTAATAAGCAGCAGTTTGTTGATTCTGTTTTGGGAAACTAAATTATTGAGCGTTATAACATTTCCAATTGCAATAACAAAATCGGTGATTTGGGCATCACCGGAAAGCAATAATTTCTTGTCTGCTTCTATAAGTGCATCTGTTATTTGAAGTTGAGATTGCAATTGGTTTCCGGTATCCGCCGTTTGTTTCAATTTCTGATTAAGCATCAGCAATTGTTGTTGGTATTGCTTATTGAAATGACTTTTATAAGCCAAATTAGTGGCTATGGCCTGTTCGTTTTTTTGATGCTGCAATGATCTTTGATTTCCATCATAAATGGGAATTGATAAACCTAATCCAACACTAAACCCAAAATTCTTATAAGGCTGATACTCAAAACTAGATAAATAACCCGCGTCGCCAAGCAAGGCCAATGTTGGCTTATATACGTTATCAATTAGCTTACTTTGATTGACAATTTTCAGACTATCAACTTCAAATTGCTTGAAGAAAATAGTTTTTTCAGGACTTAAAATCGTTTTTAAGTTGATATCCGGTTTTGTCAAATTCACAAAAGTGGTATCGGTCTCGCCAGACAAATAATTCAGTATTCCTAAATCATTTTGATATTGTTGCTTGAGTTGCAAAACTTGTAATTCTTGTTGCTTTACCGTTGAAAGAAAAATTAAATAATCGGTTTGCTTATAAATAGAATTTTGGGTTAACTTTTTCAGTGTATTAGCACCGTTATTCAGCAGTGTAATCATTTTTTGATTATAGACTATTTGTTCGGCGCTTCCGTAAGCTGTAATATATTGGTCGATGATTACTTTATTCAAATCTTTGAGAGCGATTCTTTTATTTAAAATCAAACTCTCTTTTAAAATTTTGAAGCTTTCCGCCTGTGAGTTTGCAATATTCTTACCAATTATTTTTTGATTAATCCCTACCAAACCAGATACGGATTGTCCATTAGTTATAGCGGTATCATAACCATATCCGTTTATAACCGGAGCATAATTTGCATTTAGGTTTGCAGATATTTGAGGTTTATAGTTCGATCTGTTCAATAAACTATCTATAGCAGCAGATTTTATTTGGTTGTTGAAATCGGTAATTAAAGGCGAATTGGTTTGTGCCTTTTCAATAAAATAGTGTAAGTCTTTTTCTTGCGAAAAAGACCTGATACTTAGCAAAACAAAAATGAGGCAAATCCTTAATTTCATAGAATAAGTTTGCATAATTTTTTTAAAACTATTTGGCATTATTTTCAACAACCAAAACCATAAAGGAATTAGGTATTAGACTTGCACGAGGCTGTGGATTCTCTTTTGTCGGTTCAGGTTTTATGCCAAAATCTGCAGTAGGCAAATACAATTGATTCGTAGTTTTGTTCAACGCAATTGTTCTAGCCCCTTTTTGAGTTTTTACTGTTTCAAGAACTGAAAAGGTATTCGCATTTTCTTCTTTTACAACTGTAATTGTTCCTTCGCCATTTGAACTAAAAATAAGTTTCTTTTCGGGATCAAATACAACACCATCACAACCTTCTCCAATGGGTAATGTTTTTATAATTTTCCCGTTTGATAGATTCACAATAACCATCAAATTATTGCTGCAAACCGAAAACAATCGGTTAGTTTTCAGATCTATTGCCAATCCGGAAGGCTCATCTCCCGGAGCAATACTCCAGGATGCTGTAACTTCTAATTTATTTGCGTCTATAGTTTTAATTTCGTTTTTATCTTCAATATTAACATAAATCAAACCTTTGGTGTCAGTTACCGAAAATTCAGGTTTGCCACCCAATGGAATAGTTTTTATAATCTTATTTGTATTAGCATCAATAACCGTTGCATCATTGCTTTTGGCATTGTAGGTTAACACTTTTTTAGAAAACTGATCATATAAAATTGCATCGGGTTTTTGGCCTTCGATAGCTACTTTATCGATTAATTTAAATGTTTTTAAATTGACAATGGTAACCGAATTGTCTTTTCCGTTGCTGATAAATGCTTTGTTCAAATCATTGGCAATTGCAATGCCGTGAACTCCTTTGGTATCGGGAATTGTTGTTATGGTTTTATTGGATTTTAAATCGATAACATTGACAATGCTTCCGTGAGAAACAAATAAATGCTGATTCACCTGATCAACGGCCAGATAATCCCAGCCTTCATCACCTGAAACATTTATTTTTTGTGATACTTTATACGTTTGGCTATAACTATTAGAGATAGAAACAATTATTAGTAATGATAATATTATTTTTTTCATTTTAAAAAAATCAGAAGTTAATTATATTTAATTTTACACGAACGACTTATCATCCTATTTTAAATCTACTTAAAATGGAAACATTACTCTACTGTAGTTAGATGCAAGATCAACTGTTTATGGGTATATTATTTCATTAAAAAAAAGGAAAAATTATTCTTTTATGGACATGCCGTTTTCTTTAAAAGCAAGGCTTTTACTTTTCATGCCTTTTTTTAAATCTACTTCATAAATAGTTCCGTTTTTAGAAGTTTCAGTTTTGTCCGCCTCAACAATTTTCCAATCACTATATTTTGATTTTACAGATTCTAAAACTGCTTTTGGTAAATCGACAGCTTTAATCTCTCTTTCCGTTTCCAGCCAGGTTCCATAGTCTGAAAAATTAGCAGAAATCTTGTTTCCTTCAAAGGTGAATTCTGCTTCCCATTCTTTTGGACCTTCAACTCCCCAACACACTTTTGTTGCAGTAGGAAATTTTTTAGCGAAAGCTTTTTTTACTGAGTCCGGTGGAGTTTTTGCAAATGCACAACTGCAAACCAATACAATTGAGATAATCATTATTAATTTTTTCATCGCTGTTAATTTTAAATTTATAATAATCAAAGTTGCAAACCGATTCTGTAGGAAGTTTGAATTTTTTAAAATTTAACGCTAAAGCTGTGTAATTGGTTCTCAAAAGTATACTTGATTTCCCATTGATTGATTTCGACAATTTTTTTGATTATCGCAAGACCAAGGCCATTTCCTTGAGAGGAAGGATTTATTTTAGAAAAACGATTAAATAATTTCTCGATTGCCAATGGTGCAGATTGTCCTGTATTGAGGAATGTCAATTGGTTGTCTTGAGTGCGAATGATTATTTTTCCATTTTTCTTATTGTGCCGAATAGCATTCAAAAATAAATTATTGATTAACACTTCTGACAAGGCAGGATTTCCTTTAATGGTAAGGGCAGAGGTGAATTCGGTTATAATGCGGAGGTTTTTTGCTTCAGCCTGTTCCGTGAAAAAATCCAGATGTCTTTCGATGTAATCATTTAAAATAATAGTGCTTTTTCCAAGGTATCTTTCGTTATCAATTTTAGAAAGCAACAAAAGGTTTTTGTTAAGTCTGTTAAGCCTGGAAACATCATTATTGAGTGAACTTACCACAGAAAGCTGTTCTTTATTCAGTTCCAATTGAAGCAAAGTGTCAATTTTGGTTTGAAACAGAGCTAACGGAGTTTGTAATTCATGTGCGGCATTTTCAACGAATTCTCTTTGGTTCTTATAAATGACTGTATTTTTTTCAATAAGTCTTTTAAGGCTATTATTAAGTCGATCAAATTCATCGATATCGGTGGGTATAAAAAGGGGAGGATTACTTTTATCGATTTCAAAATCCTCTATTTGAATTAGTGTGTTATAAAAAGGTTTCCAAATTTTTGCAGCAGTTATTTTTGATATTCCAATGATTCCGATAAGCAGCATAATAATCATAAACAGAAATATAACTGCTACATTTATCACCATTCCTTCCATTTCGACAAGATTAATCTTTTCTGTATAAGTATATCGTTTGCCATTGATATCCACCGGTGCATAAAGTACACGAAATGGTTCTTTGTCATTAGCAATAGAATCAAATAACATTTTGTCAACAATGGAATCTTTATTTACTCCCATATCAGCAAAAATCATTATATTATGATTGTATTTATGCCAGGATTTAATATCTTTTTCTGTAAAATCGGCATGGATTTCTTTAACAAATGCGCCCTTGTGGAACTGCAATACTTCATCAGTTTCATGAATATAAAGCCTTTGGCTGATGAAATAAAATAGCGGTGCTGCTATTAACAGCGTAATAACAGCGAAGATAAGAAAGCTGCCAGTTGTTTTTTGAAGTAGTTTTTTATTACTCATTTTCCCATTTGTATCCTAAACCGTAAATTGTTTTTATATAGTCGCCACTTCCGGCAGCGTGGAGTTTCTTTTTTAGATTCTTTATATGGGCGTATATAAAATCATGATTGTCAAGCATGTCAGCCATATCGCCGGAAAGATGTTCTGCTATTGCACCTTTGGATAAAACCTTATTATGGTTGCCAATTAAAAACAGCAGTAAATCTATTTCTTTTTTGGTCAGATCCAGTTTTTGGTTATTGACAATTACTGTTTTAGATAAAATATCAACATTAATTTCATTGAAAATAATACTGTTATTTCCGTGAAAATTCTTGCGGCGGATGAGTGCCTGCATTCGGACTAAAAGTTCTGAAAGATGAAATGGTTTTGTCAGAAAATCATCTGCGCCAAGATTAAAACCTTCAATGCGGGTGTCTAAAGTTTCTTTTGCTGATATAATGATAACACCTTCGGATTTGTTTTTGTTTTTTAATTCTCTCAAAATGTCAAATCCGTCGCCATCAGGAAGCATTAGATCCAACAATATACAATCGTAGTCATAATTCTCAATTTTTATAAGGGCTACGGCATAATTTTCAGCGGTTTCACAATGAATGCCATTAGTCTTAAAATAATTTTTAATACTTTGAGCAATTTCCTGCTCATCTTCTATAATTAGAATTTTCATAGTGCAATTTACAAATCAATTTTGAAGAAAAACTGAATATTGTTATAAATGAAATGCTTTGTTTAAATGACTTTAAGAAATGCAAATTCAGAAAGAATTCAGAATTGAAGGTTTCTTTTGCAAGAAATTATAATGTCTTGCCAGATATTCCCCAAATATGAAAAAAATTCAGTTCACAAAACCTCTCATTAATTTTCTTTTAATCGGTTTGCTAATTCTTACTGTCAGTCGGTTTATTTTGTTTTTTTTCTTTAGAAACCGTGTTGTAGAAACCCAAGATTACGGTTATATTTTCCCTATTGGATTGCGGATGGATCTCATCGTTTTGTGCTACCTTCTTTTTTTGCCTTTGGCTTTAATTGCTTTGGTGCCAGATTCTTTTTTGAAGAAAATTCAAGGTTTTTTGACTGTATATTTCATTCTGTTTTTGACACTTATTCTGTTTATGGAATTGTCAACGCTTGATTTTATTAATGAGTATGATACCAGACCTAACAAACTATTTATCGATTATCTGATTTATCCAAAGGAGGTTGTTGGAACATTATTGAAAAGTTATCTCTCGTCTATTTTTGTTACTGTAATTATCTTGGCGGGATTTGTTTATACTTTAATCCGTTACAGAAAACCGCTTTTTGGAATTAGAAATAACAATTATAAAACGAAGTTAGCACTGTTTCCTTTAGTTGCTTTTTTTGTGTTTTTTGGAGCAAGGTCCAGTCTTACTTCCAAACGGCCTGTTAATGCCAGTAATGCAATTTTTTCTACAGACCATCTTACTAATTCTCTTGGTTTAAATTCGTTTTACACCGTTGCTTTTGCTTTATATTCAATAAAAAATGAAAGTAATACAGAGAAAATGTACGGGAAAATGAATTATGCCGAAGCCATTTCGAGGGTGAAAAAATATATGGATGTAAAACCAAATGAGTATACAGATGATTCTATTCCATTATTGCACATTCAAAAAACAAATAAGGTTATAAATAGACCTTACAATATTGTAATTATTTTAGAAGAAAGCTTAGGTGCAGAATATGTAGGTTCATTAGGAGGATTACCATTGACGCCGGAATTTGACAAACTGACAAACGAAGGAACCTTATTTACCAATTTATTTTCAACAGGAACGCGCAGCGTACGTGGTATCGAGGCGGTTGTTACAGGTTTTTTGCCCTCTCCATCAGAAAGTGTCGTTAAACTTAACAATTCGCAAACCGATTTCTATACAATTGCGTCGTTGCTGAAACAAAAAGGATATGACACCAGTTTCATTTATGGCGGAATGGCCAATTTTGATAATATGGGTTCTTTTTTTAACGGGAATGGTTTCGATAAAATTATTGATGAGGATGATTTTGATCCAAATAAATCTGCATTTCACGGAACTTGGGGCTGGTCAGACGAAGATGTAATGACAAAAGCCAATAATTATTTTAAAAGTCTGGGCAATAAACCCTTTGTTTCTTTAGTATTTTCATCTTCCAATCACGAGCCTTTTGAATATCCGGAGGGAAGAATTACCCCTTACGATAAGCAAAAGAATACGGTAAATAATGCGATGAAATATGCTGATTATTCGATTGGCCAATTTTTTAAACAAGCAAAAAAAGAAAAATATTATAAGAATACTATTTTTCTTGTAATTGCCGATCATAATACCAGAACCTATGGAAAACATCTTGTACCTATACATAAATTTCATATTCCGGCTTTGATTATTGGTCCGGGAGTTCCAAAAGGAGGAAAATACAATAAACTCTGCAGCCAGATTGATATACAGCCCACCGTATTGAGTAGAATTGGAATGGATACCGAAACACCAATGTCAGGAAGAAATTTGTTCGATTTATCTGATTCGTTTCAGGGACGTGCAATGATGCAATTTAATGATATTAATGCCTTCCGTGTGGGGAATGAAGTGGTTATTATGCAGCCAAATAAAAAACCTTTGCAATTTCATGTCGAAAATGACTCTATCTTTACGCCGAAAAAGCTTAATGAAGATTTGTCCAAAGATGCACTGGCTCATGTAATAACCCCTTTCTATTTATACGAACAAAGAAAATACAGGCTTAAAAGTAAATAAGTCCAGCCTTTTTTCTCTTTGTAAAAAGAATTTTCGCTTAGTTACTATTATAAAACAGCATCAATAGACAAAATAATTTGATGACAGCAACCTTACTAATATTATTCATTTGCAGTTATTTAGCCTTTTCAATTAGCGCTATTTGCGGAGGCGGTGCAGGCTTAATGCTGATACCTATTTTGGGACAGCTTTTACCCGTGAGCAGCGTACCTGCAGCCCTTTCAATTGGTACGTTTACCAGTTCGGGTTCCCGATTAATTTTATTTCGAAAAAATATTTGCTGGCCTATCGTCAAATATTTTGTTCCAGCTGCTTTACCAGCTGTATGGTTGGGAGCTTGGTTGTTGAAATTTGTAAATCCTGTCTATTTAGAAATTGCAATGGGTCTTTTTCTAGTCAGTAATTTGACATTTTTGTTCCAAAAGAAAAAAGAATTAAATAAAACAGAACATCCGTCGAATTTTGTACTGGGTCTAATCGGTTTTTCAGCAGGTTTTTTATCGGGTCTTACAGGTGCTGTTGGATTGTTATTTAATCGTTTTTATTTGCGATACGGATTGACCAAAGAAGAAATTATAGCAACAAGAGCAGCAAACGAAATCATCTTGCATCTTGTAAAAATCGTGCTGTACTTTTTATTTGGCTTGATTTCTATGAAAGTAATTTACATAGGTGTAGTAGTCGCATTTTCTGCAGTTCTTTCCAGTTGGTCAATGAAATGGATTTTACCCAAATTAAGCGAGACTTCATTTAAAAAAATAGGATATTATGCCATGACACTTTCAGGTTTTGTGATGCTTTCGCAATCAAGTTCTGACTTATTAGCCGCCAATAACGGAAATTTAGCTACTAATTCTAAAAACAAAGGAATAGAAACCAAACTGAAATGGCAAGACTCTCATTTTGCTCTTGAATTTACGTATAATGAAGGTTTTGAATTTGAACAACTCATCCCAATTACCGACTTGACAAATGAGCAACAAAAAATAGTCTACAGTAAAAGGCAATCTGCGGATGAAATTGTAATAGAAGCAGTATATGTAATTGGTTCAAAATCCTATGAAGCCTACTATTTTAAGAATAATCAATTGATTCAGAAAATAGATTTCAAATAGATTTGATCCGATATTTTTAAAATGAGCAGGTAACAGGAATTGTATCCAATATGCAATAAATAATCCTTTTAGTATAATAGCCTGATGAAAATTTCACAATCAAATTAATTGTAAAAAAAACAGAGCTTAATTTAGTGCAGAGTCTTATTTGTATATCCATTCTAAAGTCAGTGCCATCAAAAAAAGCGATTCTAAGCTGTTAATAATTAAAAATAAGCATTGACAGTAATAAAACAAACGCGTGCCCGCTTGTTTGAACTCCCCAAAGAGGCATGTTCTGGACAGGCGGGCACTCAGCCCAGGGCTAATGGTTTCGTCCTGAAATCGACTTTAAAGAAATTGAGGTGTCCGCCTTAAATTAAAAGACAAAAAGTCATTTCCTGCTGTGCACAGAATTATATATTTCTCTATTTAAATGAAATTTTATTAGTTGTTTCCCTTTTTTTCTCGTCGATTATTTTTGTATATATCTGCGTTGTCTTTATGTTTTTGTGTCCCAGCATTTTCGATACCGTAAAAATGTCAGTACCTGCCGCCATCTGTAATGTTGCATACGTATGCCTAAAGCAGTGAAATGTAATATGTTTTTCAATTGATGCGTCTTTAATCCAAATAGGAAGCAGTCGGTCTACGTCCCATTTTTTTAAATCATAAAAGACTCTCTTACTTTGTGCCTCTTTTTCACCTAAGAACTCGAACGCTTCTTGGGAAATAGGAAGAGTTACCGGTCTGTCCGTTTTTTGCTGCTTAAATCTAATGTAATATCCTTCGCTTTTACTATACTGCACTTCTTCCCATGTAAGTTTTGCAATATCGGAATAGCGTATTCCTGTTAGCAGAGAAAACATGCAGACGCGTTTAACAATCTCTTTTTTGCATGGTGTCCTAAACAGCCTTGAAGCTTCTTCCATAGTTAGGAAATTTCTTTGGGACTCCTGTTCCTTGATGCTATCAACCGCAGCATTAATATCAGTTTGCAGTAATCCTTTCTTATAAGCTTTTCGAAGGGTGGCCTTGATTTTGTTAAAATAGGATAATGCAGTGTTTTGAGCCAAAAACTGGTCTTTTTTCTTTAAACATTTTGCCTTCAAAATGTATTCCCTGAAGTCCTCAATAATTGTTACATCAATTTCCTGCATTAATATGTCCTCGTTCTTAAGAAACTTTTCAAAGTGGATAATTGCATATTTCCAGATTTCAGCGTTATTGCCGGTCTTGATTTCTGCTGTCTGTTTTATATACTGCAGGAATGATTTTTCTCCTATTTCCTGCAGACGTAGCCGCTCTTGCTCAAATGGTGTATAGATTTGCTGCTTGTTTAATACATTAAGCCTATTTGCACAAATCATCTCGGCCTTGTGTAAATTTTCTGAATTCATTGCTTTATCAATATTATTTTTTGGTTTTGAAACCAGATATAAACCTAAATACTCTCTTCGCGAAAATTCATGAGTTTTAGCGTTATAGATTGGAGGGAAAAAATCAAGATATAATGTAATCTTTCCACTTGGCAGCGTCCTTTTCCTTAATGTAACATTTATATTTTTCATCTTCCAACAGCATTAAAAATTATATCAATATCCTGTTTGGCTACACAGGTGAATTTTCCAACGGAATATTTTACTATGCCCTGCCGTTGAATCAATAGATAGAGTGCTCCTGAAGAAATATTGTACTTCTGCTGAATTTGCGTGATAGTATAGCAATTGTCAAAACCAGGAAATTGCTGTCCAGTCTTCAAAGTAACATATTGAATGGGAATAGCAAAGAAAGCTTCAAGGTCGCATCTACGGATAACAGTTCGTTTGCCAAACTTTGCAATGTCGAGATATCCATTGTTAACTAACCTGTAAATAGTACTCCTGCTGATCCCGAAAAGAAGGCTTGCCTGAGTAATTTTTAGAAACTCAAGCGGCTTTATTTTTTCCAAATCTGTGTTTAAAAGCTGAACAGTTTCGTTATTGCTTTTTTCTACTTTTCCACTACGTACCAGTGCTTTATAACCACGACTGTTGCAAATGTGAGAACAATATCGTGTCCGAGTTGTTCTGGCTGTGAACTGTTTTTTACAGTGTTCACAAATTCTGATGACCTCAATTTTAGAACTCATAATATCACTAATTTTGTGTCCCATTGTGTCTATGTGTCTCTCTGTGTGTCATCATTTCGCCAAAAAAAAATCCGATGAGGAAAATTATTTTCGTGGTACAATAATGGTACAAAAAGGAACAAACTATCTGCAAATAAAGCTAAATAAACAGAAAGAAGAATCCCAGTTAAAATGCGGTTTTATGACATTTTAACTGGGATTCTTTGTTTTATTTTGTTTTATTTTGTGAAACTTATTTTCCGATACAAAAGTTAGCAAAAATATTACCCAACAATTCATCATTGGAAACCTGACCAGTAATCAACCCAAATTGATATAAAGCTTCTTTGATATCCAAAGCAATTAAGTCACTAGAAAGATTGGTTTCGAGGCCGTATTTTACTTTCTGAATTTCATCTAAAGCTTTTAATAACGAATCATAATGACGAGTATTAGTAACAATAGTTTCATTATTGCGTAAAGCTCCAGTATTGACGAATGAAAGCAACTCATTCTTTAAATCATCTACACCAATTTTTTCTTTAGCAGAAATATATATAGTTGTTGGTTGCTGGCTATCAGTTGTTAGTTGTTGGTTAATTATTGATTGCTCTTGCGGCGAAAGTTTATCCGATTTATTGACTATAATTAGAATTGCTTTTTGAGGAAACTTGTTTTTTATTTTTTCAATTTCAACTTTTAATGAGTTCAGTTTACTATCAACAAGCAACTGATAACCATCAACTAAAAATAATACGACTTGCGCCTGTTCTATTTTTTCGAACGTTTTCTTAATCCCAATACTTTCTACATAATCCTTAGTTTCACGAATTCCCGCCGTATCGATGAATCGGAAACCGATACCACCAATTACTAATTCATCTTCAATCGTATCACGTGTAGTTCCTGCAATTTCCGAAACAATGGCACGTTCTTCGTTCAATAAAGCATTCAATAAAGTAGATTTTCCAACATTTGGTTCACCAACAATAGCAACAGGAATACCATTTTTTATCACATTTCCAACAGCAAACGAATCGATCAAACGTTTAAGGACAAATTCAATTCGGTTTAATAATTCGTGAAATTGTGTTCTATCTGCAAATTCTACATCTTCTTCGGCAAAATCTAATTCCAATTCAATTAAAGAAGCAAAATTTAATAATTCCTCACGCAGTTTAGCAATTTCGTTAGAGAAACCACCACGCATTTGTTGCATAGCAATTTGGTGAGAAGCTTCGTTGTCCGAAGATATCAAATCAGCTACAGCTTCGGCTTGCGAAAGGTCAAGTTTACCGTTCAAAAATGCTCTTAAGGTAAATTCACCCGCATCAGCCATTCGACAGCCTTTTCGTAGTAATAATTGAATAATTTGTTGCTGAATATAAGTAGAACCATGACATGAAATTTCAATGGTATTTTCGCCTGTATAGGAATTTGGATTTTTGAAAATAGAAACCAACACCTGATCCAATGTTTTTTCACCATCCATAATATGACCCAAATGCAAAGTATGTGTTTTTTGGGTGGTTAAGTCTTTATTTTTTATAGATCTAAAAACTGAATTGGCAATAGTAATAGCATCTTCTCCAGAAATTCGAATTACAGCAATGGCTCCTGCTCCCGAAGCAGTGGCTAAAGCAACTATAGAATCGTTTTTAATCATATCTAAAAATTTATGCAAAAGTAAGCATTTTTTTTGGCTGATGGCTGTTAGCTGTTAGCTTTTGGTCTTCAATTCAACATTCATCATTTACAACTTACCATTCATAAAAAGCGACAAATGATAAATATCATGCTTTTTTCCTGTTAAGTTTTGTAACTTTATAATTAGTATTGATTTATATCTAAATAAATGATTATGAAGAAGATATTGTTTCCAACTGATTTTTCAGACGTTTCCAAAAACGCTTTTATTTATGCATTAAAACTAGCCGATGCAGTAAATGCAGAAATTATTACGCTCCATGTTTACGAAGTAGATTCGCCCAAATACTTAGACTTCTCTATTTATCTACAGGAAATTTATGAGTACGAAGAATTGAGTGAATTCGAAAATTACAAAGACGAAGTACCTCTTTTACGAAACATAGCCGAGGTCAATAATTTAGGGCATATACCCATTAGTAACGTACTCATTGAAGGTAGTTTGGCTGCCGAAATCCTTAAGCTTTCCAAAGAGGAAAACATAGATTTTATTGTTTTGGGAACCAAAGGAGTAACTAATCTAAGACAGATATTTTTGGGTACTACACTCACCAATATCATGGATGAATCCAAAATGACCGTTTTGGGTATTCCAGAAAGTTGTACATACACGCCCATTACAAAAATACTGTTTACAACAAAATACCATTTTGAGGATATCGAAGCATTACATAAAGCACATAATTTGTCCAAAATATTTAATGCTCATATCGATTGCTTGAATGTAAAACCAGCACATAAGGTTTATAATGACGATTTTATTGTCGACTTCAAAAACGTTTTCAAAAATTCCAACGTTGCTTTTCATTCCGTTTTAAGCGACGATGTCGAAGGAGCAATTTTAGATTTCATTCAACAAAAAAAAATAAATATGATGGCTGCACATATAAAGCACAAAGGATTTTTCGAAAAGTTATTTCAAATAAGCCTTTCCAAAAAATTGGCTGTAGATATCAATATTCCATTCTTATCGGTTAAGTAATTATATAAAGTAAATACAATTTGGGCGTGCCACATTAGGAAACGGGAGCCTATTTAGCATACCGCATATACGGCTCCCTTTTCCTAATCTGTCGGGCTATCCGCGCTACTTTGGTAGCTAGTTTTTATCCCTCACGCACAGTATGCACTACACTATTAGTTGTTCATAAGACTAATCAGAGATCAAAATTTACAAACTGAATTACTCAGTATTAATTAAACTATAAATTCATATAAAATGAAAAAGATTTTATTTCCAACCGATTTTTCTGAAGTCGCGAATAATGCTTTCATTCACGCTCTAGAATTTGCAAAGATTGTAAAAGGAGAACTAGTATTATTACATACTTTCGAATTGCCTGTTGTCGAAAATGCATTCACTCCAGACAATTATTACACACTCTTTGATTCGCTACAATTGGCACAGTATGATATGTTCAAAAGTCAAATCCCTAAACTTCGTGAATTAGCTCAAAAACAACATTTAGAGAACATTCAGCTAAATCATAAAATAATGGAGGGAGATTTGATTTACAGCATTAAAAAAGCCATAAAAGAAGAAAAAATTGATTTTGTTGTCATGGGAACTGCTGGAGCCACAGGATGGGAAGCCTTTTTTATAGGATCCAACACGGGCTCAGTAGTAACTGCGGTCGATGTTCCAGTGCTAAGCATACCTGTAGAAGCCCAATACACCAAAATCAAAACCATAGGTTTTACAACACGCTTTAGAGAAAAAGACAAAAAACCATTGCGTCAAGTTATCAAAATTGCTAAAAAATCGAATGCAATTGTAAAGTGCCTGTATGTAAAAACTAGTAAATCAGATGTTACAGATGAAATAATCAATCAATGGAAAAATGAGTTCGAGAAAGAATCTGTAGAATTTTTAATTACAAATAGCGACTTAGTAAAAGAAACTATTTTAGATTTCATATCTCATAAAAACATTGATATGTTGGCTATGATTACACATAAAAGAAACTTCTTTTCAGAACTGTTTCAACCAAGTCTAACTCAAAAGTTCTCTAATATTTCAACAGTACCAATTTTAGCGATGCACGAGGAATAAATTTTAAATATTAAATTGCAGATTTTAAATAAAGTTTTACTGCAAAGTACGAACACAATCTTATCATCCAGAGGAACGAGGGAACTCCTCGATAAATTTTCGTCTCGGATAACAAGATTATAAATAAAGGATTTCTAAATATGACTTTTGCTATTGCTGGAGATTTTTGATATTGCCATTGCCATCACCATTGCTTACATTTGTATATATCATTAAAACAAAAGATGAAAATATATAATAGCAACAGTCAAAATTATTCTCAGGAATTAAAAGCAATAAATACCAAATACAATACGATTAGTTTTTTCAGACTTGTTAGTATTTTACTTTTCTTAACAAGTTTATTTTATTACATAAAAACCAGTGAATCAGTATTTGTCATATCGGCAGTAATACTGTTTGCTGGTTTTGTTATTTTGATGCGAATCCACTCTAAATTATCCTTTCAGAAAAAGATAAAAGCAGCCCTTGTTGCTATAAACGAAAATGAAAGCACCTATTTGGAACGCAAATCAATCCCGTTTCAAAATGGAGCCGAATTCAATGATTTTCATCATCCGTATGCCTACGATTTAGATATTTTTGGAGAACATTCCTTGTTTCAAAATCTAAACAGAACAGCCACTTTTATAGGTAAAAAAACCTTGGCAAAACAATTATTAACACTATTGCCAAATGACGAAATACTAAAAAATCACCAAGCAGTACAGGAATTAAGCGAGAAGTTAAATTGGCGCCAAGAGTTTTTAGCAATCGCCAAAGTAGGGCAGGATAACGAAACATTTTATAAAACCTTACTACAATGGAGAGTATACAATAGTAAACCATTGTCGAAAGCAGCAGTGGTAATTTTATATTTATCCCCAGCACTTTTTGTGAGTTGTCTTATAACTTATTTGGTGACATCAAACACGGTTTTCTTAACGTATTTATCTTTTTTGTTTGTAGTTAATTTAGGGATTTTGGGTAATTTCACAAAGCGAATTCAAATGGAAATTGCACAATCCGAAAACATCAATACAATAATTAGTCAATACAGTTTATTGGTTCAAAAAATTGAAAACGAAAGTTTTATTTCGGAAAAACTGAAAGATTTACAACAAAAATTAAACTTTAAAAACCAAAAAGCTAGCGCACATCTTCAAAAATTAGCCGAGTTGTTTTCTAATATGGAAACTATTGGCAATTTTGTAACTGCGTTATTATTCAATGGAACGTTTCTTTTTAATATCCATGTTTTAAAATCGATGATTGCTTGGAAAAAAGAACACGCAGTAGTTTTAGAAGAGTGGTTAGAGGTTATCGGAGAATTTGAAATGCTCAATAGTTTAGCAAATTTCGCATACAATAACCCTGATTTCGTGTATCCAAAACTAAATTCTAATTATGAAATCGCTTTTTCTAATCTAAGCCATCCTTTATTAAATCCAGCGACTAGAGTAGGGAACGAGGTACAGTTTCAGCCTCAATCCTTTATGATTTTGACAGGTTCAAATATGTCTGGCAAAAGTACATTCTTGCGTAGTTTAGGCATCAATATGGTGCTTTCAGGAATGGGTTCTCCAGTTTGTGCAAGTCAGGCAACCGTGCATCCATTACCAGTATTAGTCTCAATGCGACTTTCAGATTCATTATCAGATAGTGAGTCCTATTTCTTTGCCGAAATCAAGCGTTTAAAACAAATTATGGACGAATTGGAAGAAAACCCAGCTTTTGTCCTTTTGGATGAAATTCTAAGAGGTACCAACTCCGATGATAAACGCAACGGAACAATCGAAGTAGTCAAAAAAGTGATTGCAAAAAAAGCCATTGGCGCTATCGCAACTCACGATATAGAAGTTTGCCTAACTACAAATGAATACCCAAATACCCTAACCAACAAATGCTTTGAAGTTGAAATTAGCAACGATGAATTACATTTTGATTACATGCTTCGTGATGGTATTTGTAAAAACAAAAGCGCTACTTTCTTAATGAAAAAAATGGGTGTGATTTAAATTCTGGATTTCATATTTAGATCATTACTTCCGCATTTAGATGTATCACTATTTCCAAAATAATAAAGCCAAGATTCGAAAGTGAATTTAATACACTATCGTAGATTTAAAATATTCGCAAAAATCATTTAAATATTGAATTGCGAGTGGTATTTTTGCATTTCAAATACTTCCGAAATTAAATCCCCATATTTAATATGACACGAGACCATTACATTCCCTTCAATAAGGAATTCTTACTCGAGCAACAACTGGCAACCTTCTCTGATGACCCAAAAAAGGTTGAAGATTTTAAAAAGCTATTCGATATCATCGAACATTATTACCATTACGAAGCTTTTAATCTCAATCAGAGTCTAAAGAAAAACTATGCCTTATTTGATCCAGATTTAAGCAAACATGAAAAAGAAGGATTCATAGGTAAAAGTGATTTTTCAGTATTTAAAAAAACACTTCAAAAAGTTCTTGATCACAGTAATTATACTCGTGTAAATCAAGATACTTTGGATGTTGCATTCAAAAATTCAGATTTAATTGGTTTAGATTTAGCAATAGACTTTAATGCTTTTAAAGATTACGAAGTCTATGTTCGTGGTGAACACAAGGCCAAAGAAAAGATAAAAAAATACTTCTTTTGGAAAAAAGAAATAGAAATTGAGTACTACGATCGGGTTATGATTTATCTAAATTATAACGACGCTGATTATCTCAAAGAGAAAAAAGTAAAACTAAAAAACATCCCTATTGAACCTGGCTCAATAGTATTAAAAATATTTAAACGCGTACCTAAAAATGACTTAGAAACGATATTTCCAAATGCTATCCCTATGATGTCAACTACAGATAAGTTGCTTTTATGGGTGCCTGCTATTTTTGGGGGAGTATCGTTATTAAGTGCTAAAGTAATTCCCGCATTAATAGGTATGTACGGTGCTTATAAGTCAGGTGAAGCTATTGATTTCTTAAATAGTAAAACCTCATTAAATCAAGGCTTAATTGCGTTAGGGATATTGTCTGCCTACTTATTTCGTCAGTATAATAACTATGTAAATAAAAAGATTAGATATTCTAAAATGCTTTCTGATAGTCTTTATTTCAAAAACTTAGGAAATAACAGTGGAGCATTTTATTCCTTATTAAACTCTTCGGAAGAAGAAGTGCTCAAAGAAACTATTTTAGTATATGCTTTTTTAAACAGAAGTGAAACTCCTTTATCTGCTGAAGAACTGGATCATCAAATTGAGTCTTGGTTCTCATCAGAATTAAATACAAACCTTGATTTTGACGTAAAAGATGCTTTATCAAAATTGCAGCATATTGGACTAGGTGTAGAAACTAATGGTAAGTGGGAGGTTGTTTCTTTAGATAAATCACTTATACAAATTGACACACTGTGGGACAACGTTTTTGAGTATAATCAAGGATAATTGATTTGAATTTACATTTCTAAAATATTTAATAAAAAAAAACCAAAACTCTGGTTAGGGAGTTTTGGCTTTTTCAAATATAAAAATGGTTTTGGTTAGTTTCGTATATTTTAAGTAACTAGCTGTTTAGCATTACTGGCATTACAAGCATTGTTACGGTTTCACCCTCTTCTAATCCATCAATAGGAGTAAGAATTCCGGCTCTGTTAGGTAATGACATTTCAAGCATTATCATATCTGATTGAAGGTTGTTCAACATTTCAGTCAGGAAACGAGAGTTGAAACCTATTTGCATATCGTCTCCTTGATAATCACAAGTCAATCTTTCTTCTGCTTTGTTAGAATAATCAATATCTTCAGCAGAAATATTCAATTCGGCACCAGCCACTTTCAAACGAATTTGGTGTGTTGTTTTGTTTGAGAAAATAGCAACACGACGTACAGAACTCAAAAACTGAGAACGATCCATCAACAATTTGTTTGGATTCTCTTTCGGAATAACCGCTTCGTAATTTGGATATTTCCCATCAATTAAACGACATAATAAAATGTAGTTATCAAACGAGAAAGTTGCATTCGAATCGTTGTATTCTATTTTTACTTCAGCATCAGATGAGCCAAGTATACTTTTTAAAATATTCAAAGGTTTCTTAGGCATAATAAATTCTGCTACTTGTGATGCTTTTACATCAGAGCGAGCATATTTTACCAATTTGTGTGCATCTGTTGCCACAAAAATTAAACCTTCCGGAGAAAATTGAAAGAAAACCCCAGACATTACTGGACGTAAATCGTCATTTCCAGCTGCAAAAATGGTTTTACTAACAGCAGTTGCTAATACATCAGCAGGAACTAACGTTACTGAGGGTTCGTCTAAGTTTACTGATTTTGGAAATTCTTCTCCTGGAGCATATGCCAAAGCATATTTACCTGAATTAGAACTAATTTCTATAGTACTGTTTTCTTGAACGGTGAATGTTAGTGGCTGTTCTGGAAAAGTTTTAAGGATTTCCAATAATAATTTTGCAGGAACCGCAACACTTCCTTTGCTTTTAGAATCAATGGTTAATGTAGCAGACATAGTAGTTTCTAAATCTGAAGCCGAAACAGTTAATTCGTTATTATTTAATTCAAATAAGAAGTTGTCTAAAATAGGCAAAGTATTGTTGCTGTTAATAACACTACCTAAAACTTGTAATTGTTTTAATAAGTACGAACTCGATACTATAAATTTCATCTGTATTGTTTTGTTTTTAATGGTGTACTTTTTTTAAATAAAATTCGGAATACACTTTTACAAATATATTGTAAACTATTCTAGTATTGCAAATTTTTTATTAACATCTATTTACTATATTTTCTTTTTCTAAGGAATGTAAATCCTAGACCAAATAACCCTAAAAATACGATTGGAAGTCCGATAGTTAGGAACTGCGTGAAAGTATAGTTTTCATAGACTTTTTCTTTGTCTAATAAGGGTAAATCAAGATCTTTGCTTCTAATGTTAATAAGTCCAGTATCATCTAATAGATAATTGACACAATTCATCATAAAATCTTTGTTGTCGTATAAATTGCCAGATCTTTGGTCGTAACCTAGTTCTACAGGCTGTCCCGATTTATCCAATTGGTTCTTTATAATATCTCCATCCGAAATTACAATCATTTTGCTGTCTGTTCCTTTCTTTAAAAAGGATTTGTCGTCAAATGGTAATACACGATTCTCAAACATCGAATGAAAAGAGCCTTCTAATAAAACTGCCATCGGAATATTTCCTTTATTCAAATAATCAGAAGGAGAAGTTTGCTCGGAGACCATATTTAAGCTGATTTCCACCGGCGTTCCTACTTTCTTGGAGTAAGGTGAAGATTGTAGAAGAACTGTTTTTTTAATTCCGTTTTTCAATGTATCCATTGCATTTGCAAAATCAAATTTGATACCTCCCAGATTTTTTACAATTGGGTGTTTACTAATTGGATACACTTGCGGTGCAAATTTCCAGTTAAAATCTTGATAAGTTGTTCCGCTTCCTTGATCACCACTAGCCAGTTTTATAGGACTTCCTTGTTCATCTTTCACTAAGTCTGGATTGATACGTACTCCATATTTGAAGAATAAATCGTTCAAATTTAAGTCTTTTGGAAATGCTAATGTTGCTCCTGTTGGATTGTAAAGACTATCCATTTC